>JBKBXP010000134.1:0-8745 GCA_046314035.1 Pseudorhizobium sp. | reverse complement strand
CCAGCTCCGCTCATCCGCGATCCTCCGCTCAGATCCTCATCAATGGCTCATCATCGCCTCTATTCTCGCCACGCCCGCAGAAAAGAGAACCCCAAAAGAAGCTGAGCGCCCCTCCCGCACATCACCATTCACAAGCGGCGCCCCCGATGCTACTCCTGATCACACTTGGGGCTCCCGATAGCCTGCATGCCCCGCGCTCCCACTGCCAAAGAGGTTCGACATGGCTCTGCACGGTGATCTCGTCTCGTCTGCCCTCGATCCCCACAAGCGCGCCGCGATGCTACGCGCCATCGACGTCGCCCTCGCCCGGTGCGATGCCCCGCCCTCCGTGGCGCTCATCGGCTGGGAGGCCGCCACGCTGCTCGACGCCATCTACCACCGCGCGCAGCGCGTCCTCATCTTTGAGCAGGACCCCGCGCTCGTCGAGAGCATCCGCCACAGCCTCGCCGCCAAGGAGCTCGGCGGCAAGGTCCTGCTCTTTGAGCAGCCGCTCGACCAGATCAACCTCGACCAGCGCGTCCGCCTCGCCATCACCTCGCTCGCCTCCACATGGTTCATCGAGGGGCACGAGGCGCAGCGCATCACCGCCATCCGCGAGCGCATCCTGCGCGATGATGGCGACATGATCCCGCGCCGCGTGGTCCACCTCTTCGAGCTGGCCAGCACCCCCCACGACGCCGGCGGCATCGCGCTTCGCACCACCCGCGCCACCCGCGCCGGTGAGCCCGTCGCGGTCCTGGGCGAGTCCAAGCACTTCGTCACGCATGATCTGGTGGCGGATAAGCTGCCTGAGTCCATCGACGACACCATCATCGTCAAGCCCCTGCTCGGCGGCACGATCACTGGCCTGCGGCTAAAGACCCTGTGCGAGCTCGCGCAGGGCGTCACCCTGGTCAGCTCCGCCGCAGGCGTCCACTCCCTCATCGTCCCGCTGCGCGAGGACGTCGTCGTCAGCGCTGGCCAGCCGGTCAATGTCCACCTGCGCTACGCGCTTGGCCAGGGCCTGCACCAGATCCAGGCCCGCGCTCGCGCCCTCCCCAACCAGGAGGGCCGCCCCGTCAACGAGCGCCAGAGCGAGGTCGTCGCGCGCTTCCGCGAGCGCATCGTCTCCATGATCCAGGCCGTGGACCAGCAGGGCCGCGCCGCCGACCTCGACAAGGTCGTCGGCGAACTGCAGGCCCGTCGGCCGGATCTGCATGTGGTCGTCACCGGGCGCAACGCCAAGCCGGCCCTCATCGACGCCGCCGACCTGGTGACCGAGATGGGCCTGGTCAAGCACGCCTTCAAGGCCGGCGTGAAGGCCCAGTCCGGTATCGAGTTCTAGGCATGGCAGCCCGGTCCCTCATGTTCCAGGGCACAGGCTCGGACGTCGGCAAGTCGCTTGTCGTCGCCGCCCTTGCGCGGGCCTTCACGCTGCGCGGCCTCAAGGTCCTGCCGTTCAAGCCGCAGAACATGTCCAACAATGCCGCGGTGACCGCCGATGGCGGCGAGATCGGCCGGGCGCAGGCGCTGCAGGCGCGCGCCGCCGGTGCGCCCTTGAGCGTCCACATGAACCCGGTGCTGCTGAAGCCGCAGAGCGAGGTCGGTGCGCAGGTGGTGGTGCATGGGCGGGTCTTCGGCAATGCCAGGGCCGCCGAATACCAGGGCCTCAAGCCGCAGCTGATGCCGAAGGTGCTGGAGAGCTTCTCGCTTCTCCAGGCGCAGGCGGATCTGGTGCTGGTGGAAGGTGCGGGCAGTGCCTCGGAGATCAACCTGCGCCAGAACGACATCGCCAACATGGGCTTTGCGCGCGCCGCCGACGTGCCGGTGGTGCTGATCGGCGATATCGACCGCGGCGGCGTCATCGCCAGCCTCGCCGGCACGAAGCTCGTCCTCGATCCGGAGGACGCGGCGATGATCCAGGGCTTCATCGTCAACCGCTTCCGGGGCGATCCGGCGCTCTTCGATGATGGCATGCGCACCATCGCCACGCTGACGGGCTGGCAGTCGATCGGGCTTTTGCCGTTCTTCCGGGAGGCGGTCCGGCTGCCGGCGGAGGACGCGTTGGGTCTCAGCGACAAGATCGAGCGCAAGGCGGGCGCCCGGCTGCGCATTGCCGTGCCGATCCTGCCGCATATCTCCAATTTCGACGACCTCGACCCGCTGGCGGCGGAGCCCGACGTCGACCTGATCCGGGTGCGGCCGGGCGAGGTCATTCCCGGCGATTGCGATCTCGTCCTGCTGGTCGGTTCGAAGGCGACGATCTCCGACCTTCAGGTGCTGAAGGAGAGCGGACTCGACATCGACATCGCCGCACATGTGCGCCGCGGCGGACGCGTGCTCGGGCTGTGCGGCGGCTACCAGATGCTTGGCAAAACGCTTTCCGATCCCGAAGGTCTCGAGGGGCAGCCGGGAACGTTTGCCGGATTGGGACTGCTCGAGGTCGACACCGTGCTGTCGGGCGACAAGCGGCTGGAAGCGGTCTCGGGCGAGAGCTTCGACGGGAAACCGCTCAGCGGCTATGAAATGCACATCGGCCGGACAAGCGGGGCAGATTGCAGCCGTCCGTTTGCGACCGTCTCCGGCACGGCGGAAGGCGCCGTCTCGGCCAGCGGACAGGTGGTCGGCACCTATCTTCACGGCCTCTTTGGCAATGATCGGCAGCGTGGCGCCTGGCTGACGAGGCTGGGCGGTGCGCCGTCGGATCTCAACTACGAGGCGGATGTGGATGCGGTGCTCGACCGTCTGGCCGCGCATGTGGAGAAGCACCTCAATCTCGACGGATTGCTCAGACTTGCCAGATAGCCAGCGCCGCCAGGCCGAAGAGGCCGATCAGCAGGGCGTCGGCGATGCGCGCCAGCGTCAGCGCCCGGCGGATGTCGGCAGCTGTCAGCTTGGCGCGTCCCCCCGACCCCATGAACCGTGCCTCGATCCTCTTTCCGCCGTAGCTGCGCGGGCCGGCAAGCGCGATGCCGAGGGCGCCCGCCATGGCGGCTTCCGGCCACCCGGCGTTCGGCGACCGGTGATGCTGCGCATCGCGGCGGATGGCGGCCATGGCAGCCCGGGGCGAAGCGCCGGGAAGAAGGCAGGCGGCGGCCACGAACAGAGCTCCGCTCAGGCGCGAGGCCGGCAGGTTGATCAGGTCGTCGAAGCGGGCGGCCGCCCAGCCGAAGGCTTCGTGACGGGCAGAGCGGTGGCCGATCATGCTGTCGGCGGTATTGGCGGCCTTGTAGGCAGCGCCTCCCGCCAGTCCTGCCGCCCCCAGCCAGACGGCAGGCGCGACGATGCCGTCGGAAAAATTCTCCGCCAGGCTTTCGACCGCTGCCCGGCAGACGCCCGCCTCGTCCAGCTGTTCCGGGTCGCGGCCGACGATCATCGAGACGGCCTTGCGGCCAGCCTCGATGCCGCCGGTCTCCAGCGCCGTGGCGACCGCCTCGACATGGCTTTCCAGGCTCTTTTGCGCTGGCAGCATGGCCGCGATGAGCACCAGCAGAACGAAGCCGAGTTGGCTTCCGGCAAGAAGACGCTCGAGGATGAACGAGATGGCGACGGTCACGCCGATGAGGACGAGGAGTGCTGCAATGCCCCAGGCCTTGCGGCGCCTAAAGCTCTGGCTCTCGCGGTTCCAGCTCCGGTCGAGACGCGAGATCAGGGCGCCGATCCAGGTGACGGGATGGCCGATCAGGCGGTATAGCCATTGCGGATAGCCGATCAGGCGTTCGGTCAGCAGGGCAAGGAAGGCGAGCAGGAGGTACATGCAGCGTATGGCATCTGGGACTGACGGGACGATCCAGCATGGAGGCAATCTGGCACGGGCGCGGCTGCAGTTCCCGCAGGCGCCCGAGCCGTGGATCGATCTCTCCACCGGCATCAATCCCTATTCGTATCCACATTCCGCCGTGCCAGCCAATGCTTTCTCGCGGCTGCCCGAACCGGCGCTTGCCGAGCGGCTGAAGGCGGTGGCCGCGCAGGCTTATGGCGCACCCTCCGCAGCACATGTCGTCGCGGCCCCTGGTACGCAGATCCTGCTGCCGATGATCGCGGCGCTGCCCAAGGTCCACGCTCGTGCCGCCGTGCTGTCGCCGACCTATGCGGAGCACGCCCGAGCGGCCCGGCTCGCCGGCTATGCGGTGACGGAAACCGAGGACTTCGAAAGGCTGAGGGAGGCCGATCTGGCGGTCGTGGTCAATCCGAACAATCCGACGGGACGCATCACCTCCCGCGGCGACCTGCTCGCGCTCGCCGCGCACATGCACTCGAAGGGTGGCCTGCTGGTCGTCGACGAGGCCTTCCACGACGTCTCGGAGACCGAGAGCGTTGCGGATGCCGTGGCGGACGGCGGCCTCCTCGTGCTGCGCTCCTTCGGCAAGTTCTACGGTATGGCCGGCGTCCGGCTGGGCTTTGCCATTGCTTCAGCGGATGTTGCAGCGCGGCTGGAGGGGCAGCTGGGGCCGTGGTCTGTTTCCGGCCCGGCGCTGCATGTCGCGCTGGAGGCATTGGCGGACCGGGACTGGCGGCAGGCCATGCAGCAGACGCTGCGACGGCAGGCGGCGCGTCTGGATGCGCTGTTGAACGAAGGTGCCATCCCCGTCGTCGGCGGCACCTCGCTCTTCCGCTATGTCCGGCACGAACGGGCAGCGGCACTCCATGGAGCGCTCGGGGAGGCCGGCATTCTGGTCCGGCGCTTCGAGGAACGGCGAGACTTCCTGCGCTTCGGTCTGCCAGGGGATCACGAGTGGGCACGTCTGGAAGCGGCCTTGAGGGAACTCACGCTTTAGGGCTAGCGGAGAAACGATCCCGCCAGGCCGGCTGGGCACCGGCATGGGGCAGGGCCGTTGCCTCGTAGACGCCGCGCGCCACGGCGCGTGCCGTCACCAGCGCGGCCAGATGAAAGATCTCCATCAGCGCTGCCGGATCGGCAACCGGTCTTGCCCCTGTTGCGGCGGAGAATATCGTGTCGCCATCGAAGGGGAGGTGCGCCGGCATCACCGCCCGGGCGAGGCCGTCGTGGCCGGCAATCGACAGCCGGTGCGCCTGCGCCTTCGTCAGAAGAGCATCGGTCACGACCACGCCGATCGTGGGCGCCGGGGTGGTGGCGCCCTTGAGGCGCAGGGCCGTATCGAAATCCTGCGGCATCCCGAAGCCGCCGAATTCGCCCGCGGTTTCGAAGGGGGCCGCCCAGAAATGCGGACCCTCGCCGATCGTCACTGATCCCATGGCGTTCACCGCCATCAGCACCGCGACGGTGTGGCCGGAGGCGGTGACGGCGCTCGCCGAGCCGATCCCACCCTTGACGGTTGCCGTCGTCGCGCCGGTGCCGGCGCCGACGGTTCCGAGTTCGAAGGGCCCGGTTCGGGCAGACAGAAATGCCTGATAGCCCATGTCGCGGTAAGGGGAGTGCAGCCCCCAGTCCTTGTCGCCCCCGTTCAGGAGATCCATCAGGATTGCCTGCGGCACGATTGGAACGCGGGCGGAGCCGACCGCAAAGCCGCGGCCGATCTCTCGCAGTCCCGATTGCACGCCGCCGGCGGCATCCAGCCCGAAGGCAGAACCGCCCGAAAGCACGAAAGCATCCACCGCTTCCACCGTCATAGACGGATCGAGCAATGCCGTCTCGCGACCGCCAGGCGCGCCGCCGAGCACGCTGCCGGAGGCGACGGCCGGCCTGTCGAAGATCACCGCCGTCACTCCGGAGCCGAGACCAAGGTCTGTGGCGTGGCCTACAGCCACGCCCTCGATATCGGTCAGGAGGTTGAGCGGGTCACTCATGGCGTCAGATCACGTCGAATTTGACGCCCTGGGCGAGCGGCAGCGTGCGGCCGTAGTTCATCGTGTTGGTCTGGCGCCGCATGTAGGCCCTCCAGGCGTCGGAGCCGGATTCGCGACCGCCGCCGGTTTCCTTCTCGCCCCCGAAGGCGCCGCCGATTTCCGCACCGGACGGACCGATGTTGACGTTGGCGATGCCGCAATCGGAGCCCCGGTCGGACACGAAGATCTCGGCTTCGCGCATATCGTTGGTGAAGATTGACGACGACAGGCCCTGCGGCACGTCGTTGTGCAGGCGCAGCACCTCGTCGAAGTCGCTGTACTTCATCACGTAGAGGATCGGCGCGAAGGTCTCTTCCTTCACGGGACCGGTCTGCTCCGGCATTTCGACGATTGCCGGGCGGACGTAATAGGCATCGGTCGCGCCGTCCTGTTCGATCCGCTCGCCGCCGGTGACCTTGCCGCCTGCGGATGTTGCGGCCTCGAGCGAAGCATGCATCTTGTCGAAGGCGCCCTTGTCGATCAGCGGACCGACGAGGTTTCCGGTTTCGAGCGGGCTGCCGACGGTGACAGACTGGTAGGCCTTGGCAAGCCGGGGAACGAGCGTATCGTAGACGCTGTCGTGCACGAAGAGACGCCGCAGGGTGGTGCAGCGCTGGCCGGCGGTGCCCATGGCCGAGAAGGCGACGCCGCGCAGCGTCAGGTCAAGATCGGCGGTCGGGCCGACGATCGCGGCATTGTTACCGCCAAGCTCCAGCAGCGAGCGGGCGAAGCGCTGGGCGAGACGCGGGCCGACGGTGCGGCCCATGGCGGTGGAGCCCGTGGCGGAGACCAGCGGGATTTTTTCGTGGTCGACCAGGACCTCGCCGACGTCGCGCCCGCCGATCAGCAGCGTCGAAAGGTTCTTCGGCGCGCTATTGCCCTCGGCGATGTAGCGCGTCAGCGCCTTTTCGAAGATCGCCTGGGTCGCCAGCGCCGTCAGCGGGGTCTTCTCCGAAGGCTTCCAGACCGTCGAGTTGCCGCAGACGATGGCAAGGGCTGCGTTCCAGGACCAGACGGCGACGGGGAAGTTGAAGGCGGAGATGATGCCGATGGCGCCGAGCGGGTGCCAGGTCTCCATCATCCGGTGGTCGGCGCGTTCCGTCGCGATCGTCAGGCCGTAGAGCTGGCGCGACAGGCCGACGGCGAAGTCGCAGATGTCGATCATCTCCTGGACTTCGCCGAGCCCCTCCGAGGTGATCTTGCCGACTTCGATGGAGACCAAGCGGCCAAGTGCGGTCTTGGCGGCGCGCAGTTCCTCGCCGAGAAGTCGGATCAGCTCACCGCGCTTGGGCGCTGGCACCAGGCGCCACTCGAGAAAGGCCTGGTGGGCGGCGTCGATCGCCTTGGCGGCGCTTTCGGCGGTGTCTTCCGGAAGCTTGCCGATTTCCCTGCCGGTGACGGGCGAACGGACGGCCAGCGTGCCGCCGGTGTAGCTCTCGGGCTTCACGCCGAGGTCGCCGAGGATTGTCTTTACGTCGGCTGCGAGATCGAGGGTGGCAAGCGTCATGTCAGTCCTTCCGGTGTCAGTTCCGTCAATGTACAAATCGGCAGCGGTTACGCAATCAGAAGCGTTCCGCCGTCAGGTGGGCGATCTGTGCGCCCGCCTCGTAATAGGCTTCCTTCAGCGGCCGCAAGGGCGGCAGCTTCGGGTCGGTGAAGGGCAGCGGCAGATCCTCTTCCGTGATCTGTCCCAGGATGTGCTGTGCCAGGATCTTGCCAAAGGTGGTTCCCGGCGCAATGCCGCGGCCGTTATAGCCGCAGAAGGCCACGACCTTGTCGGCAAATTTGTGCAGGCGCGGCAGGGCGTTGTCGGTCATGCCGATGCGACCGTGCCATTCGGCCTCGAAGTCGACGGCATCGAGCTGCGGAAACAGGCGCCGCAGCGACCGCCTTGCCCAGCTTTTGTGAATGGCGGTGCCGGTGCCGCGCAGCGCCCCGACGCTGCCGAAGACGAGCCGACCGGAGTGATCCATCCGGAACGAGGAGAGAATTTCCTTCGTGTCCCAGCATCCCTCGCCGCCGGGAAGGATGGATTTGCGCAGGTTGCTGGAGAGTGGCGCCGTCGCCAGGTTGAAATAGGGCAGGTGGACCTGCTCCTGGCGCATCACCGTCCAGGGTCCCTTGCTGTAGGCGTCGGTTGCGACCACGACCCAATCGGCGGAGACCTCGCCGTTGGCGGTCCTCACCACATGCCGCCCGCCGCGCTGCTCATGGGTGACGACCGCACTGTCGGTAAACAGCAAGGCCCCGGCCCGAACCGCCGCATATGCCAGGCCGCGGGCATAGGCGAGCGGCTGGAGCGTTCCGGCGCGGCTGTCGAGCAGGGCGCCGGCATAGGCGCGTGTGCCGATGCGCCGCTCGGTTTCCGCGGCATCCAGCAGGGTCACCGCTGCGCCGCGTGTCTGCCACTGGCGCGCCCGCTCCTCGAGTTCCCTCAGGCCGTCCGCGTCTGTGGCGCAATGCAGCGTGCCGTTGCGCTCGAGCTCGCAGGCGATGGCGTGCCTGTCGATCACTTCGCGCACCAGCGCCGGACCGTTGCCGAGAAGCTCCAGCAGCCGTTCGCCGTAGTGCGGGCCGAGCTCTTTGGGGAAATCATCCGGCATGACCCACATGCCTGCATTGATCAGCCCGACATTGCGGCCGGCGCCGCCGAAGCCGATCTCATGCGCCTCGAGGAGGACGACCCTGGTGCCCGCTTCGGCCAGATGCAGCGCCGCCGAAAGCCCGGTGTAGCCGCCACCGACGATCACCACATCCGCGGACAGGGTTTCGCGCAGAGACTCGGTCTCCGGGGCAGGTGGGGCCGTTCTTTCCCACAGGCCGTGGGAGCGCGGGTCGTTGAGCATGTCTTTGAATTCCGAAGGAAGACTGTCGTGGACTTTACAGAGCACAGCTGCGAGTGAATATCGACAGTTTCTCAATAGGTCATTCGATGGAGGAATGACATGATGCCTCCCA
>JBKBXP010000133.1:0-8772 GCA_046314035.1 Pseudorhizobium sp. | reverse complement strand
TGTCAGCCCGGCCGGCACTGGCTTCGGTCCCGTTGGAGCCGGATGTGTCCCGTCTCGACTGTTCGGCCTGAGTGTAGCCGCCGTCGCCGCTGCTCTCGCCGCTGACGCCGTTGGACCCGCCGTCACCGCTTTGGGCGCTCTGCTCCCCGAAGGCGCTCAGACCCAGACCCGCTCCAAGCGGAGCCGGCTGGTTGACGGCGGGAACAGATGCCCGCGTCGGCTCCACCGAGGTGACGGAAGGCGCAGCATCGACCCCGGCAACCGACATGGCCTGGTTCTGATCCACGGTCGCCTGCTGGCCCGGCCCGACGTCCGCCGTTTCCCCGCCTGTAAACGAGGACACCTGCACCAGCCCGCTTTCGACGGACACCGTCGCATCGCGCGCGGTGACCGTGACGGTAAAGCTCGTTCCCTTCACCACCGCGGCGAGGAAAGGCGTATGGACATAAGTATGCGGCCTGCTGCGCTTCTCGATGTCGAGCGCGATCTCGCCGGTCTGCTGCACGACTTCGGTCTTGCGCGAGAACACGCCATCGGTGGTGATCACCGCGCCCATCGTGTTGGGGCTGAGCGACAGGCTTTCCTCACCCCGTGTCAGCGTCACCCGACCGCGCGGCCCCGTGGCGACCCAGGCCTTGCTGGGGATGACAGTACCAACGGCGACAGTCTCCCAGGTCGTCTTGTCCACCGTATAGCTGACCTGCCGCGTGGTCCTCGATACCACCCAATCTTGTGCGAATGCGGTGACGGGACCGAATGTGATGAGAAAAAGAAAGACGAACTGCAGAAGGCGAGCGTATGGCATGCGGATTTCCCATTATTCATCCCTAATGTAGGCCGACGCCATTTAAGAAATTCTTCATGCAGCTGGTCGAATTTGAGGAAATGGGGGCGCTGGGGAGAGACCGAACGGCCGAATGCGAAGCATCAGGGCGGCCACGCCACGGCGACACGCCGAGCGTAGGGAAGCTGCTGAACGCCATCTTGGATGGCACGGTCGAGGCGAACGAGAACGGGTGTTGTGTGGTAGCGGGAGAGGGACTCGAACCCCCGACACGCGGATTATGATTCCGCTGCTCTAACCACCTGAGCTACCCCGCCACACGCAGGACCTGCCTTGATTTTCAGCGTGCTGAAGGGCCGGGTCCGCTTGGATGTGCGGCTTATAAAACCCGCGTCGTGGCAGTGTCAAGCGCGGTCTTTTCGATTTCCTGAATGAAACCCCGGCACGTGCCCTGCGGTCCGGCCCTCAGGCCGCGACCGGTGCCGACAGCAGGGCCTTCAGGGCCGCTTCCGCCTCCGGCGCGCGCTCCGACCGTTCGATGAAGCCGCCGCCCCAGACACGGGCATCGGCGCCCTCGGCGGAATAGAGGACGCAGGCCTGGCCCGGTGCGACGCCCGCCTCGCCGATCGTCAGGTCGACATAGACGCCCTGTTCGTCGCAGCGCAGCGTCACCGGTGCCGGTGGACGCGTCGAGCGTACCTTGGCAAAGCAGGAGAAGCCGCCGGCGGCATCCGCCTCCAGTGCGCCGTCGCCCAGCCAGTTCATGTCGCGCAGATAGACGCGCCGCGTATCCAGCGCCTCCTTCGGCCCGACGATGACGCGGCGGCCGCGGGCGTCGAGATAGACCACGTAGAGCGGATCGCCGGTCGCCACGCCGATGCCGCGCCGCTGGCCGATCGTATAATGCAGGATGCCCTCGTGCTGCCCGAGCACGCGCCCATCCATGTGGACGATATCGCCACTGAGCGCCGAGTTCGGACGCACCTTGTTGATGATGTCCGTATAGCGCCCCTGCGGCACGAAGCAGATGTCCTGGCTGTCGGCCTTCTTGGCGACCACGAGGCCCATGTCCTCTGCAAGCGCCCTCACCTGCGCCTTCGACATGCCGCCGAGCGGGAAGCGCAGATAGTCGATCTGCTCTTGGGTCGTGGCAAACAGGAACCAGCTCTGGTCGCGATCGCTGTCGATCGGCCGGTAGAGCGCGCGGCGGCCGGGGTTGCCGGGCGTCGGGTTCGGTCGCGAGGAAATATAGTGGCCGGTCGCCAGCGCATCGGCGCCGAGATCCTGGGCGGTCGCCAGCAGGTCGGCGAATTTGACCGTCTGGTTGCAGGCAACGCAGGGGATCGGCGTCTCGCCCATGGCATAGGCTTCCGCGAACGGGTTGATCACCGCGTCCCGAAAGCGCTTCTCGTAGTCGAGGACATAGTGGGGGATGCCGAGCGTCTCGCAGACGCGGCGGGCATCGTCGATGTCTTGGCCGGCACAGCAGGAGCCGGCGCGATGGACGGCCGCTCCATGGTCGTAGAGCTGCAGCGTGATGCCGAGCACATCATAGCCTTGGCGCTTCAGGAGCCCCGCCACGACGGAGGAATCCACGCCGCCCGACATGGCGACGACGATGCGCGTGTCTTCCGGCCTCTTGTCAAAATCCAGCGTATTCACAGGAACTCTCTCGGTCGCTCGGGCGCCGGCCTGCATGACAGCGGCGGCATTCGGCCTTGAGCGGGATCGGCCGCGCAAGGCTGTTGTTGCCCCCGATATAGAAAGGATTGGCCTCCCGTGCAAGCCGCAGCGGTTGTTACAGTGTCGGCGCGGTTCCCTGGGAAGCCTCCGCGGCCACCGCCCGCCCCGTGGCATCGGGCGATCCCTCCGCGCGAACCTTCGGCAGGCCCGACGGATAGGCCTGCTGGATGAAGTCGATCAGCTTCTCGCGCACCTCGCAGCGCAGGTCGAAGGCCCGCCCGGCATTGGTTGCCGACACGAGGATGCGAACCTCCATCACGTTCTCCTTGAAATCCGTGACGGCGACGTTGACGACATCGCGATCCCAGAGCGCAGAATTGGCGGCGATCTCCTCCACCTTGCGGCGGATCTCGGCCACCGGCACGCTGTAGTCGAGGTAGATCATCACCGTGCCGATCAGCGCCGATCCCTCGCGCGTCCAGTTCTGGAACGGCTTTTCTATGAAGTAGCCGAGCGGCAGGATGAGGCGCCGCCAATCCCAGAGCTTGACGACCACATAGGTGGAGGTGATCTCCTCGACGTTGCCCCACTCACCCTCGACCAGCAGCGCATCGTCGATGCGGATCGGCTGGGTGATCGCGAGCTGGATGCCGGCGAACAGGTTCTTGAGCACCGGCTGCAGCGCCAGACCCAGAACGATACCGGCAACACCGGCCGAGGCCATCAGCGACACGCCGTACTGGCGAACGCCCGGGAAGCTCATCAGGGCCGCAGAGACGGTGAAGGCGATGATGACGGTGACCGCCACCCGCTCCATGATCCGCGACTGGGTGACATGCTTGCGGGCCAGGAGATTGTCTTCCGCGTCGAGCTTGAAGCGCCGCAGATAGACCGTCGTCCAGATGTGAAGGGCGGTGCGCGCCATCCAGCCCACCACGACGATGAAGCAGAGCAGCAGGATGTGCCGGAGAATGCTTTCCGCGTTTTGGCTCAAGGGCGCCACCACGACGCCGAGCGACAGCGTCCAGGTCAGGATGGCAAGCCGCACCGGCCGCTGCGTGCGTTGCACCAGCGAACGCCAGAACAGGTCGCGCTTCTCGGCGAGCCGGGTGGATATCCTGAACACGATCCGGTGGATCAGCAGCCCCAGCGCGAACGACAGGAGCAGAACCAGTATGCTCAGAATCGGGTCGGGTAGCCAGCGGATGAACGCGTGCAGGTATTGTTCAAGTCGTGCTTCCATGCCCCCTAGTTTAGAGTGCAACGCAGCATCGAAAAGGCCTGTCGCAACAATTTCGCGTTTTTCGGAGTTCTTCTCCGGACGACAAGCACCACACCTGGAGGAAGAACATGCCCGTGCCGGATGCATTCGATCTCGAGCGCTTTGTCGAAGCGCAGGCGCCCGTTTACGGGCAGGTGGAGCGCGAACTGCAGGCGGGCGCCAAGCGCTCCCACTGGATGTGGTTCATCTTCCCGCAGATCGAGGGGCTGGGCTTTTCGGGGATGGCACAGCGGTACGCCATCGGCTCGCGCGCCGAAGCCGAGGCCTACCTGCGTCATCCGGTGCTGGGTCCGAGACTTGCGGAATGCACGCAGCTTATGCTGCAGCATGAAGGCACGAGCGCCCATGCCATTCTCGGCTCTCCCGACGACATGAAGTTCCGGAGCTGCATGACGCTCTTTGCAGCCGTCAGCGAAAAGGACTCGCCTTTCGAGCGAGCCCTTGAAGTGTTTTATGACGGGAAGCGCGACGAAAAGACCGTTGCGCTGCTGGGTGACTAAGCGGTCTGGATCGCCGAGAGCTTCCACTCCTGCGCCGGCTTGCGCACGAAGGTCCAGATCTCGACGGTCTCGGAGGCAACGTCGGGATCGCCCTTCGTCACCGCACCGGTATCCCGGTCGCGCATGACGTCGATGCTGGAATAGCGCATTGCGACGGTCGCGTATTCCATTCCGTTTTCGCGCCATGCCTCCGAAAGATCGCCCTGCAGCAGGGTGACGTCACGAACCTCGTTCTTCAGGCCGTTGGTGGCGTTCTCGCCCAGTTCCTCGGCGAGATAGGACATCGCTTCAGGCGTGGTGATGGCCCGCAGTGCTGCATAATCTTCGGCCGCATAGGCAGACTGGACCTGCTGCAGCAGCTTTTCGAAGAGCCCGAGATCGCGGCTGGTCACGCCGATCTCGTCGGTGGCATCGGACGCCTGGCGAGGCGCGGCCGCAGCACCTGCGGCAGCGGCACCGCCGCCGAGGGAACCCATCTTCGGGATCTGGAACGAGGATCCGCGCTGCTGCTGCGGCGCTTCATGGGCATTGCGCGCGCTGTTTCCGGAGGGAACATTGCCTGCCGCCTGCTGGCGGCGCGCAAAGAAGCGCATGGCGAGCATGGCAAGACCTGCGATCAGCGCGACCTGCAGCAGCATGCCGAGGAAGCCTGCGGCACCGCCGAAGCCCGAGCCCATCAGCATGCCGAAGAGGCCGCCGAGGAAGAGGCCGCCGAGCAGTCCACCGGCGAGACCGCCGAAAAGCCCGCGGCTCTGCGGTGCCGCCTGTCCGGCAGCGTTCGGCGTCGCGGCATTGCGCTGCGTGCCGGGGGTCATGGTGCGTTCAACGGGAGCAGCCGGTGTCGGCGCTGTCCGCGTCACCGCAGGCGTGTTGAAGGTTCGGCTGCCACGGCTGCCGAAACCACCGCCGCGGCGGGCCTCGGCGAAATCGACGGCCACCAGCGAGAAAGCCATTGCAAGAGCAGCAACGGCGAACACGCCTTTGAAGTGGCGGATGGATGAAAACATTCGGATCTCCTCACAATCCGCAAGCGCGCGGACCAGCAGGGATATAGCGAGAGTTGCTTTGGTTTTTAAGGGCCTTTCCGCAACTGGCGAAGAATTGACCGGCAAAACCGGTTTTTCCCCGCTTCCGCCGACCGCACGCCCACACCCAGAACAAAAAAGGGCCCGGCATTAATTTGCCGGCCCCTCCTGATCCATCAAGATGGCTCAGTCGACGTTGAACACCAGCGGCTTTGCCTGGCGGATCGCCGGGTTTGCCGCAAGCTTGTCCAGCACCTCCTGCTTCACCGGCGCATCGACGTAGAGGAGCGCGATCGCGTCACCGCCCTGCTTGTCGCGGCCGAGCTGGAAGTTGGCGATGTTGACCCCACCTTCGCCGAGCGTCGTGCCCATGAAGCCGATCATGCCGGGAACGTCGGTGTTGGAGATGTAGATCATGTTCTGACCGACGTCGGCATCCATGTTGATGCCCTTGATCTGGATGAAGCGCGGCTTGCCGTCGGAGAAGACGGTGCCGGCGACCGAGCGCGTCTGGTTCTGCGTCGTCACCGTCAGCTTGATGTAGCCGTCGTAGACGCCCGTCTTGTCGCGCTTGACCTCGGAGAGCACGATGCCCTTTTCCTTGATCATGATCGGCGCCGAAACCATGTTGACGTCAGACACCTGGTTGCGGATCAGGCCGGCCAGCAGCGCGCTGGTCAGCGCCTTGGTGTTCATCTCGGCCGTCGAGCCGTCGTAGAGGATCTCGATTTCCTTGATGGCGCTTTCGGTCACCTGACCGACGAAGGCACCCAGGACATCCGCAAGACGAATGAAGGGCTTCAGGATCGGCGCTTCCTCCGCGGTGATTGACGGCATGTTGATGGCATTGGAGACCGCACCCTTGACGAGATAGTCGGACATCTGCTCGGCAACCTGCAGCGCGACATTCTCCTGCGCTTCCGTGGTGGCGGCACCCAGATGCGGCGTGCAGACGACGTTCGGCAGGCCGAACAGCGGGCTTTCCGTCGCGGGCTCCACTTCGAAGACGTCGAAACCGGCACCGGCGACATGGCCGGACTTGATGGCCTCGGCAAGCGCCGCCTCATCGACGAGTCCGCCGCGGGCGCAGTTGATGATGCGCACGCCGGGCTTCGTCTTGGCGAGCGCTTCCTTGCCGAGGATGCCGCGCGTCTTGTCGGTCATCGGCACATGCAGGGTGATGAAGTCGGCCCTGGCCAGCAGATCGTCGAGCTCTACCTTGGTGATCCCCATTTCCTGGGCGCGTTCGGCCGACAGGAAGGGGTCGTAGGCCAGCACATGCATGCCGAGCCCGAGCGCCTTGCGGCAGACGATGCCGCCGATATTGCCGGCGCCGATGACGCCGAGCGTCTTGCCGGTGATCTCGACGCCCATGAACTTCGACTTCTCCCACTTTCCGGCCTGGGTGGAGGCGTCGGCTGCCGGAAGCTGACGGGCAACGGCAAACATCAGCGCGATGGCGTGTTCGGCGGTCGTGATCGAGTTGCCGAAGGGCGTGTTCATGACGATGATGCCGCGGCGCGAGGCGGCCTGAATATCGACATTGTCGACGCCGATACCGGCGCGGCCGATGACCTTGAGGTTGGTCGCCGCCGCGATCAGCTTCTCGGTTGCCTTGGTGGCCGAGCGGATGGCGAGGCCATCGTAATTGCCGATGATCTCGGCGAGCTTTTCCTTGTCCTTGCCGAGCTGCGGCTGGAAGTCGACGTCGACGCCGCGATCGCGAAAGATCTGGACGGCGGTTTCCGACAGTTCGTCGGATACGAGAACGCGAGGTGCCATGTGAGGCCTCCTGAATAGGTTCAACGGTGAATGGAAATGCTGGCTCCGCCCTAACGACGGAGCCTCATGCAACGGGGATCAGGCAGCAGCCTTGCCGAGCGCGGCCTTCTGCGTCTCGAACGCATAGGTGAGCCAGGGCATCAGGGCCTTCATGTCGGCCGTCTCGATCGTGGCACCGGCCCAGATCCGCAGACCGGAAGGCGCGTCACGATAGGCTCCGACGTCGAGCGCGACGCCTTCCTTCTCCAGGATCGCGGAGACACCCTTGGCAAAGGCCGCCTGCGCATCCGCACCAAGAGCCGAAATCTCGGGGTCGACGATCTTCAGGCAGACGGAGGTGTTGGAGCGCGTCTCGTCCTTGACGGCGAGGTTGGCGATCCAGTCGTTCTCGTCGACGAAGTCGAAGATCACCTTGGCATTGGCATCGGCGCGGGCAATCAGGGCCTTGAGGCCACCGAGCGACTTCGCCCAGTTCAGCGCGTCGAGATAATCCTCGACGCAGAGCATCGACGGCGTGTTGATCGTCTCGCCGGTGAAGATGCCCTCGATCAGCTTGCCGCCCTTGGTCATGCGGAAGATCTTCGGCAGCGGCCAGGCCGGAACGTAGCTTTCCAGGCGTTCGACGGCGCGCGGGGACAGGATCAGCATGCCGTGGCCGCCCTCGCCGCCCAGCACCTTCTGCCAGGAGAAGGTGACGACGTCGAGCTTGGAGAAGTCCATGGCTTGGGCAAACGCCGCCGAGGTGGCGTCGCAGATGGTCAGACCCTTGCGGTCGGCCGGAATGAAATCGGCATTGGGAACGCGGACACCCGAGGTGGTGCCGTTCCAGGTGAAGACGACGTCGCGGTCGAAATCGACCTCCGAAAGGTTCGGCAGCAGGCCGTAGTCGGCCTCGAACTTGCGCACGTCCTTGAGCTTCAGCTGCTTGACGACGTCCGTGACCCAGCCGGCACCAAAGCTCTCCCAGGAGAGCATGTCGACGCCGCGCTCGCCCAGCATCGACCACATCGCCATTTCGACGGCGCCGGTGTCCGAGGCAGGCACGATGCCGATGCGGTAGTCCGCCGGCACGTTGAGAACTTCACGGGTGAGATCGATGGCCTGCTTCAGCTTCGCCTTGCCGACCTTGGCGCGGTGCGAACGACCGAGCGGAGCATCGGAAAGGGCTTCAAGCGTCCAACCGGGACGCTTCGAGCAGGGGCCAGAAGAAAAATGGGAATTGTTCGGACGCATGTCCGGCTTGGTGATATCGCTCATGTGGCTATCCTTCCAGATAGAAAGCCCTTCGTTGGGGAAGGGTGTCCCACCGGCGTGGGTAGTCATGAGCGCCGTCTTAGTCAAGCGGGAAATGTCGCTGCAGGGCAGATCGCGGTCGCATCTTCCACGCAAGGCAAAGCCGCCCGGCGGAACCGGACGGCTTTGCGAATGGTGGTAACAAGCTCTCTTACTTGTAGACGAGCGGCTCGATCGGAGGCTCGTAGGAGACCGGAGTATCGCAGCCGCCGAGAAGGTAGCGTGCACCGACGCGGGCTTCATGGCTGTAGAAGCCCTTGTCGCGTCCCGGGCCACCGCCATCGACGTAGCCGAACATGTCGCCGCCGGTCACATGGCGGAAGCGGTAGCCGACGTCGGCCTTGAGCGCGCAGGTAAGGTCGATGCTGGCACCGGCCATCAGGGCATAGGTGAAGCGCCAGCTCTTTTCGCCGTCGTGATCGT
>JBKBXP010000132.1:0-8835 GCA_046314035.1 Pseudorhizobium sp. | reverse complement strand
CATCTCGAAGCGACGGCCGATCTGCCAGGCATAGGGGCCGGAGCCCTTCATGCGCTTGCCGAAATCGGCGTCGTAGTCCTTCCCGCCGCGCATGGAGCGCACCAGAGACATGACGTGTTGGTAGCGGTGCGGATAATTGCGCAGCAGCCAGTCTCTGAACAGCGGGCTCACCTCGAGCGGCAGCCGCAGCAGCACATAGCTGGCCTCTGTCGCACCGGCGGCATGGCCGGCATCCAGAATGCGCTCGATCTCATGGTCGTTGAGACCGGGAATGACCGGCGCCGCCAGGACCGCGACCGGAATACCGGCATCCTTCAGCGCCTTGATGGCTTCCAGGCGCCGAGCCGGCGTCGAGGCGCGGGGCTCCATGGAGCGGGCAAGCTTGCGGTCGAGAGTGGTCACCGACATGCCGACCTTGGCGAGCCCCTTCGAGGCCATGTCCGAGAGGATGTCCATGTCGCGCATGACCAGCGACGATTTGGTGACGATCGCCACCGGGTGATTTGCCTTCTGCAGCACCTCGAGGATCTGCCGCATGATGCGCCACTCCTTCTCGATCGGCTGATAGGGATCGGTGTTGGTGCCGATGGCAATCGCCCGCACCTTGTAGTCCGGCCGGCTCAGTTCCCGTTCCAGAAGCTTCGGCACGTCCGGCTTGGCAAACAGCTTCGCCTCGAAATCGAGCCCCGGGGAAAGCCCCATGAAGCTGTGCGTCGGCCGGGCAAAGCAATAGATGCAGCCATGCTCGCAGCCGCGATAGGGATTGATCGAGCGGTCGAAGGAGATGTCGGGCGATTCGTTGCGGGTAATGGCGGTGCGCGGCTTCTCGACCTGCACTTCCGTGCGAAACGGCGCCAGTTCTTCCAGCGTCTGCCAGCCATCGTCGAAAGCCTCGCGGCGTTCCGTCTCGAAGCGGCCGCTCGGGTTCAGCCCGGCCCCTCGTCCTCGGCGGCGGTCGATGTCGATCCGCAGGCCGGAAGAGTTCACCAATGCGTCGGCAATATCAGCCGTATGAGCAGGCGCAAATGCGTCCTGCCTCAACTGGGACAGCTCGTTCATGTGAGGCTCCGGAAGGAGGTGATCTCCTTCATCTTGAAACGATTCCTAGCCCGATAAAGAGAACAAGGCAAGAACAAACTGCGGAACGCCGCTGTGGAAATCCATGCTGCAATGCGTTAGACGTGGAACATGCTGACAGTTGTCATGGAATGCCACGATCAGGAAAGCGAGCTGGCGCAGACCCTCTCGGGCCTGGTCTCTGCTGCCGTCGAAGGTCTGGTGAGCGACGTGGTCGTGCTGGATCACGGCTCGTCGGATGGTTCCGCGCGCGTCGCCGATGCAGCCGGCTGCCGCTTCCACAGTGACTGGGACCTGGCAAAGGTCCTGGGCACGGTGCGCGGAGAATGGCTGTTGTTCGTCGAGGCCGGGGCCCGTCTTCAGAACGGCTGGATCGACGAGGTTCTGGAGTACATCGCGCTGAACCAGAAACCGGCACAGTTCTCGCTCGCGCATCACTACCGGCGACCATTCCTGCGACGTATCTTCAGCACTGCTCCGCCTCTGGAACACGGCCTGCTGATGCCGAAGCGACAGGCTCTGGCGGCGGTCCGCTCGAGCGGGAGCCTGGTGTCGCTCGTGGGCAGCCTGAAGCCGGTGAGGCTCAGGAGCGAACTTGTCCCGGCGCGGGTGGCGCGGGCGGTAGGCTGACCCTCATGCGCCGCCGCGGCGCAGGTGCTCGTCGAGTCTCGGCATGATCTCGATGAAATTGCAGGGCATGTGGCGGTAGTCGAGCTGCGCTTCCAGAATGCCGTCCCAGGCATCCTTGCAGGCGCCCGGCGAACCGGGCAGCACGAAGATGAAGGTAGCATTGGCAACGCCACCGGTCGCCCGCGACTGGATGGTCGATGTGCCGATCTTGTCGTAGGAAATCCGATGGAAGACCTCCGAAAACCCGTCCATCCGCTTTTCGAACAAAGGCTCCAGCGCTTCCGGCGTCACGTCACGGCCGGTAAACCCCGTGCCGCCGGTGGTGATCACCACGTCGATCTCCGGGTCAAGCGTCCAGGCCCGCACGCAGGCCGCGATCTCCTGCTTGTCGTCCGCCACGATGGCGCGCGCCCGCAGCATGTGCCCCGCCTTGGTGATGCGGTCGACAAGCGTGTCACCCGACTTGTCGGTCTCGGGCGTGCGCGTGTCGGAGACCGTCAACACGGCAATGCCGACGGGAATGAAGGCGCGGGTCTCGTCGATACGGCTCATGTCAGGATCCGGACACGGTTGTCGTGGCCTGGAAGTACCACGCGGGTTTCAGGGCTTGAAGACGGGCGGCGGCCCGGTCGGCCTCCAGACGGGTGGCGAAAACACCGAAACAGGTGGCACCGGATCCGGACATCCGCGTCAGGAGCGAGCCTTCGCCATCCAGGAGCGCTGAGACCTCCGCGATCTGCGGCGCCAGGTCCCGCGCCGGCGGCTCCAGGTCGTTGCGAAGCGTCAATAGGGTCCGGGTCCAGTCGCAGCCTTCCAGCGGCGGCAGCGGCGCATTCCGCTTCGATGCCAGCCGCGCGAATACCTGGGGCGTGGAGACGCCGCAGAGCGGGTTGCCGAGCACGAGCGAAAGCTGTGGCAGGTCCGGAAGGGGAGTGAGATGTTCTCCGATTCCGCGCGCAACCAGCGGAGTCCCCCGCAGACACATCGGTACGTCGGCGCCGAGTGCAAGCGCAAGCTCTGCCAGGTCGACGGACGGCAGCTTCGCCTGCCAGAAGCGCAGCAGTCCTCTCAGGGTGGCGGCCGCGTCGGCAGAGCCACCGCCAATGCCGGAGGCGACGGGAAGGTGTTTTTCCAGATGGATTGCGACCGGCGGTGTCTCTACGCCTGCCCCTGCCAGGAGGCGGCGAAGACTGTCGCGGGCCCGGATGACGAGATTGCTGCCGACCTCGGGGGCAAGCGCCTCCGAAAACCGTCCCGAAAGGCTGAAGACATCCTCTTCCGACGCGGAGAAATGCAAGCGGTCGCCGATATCGGCAAAGGTGACGATGCTGTCCAGCAGGTGATAGCCGTCAGCCCGCTGGCCGGTCACGTGCAGCGCAAGATTGATCTTTGCCGGCGCCAGTTCGGTAACTGGCGACGGCAGGCTCCGTTCGGGCTCCTGCGCACCCGCACGAGCAAGCATGGCAGTCAGGACTTCTTGTCGGGCTGCGCAGGGGCAGGGGCCGGTGCGGCGGGTTCTGCCGGGCTCCTGTCAGCCGTCGTCGCCGTCGGATCGAGTGGCGGCAGCCCATTGGCGATCTTTTCGTTGATCTGCTCGCGGTTGATGTCGTCGCCCTCCGAGATCAGCGCCCGGTTCCACTGGTAGACGGCCTCAAGCTTGCGGCCCACGCGCCAGTAGGCATCGCCAAGGTGGTCGTTGATCGTCGCATCGCCGGCCCGCAGCTGCACGGCGCGCTCCAGTTCCGTCACCGCGTCGTCGAAACGACCCATGCGATAGTAGGCCCAGCCGAGCGAGTCGACGATGTAACCGTCGTCCGGCCGCAATTCCACCGCCCGACGGATCATGTCGAGCCCCTCTTCGAGGTTGCGGTTCATGTCCACCCAGGAATAGCCCAGGTAGTTCAGCACCTGCGGCTGTTCCGGATTGAGCTCCAGCGCCTTGCGGAAGTTCGGCTCGGCCTGCTCCCACTTCTTCAGGCGTTCGTAGGCAATGCCGCGCTGGAAGAAGATCGTCCAGTCGCCTTGACCGGCAACCGGGCCGATGACCTCCACCGCCTTGTCGTAGTTGGCCGCCATTTCCTCGAACGCCTTGGCATCCGAAAGCACGCTGCCATAGGCGAGATAGCTGCGAAGGTCGGAAGGATCGGATTCGATCAGCTCCTTCAGATGCTCGCGTGCCTCGTCCACCTTGTCGGTGCCGGCGAGCGCCAGACCGAGCTGCAGTTCCGAGATCCGTCGCATGGGCGAATCTTCGGGTACCTGCTGGTAGTAGCGGATCGCCCGCTCGGGCTGTTCCAGCTTCTCGGCGATACCGCCGAGCAGGATCAGCGTATCAGCGCTGTCCGGATCGATCGAGTGGGAAAGCTGCAGGTAGAGAGAGACCATGTCCTCGACACCCTGCCGGTTCAGGGCAGCGCCGACGGAAAACAGCACGGCGGCAGCGCCATCGGCCGCATCGCTGATCTGCTGCTCGGGTGTCTCGCCGTTTTCGATGCGTTCCCGCAGCGCCTTGAGCGGCGCATAGTTGCTGATCATTCCATCGCCGACGGAGATCGCGTCGAGAGCCTTCTGCCTGTTGCCTTCCGCAGCCTCGAGCCGCGCCAGCGCCATGACGGCGCGCATAAAGGTGTCGGGCGCGGTGGCGACCGCTTCCTGGCTGGTAATGGCGGACGTCAGGTGCTCGCGAGCCATGTCGGCATCGCCCATCTGGATCGCCATGGCGCCGAGATGGTAGTCGGTGAACACCTTGAACCAGTCCGGGCCGGCCATCGCGCCGATCGTCTTGACGGCCTGCTCACCCTTGCCGGCGCCGACATCCGCCCAGGCGCCGATCAGCGTCTGGCTCAGGCGATCGAGGTCGTTCTGACCCTCATAGGCAACGAGCGCCTTGGCCTCGTCATACCGTCCGTCGCGAATGGCGTCGAGGCCGCGCACCATGGTGGTGATCCGCTCGACAGCCTCGTCATCCTTCAGCGCCTCGGCTTCCACGAGGCCGTCTTCGAACTGCCCGTTCAGGAACAGGGCAATCATCAGCCGTTCGCGGATCTCGAGGTTTGCCGGATCGAAATCCAAGGCCTTGCGATAGAGGGTAACGGCCGTCTCATAGTCGTGATCGACGTCAGCCGTTCTGGCAGCAAGAAACGCGCCTGCGAAGGACCTGACGTTTTCGGGCTTGAAGACGACCTGCTCTTCCGCCGGCTTTGCCTCGGGCGTTGCTGCGTTCGGCGCGCTTGCAAAGAGCAGGGCCGTCACCAGCGCTGTGCCGGAAAGCAGGAAAAGAGGGAAACTCTGCCGCATAAAGGGTGCCTTTCGTTAATCGGACGCGGCGGCTGGTCGCCTCAACGTCCCGCGCCGATTCAGTCACGACAGAATGGCTTTTTTGGCGCAGCACCGCAAGAAACTTGCGGCCGATTGACGATCAGTTGACCCGTTGGATCGAGAAATCGATGACTTCCATGAGCGCCGACTTGTGGGCGGAGGCAGGCAAGGGGGCCAGCGCATCCCGGGCGATCGTGCCGTAGTGGACGGCGCGGGCGATCGTGTCGTTCAGCGCATCATATTTGCTGATCAGGCCGAGCGCATGGTGGAGGTTCTCCTCCGTGCTCTCGCCCTTTTCGATCGCCTTCTTCCAGAACTCGCGCTCTTCGGCTGTGCCTCGGCGATAGGCGAGGATGACCGGCAGCGTGATCTTGCCCTCGCGGAAGTCGTCTCCGACGTTCTTGCCGAGGTCGGCTGCCGTGCCGCCGTAGTCCAGCGCATCGTCGACCAGCTGGAAGGCGAGACCGAGATTCATGCCGTAGGATTTCAGAGCATTCCGCTCGGCCTTGTCCGCCTTGGCGACGATCGGGCCGACTTCGGCGGCCGCCGCGAAGAGGGCAGCGGTCTTGGCGCGGATGACGGAGAGGTAGTCGTCCTCGGTCGTCTCCATGTTCTTGGCGACGGAAAGCTGCAGCACTTCGCCTTCGGCGATGACGGATGCGGCGGTCGACAGCACGTCGAGCGCATCCAGCGAGCCGACGTCGACCATCATGCGGAAGGCCTGTCCGAGCAGGAAGTCGCCGACGAGAACGCTTGCCTGGTTGCCCCAGATCATGCGCGCGGTCGAACGGCCCCGCCGCAGGTCGCTTTCGTCCACCACGTCGTCATGCAGCAGGGTTGCCGTATGCATGAACTCGACGCTTGTGGCGAGCTTGATGTGGGCATCGCCTTCGTAGCCGCACATGGCGGCGGAAGCCAGCGTCAGCATCGGCCGCAGCCGCTTGCCGCCGGAGGAAATCAGATGGTTGGCCACCTCCGGAATCATCTGCACATCCGAGCCTGCCTTGGACAGGATCAGCTGGTTCACCCGCTCCATGTCGCCCTTCGTCAGATCGACGAGAGGCTTGACGGAAGCCGGCTTCTTCTTGCCTTCTTCAAGCGATACGACGACACCCAACGTTCCGCTCTCCTGTTCAAATGCCGTGACGAACTATAGAACTGGCCCTATAGCGTTCCCAGCGCAGTTTGCCAAACATTGAAATGTGAAATCGGACCCATGCAGGAACTCATTCGAACCAATGATGCGGTCGTCCTCTCCTTTGCCGAGAGCCTGATCCGCGACGCGGGCATTCACTGCATGATCGCCGACCAGACCATGAGCATCCTGGAAGGATCTCTCGGGCTGCTGCCGCGTCGGTTTCTCGTCGAGGACGACCGGGCAGACGAAGCGCGCGGCATCCTGATCGATGCCGGGCTGGCAGAGGAGCTGCGGGACCGCCAAGCATGAGCGAGACCGTCGACGCATTCCACCGCGGTCGCTTCCACGTCGTGCAGCCGAAAGGGGCCGGGCATCGCTCCGGCGTCGATGCCATGCTGCTCGCCTCGCTGGTGGATGCCGCAGGCCCGGTTTCCGTTGCGGATCTGGGCGCGGGGGCAGGGGCGGCTGGCCTTGCAGTCGCATCACGGCTTGCGGAAGCCACGGTTCTGCTGGTGGAACGCTCCTCGCTGATGGCGGGCTACGCGCGCAAGACGCTCGACCTTCCGGAGAATGCAGCCCTGGCGCCGAGGCTGTCGGTCCTCGAGGCGGATGTCACCGCCACCGGCAAGGCCCGGGTTGCTGCAGGCCTGCTGGACGGGGTCCACGATCACGTCATCATGAACCCGCCCTTCAACGACCCATCCGACCGGCTGACGCCGGATGCGCTGAAGGCCGAGGCCCATGCCATGAGCGAAGGCCTGTTCGACAGCTGGATCAGGACGGCCTCTGCCATCACCCGCCCTGGCGGCCAATTGTCGCTGATCGCCCGGCCCCAGTCGATTGCGGAGATCATCGCCGCCTGCGGCAGGCGTTTCGGCGGCCTGGAGATCACCGTCGTCCACCCCCGGCCGTCCGAAGATGCCACGCGTCTGCTGGTGACCGGGATCAAGGGCTCGCGGGCGAGGCTTGTGCTCAGGGCGCCGCTGATCGTCCACGGCGACGAAGGCCACGCCTTCAACCGCCAGGCCGACGACCTCAACAACGGTCGCCTGGCCTATGCCCGCAGGCATGCCCCCAAACGCTGAAAAAGCCTGCCCTGCCATTGTGTTTGCGCTTGCTGACCATACATCTGTGTCCACCAAGGTTTGCAAGAAGGGTTTGAAATGGCTGGTCTGTTGTCGCGTGTCATGCCGAAGCGTTTCCGCAAGGAGGGGATAGCGATCCCTGTTGTCAGGCTGCAGGGCGTGATCATGACCGGCGGCAGTCCGTTTCGGCCGACCCTCAATCTCGCGGCCGTCGCGCCCATGCTGGAAAAGGCCTTCGCGCGCAAGGATGCCCCGGCCGTTGCCATCTCCATCAACTCTCCCGGCGGATCGCCTGTCCAGTCGCGGCTGATCTACCAGCGCATCCGGGCGCTGGCGGAGGAAAAGAACAAGAAGGTCCTGATCTTCGTCGAGGACGTCGCGGCCTCAGGCGGCTACATGATCGCGCTCGCCGGTGACGAGATCTTCGCCGACCCGACCTCGATCGTCGGCTCCATCGGCGTCGTCTCCGGCGGCTTCGGCTTTCCCGAACTGCTGCGCAAGATCGGCGTCGAGCGCCGCGTCTATACCGCCGGCGAGAACAAGGTGATCCTCGACCCCTTCCAGCCGGAGAAGGAAGGCGACATCGAATACCTGAAGACGCTGCAGCTGGAGATCCACAAGGTCTTCATCGACATGGTGAAACTGCGCCGCGGCAGCCGCCTGTCTGAAGACGACACGATCTTTTCCGGCCTGTTCTGGACGGGCGTGCGCGGCCTCGATCTCGGCCTCATCGACGGGCTGGGCGAGATGCGCGAGACGCTGAAGCGTCGCTATGGCCCCAAGACGAGGCTGGAGCTTGTTGGTGGCGCGCGCAGCTTCCTCGGCCGTCGCCTGCCGGGCGTCGGTCCTGGCGTCGGCGGCGCCGAAGCGATAGCGGCGGGTGCAGCCTCGGGGCTTGCGCAGACGATCGAGGAAAAGGCAATGTGGAGCCGCTACGGGCTCTAAGGTCGCTATTGGAGGCAGGGGAGATGGTGCAGCTCATATTTTTCATTGTGATGGTCGGCGGCGGCTGGCTTCTCTACAAGCGCTTCGTGCGCGATGCCGAGAAGCTGACGGCGCGTTCCAGCGAGCGGGAGAAGGAGCGCGAGACCGGCGCTGCGGGCACCCTCGTGCAGGACCCGGAGACGGGCGAGTATCGCGTCAAGCGGGACGACGAGGAGTAAAGGGCGCTGCGGACTTCCGCTTCATGAACCTTGACCCCAATCCCTCTGCGTGGCACTCGTCGGCAAAGAAAATCCCAGATGCCGGCGATAAGCGATGACCGATCTTCCCGACCACATGTCTCCGACCCGCTCCTTCCAGGGGCTGATCCTCGCGCTCCACAACTATTGGGCCGACAAGGGCTGCGCCGTGCTGCAGCCCCACGACATGGAAGTCGGTGCCGGCACCTTCCACCCGGCCACCACGCTCCGTGCGCTGGGGCCGAAGCCATGGAAGGCCGCCTATGTGCAGCCGTCGCGCCGGCCTTCCGATGGCCGCTACGGCGAGAACCCGAACCGTCTGCAGCATTATTACCAGTACCAGGTCATCCTGAAGCCGAACCCGTCGAACCTGCAGGAACTCTACCTCGGATCGCTCGCGGCAATC
>JBKBXP010000131.1:0-8947 GCA_046314035.1 Pseudorhizobium sp. | reverse complement strand
GGAGCGACGATCACCAGGACTGAGCGTTCGAAACCGCCCTGCCGCTGCAGTTCGCGCAAGGCCAGGGCCGCCCGCCTCTCGGCCGTCTCCTCGTTGTTGAGACCGACATAGACCCGGACCGGTTCCAGCGCCGGCGTTCCCCAGAAGCCTGCAATCTCGTCTGCGCCCGGCCCGGATGCAATGAAGTTGCGGCCTTGCTGGCCAATGTCTCCCCAGGTCACGTGGGACGCGACACTGCCGGTTTTCAATGGTGCCGTGGGAGCCGGGGTATTGTCATCGACGAGCGCATCGACCTGCTGGAAGGAGGCGTCCATCGCGTCGACGGCCGAGCGGATGAGGACGCCCTGCCCGATCGACCAGAACAGCGCGACGGCCAGAAGCGCGCCGATGACGTTGGACACGCGGCGCGGCACGAAGCGGTTCAGCCAGCGGGACAGGGACAGGCAAGCCAGGCGAAACAGGCGGCCGAGCAGGAGGGCGATGAGGAACGCCACCGAGGCGACAAGAGCCAGCTTGTAGGGCTCGGCACTGTCGAGCGGCGGCAAGTCCCAGAGCGCGCGAATGGAGTTCTGCCAGCCGACGGCCTGCCAAAGGAAGACGACGGCGACGAGCAACCCGAAGGCACCGGCGATCAGCGGCAGTCGCCGGACATTGCGGCCGGGCTGCGGCAGTTCGAGGTAGCTCCACAGCCAGGACAATCCGGCACCGATCATGTAGCCGCAGGCGGCGGAGACGCCCGACAGGAGACCCTGCACCGCGAAGGAGCGCGGCATCAGGCTGGGTGTGAGCGACAGCGCAAAGAGCACGAAACCCGCGACCAACCCGACCGTGGAGAGGGGATGGGCCAATCCTGAGATGGCGTGCCTGGCACTGTCTCTCATCCGCACGTCTTCCTCGCCGCCGGCCGCTTAATGCCTGATCGCATCGGTCACGGCCAGTTTGCCTTCTCGCCGCATTGGCGCTGCGCCGGCAGACATGGACTCCGGTTTTTCAACCGCCCTGCTCCGGATGGCCGCCTGGGCAGCCGCAAGCCGCGCGATCGGGACGCGGAAGGGCGAGCAGGAGACATAGTCGAGGCCGGCGTCCTCGCAGAAGGCAATCGAGGCCGGATCGCCGCCGTGTTCGCCGCAGATGCCGAGCTTCAAATCGGCGCGGGTCTGGCGGCCGCGCTCGCTGGCGAGCCGGATCAGCTCGCCAACGCCGTCGAAATCGAGCGACACGAAGGGATCCTGGTCGATGATGCCCTTGCGCTGGTAGGTCGGGATGAAGGAGGCGGCATCGTCGCGGGAGATGCCGAAGGTGGTCTGCGTCAGGTCGTTGGTGCCGAAGGAGAAGAATTCGGCGGTCTCGGCGATCACATGGGCACGGAGCGCTGCCCGCGGCAGTTCGATCATCGTGCCGGTCAGATAGTCGATCTCGACGCCCGTCTCGCGCACCACGTCGGCGGCAACGCGGTCGATGCATGCTTTGACGTAATCGAGCTCGGCGCGCAGCGACACGAGCGGCACCAGGATCTCCAAGGTGACGGGTTCGCCCGTCTCGCGACCGGCTTCGACGGCCGCCTCGAAGATGGCGCGTGCCTGCATCTCGGCGATCTCCGGGTAGGAGATGGCAAGCCGGCAGCCGCGATGGCCGAGCATGGGGTTGAACTCGTGCAGCGCCTCGACGCGCCGGCGCAGAAGGCCGGGCTCCATCTCCATCGCCCTTGCCACCTCGTCGACCTCCTCGTCGGACTTCGGCAGGAACTCGTGGAGCGGCGGATCGAGCAGGCGGATTGTCACGGGCAGGCCGTGCATGATCGAAAACAGCTCGATGAAGTCGGAGCGCTGCATCGGCAGGAGCTTGACGAGCGCGGCGCGCCGGCCGGCCTCGTCTTCGGCCAGGATCATCTCGCGCATCACATGGATGCGGTCGCCCTCGAAGAACATGTGTTCGGTGCGGCAGAGACCGATGCCCTCGGCGCCGAAGGAGCGGCCGGCGCGGGCATCCTGAGGGGTGTCGGCATTGGTGCGCACTCGCATGCGCCGCGCCTTGTCAGCCCAGTCCATCAGCCGGCCGAAGTCGCCCGACAGCTCCGGCTGGACCATGGCGACGGCGCCTTTCAGAACATGGCCGGAGGAACCGTCGATGGTGATGATGTCGCCCTTCTTCAAGACGATGCCGCCCGGGCAGATCAGCTGCTCGTGGCGCAGGTCGGCCCGCATGGTGCCGGCGCCGACGACGCAGGGGATGCCCATGCCGCGGGCCACGACGGCGGCATGGCTGGTCATGCCGCCGCGCGTTGTCAGGATGGCTTCGGCGGCATGCATGCCGTGAATGTCCTCGGGACTGGTCTCGACGCGCACCAGGATGACCTTGCGACCGCCCGCTTCCGCCGCGACCGCTTCTTCCGCGGTGAAGACGATCTCGCCGACGGCCGCGCCCGGCGACGCCGGCAGGCCGGAGCCGATGATCACGCGCTCGACCCGCGGATCGATCGTCGGATGCAGCAGCTGGTCGAGCGACGGCGGCTCGATGCGGGAAACCGCCTCCTCCTCACCGATCAGCCCTTCGTCGACCATGTCGACGGCAATGCGCATCGCCGCGCGCGTCGTGCGCTTGCCGGAGCGGGTCTGCAGCATCCAGAGTTTGCCGCGCTCGACGGTGAACTCGACGTCCTGCATGTCGCGGTAGTGATTTTCCAGTCGCTCGCAGATCGCCATGAACTCCCGGAATGTCTCCGGCATCAGCTTTTCCATCGACGGCTTTTCCGAGCCGGATGCCTGGCGGCCCTCCTCCGTCAGCGACTGCGGCGTGCGGATGCCGGCGACGACATCCTCGCCCTGGGCATTGACCAGGAACTCGCCGTAGAGCGCCTTTTCACCTGTCGAGGGGTTGCGGGTGAAGGCAACGCCGGTGGCGGAGGAGGATCCGTGGTTGCCGAACACCATGGCCTGGACGTTGACTGCCGTTCCCCAGGCTTCGGGGATGCGGTGGAGCATGCGGTAGGTGGCGGCGCGCGGGTTCATCCAGCTGGCGAAGACGGCGGCGATGGCGCCCCAGAGCTGCACGTGCGGATCCTGCGGGAAGGTCTCGCCGAACTCCTCCTCGATCATCTTCTTGTAGAGCGCGACGACATGCTGCCATTCGACGGCGGAGAGATCGGTGTCGTAGTCGTGGCCGTGGCGGGCCTTCTCGTCTTCCAGGATTTCCTCGAAGACCTCGTGGTCGATGCCCATGACCACGTCGCCGTACATCTGGATGAAGCGCCGGTAGCTGTCCCAGGCAAAGCGCGCGTCGCTGGCGTCATGGCCGAGCGCCTGCACCGTCTCGTCATTGAGGCCGAGGTTGAGCACCGTGTCCATCATGCCGGGCATGGAGGCCCGGGCGCCGGAGCGGACCGAGAGGAGAAGCGGCTTGGCGCTGCCGCCGAAGCGGCGGCCGGTTTCGACCTCCATGGCGGCAATGCCGTCGAGCACCTGAGCCTTGAGGTCCTCGGGCAGGCTGCGGCCGTTCTCGAAATACCAGGAGCAGGCGTCGGCGGGGATCGTTAGCCCCGGCGGCACCGGCAGGCCGAGATTTGCCATTTCCGCAAGGTTTGCTCCCTTGCCGCCCAGGAGGGCGACATCGGCAACGCTTCCCTCCGCGGTTCCGCCACCGAAGCGGTAGGCCCACTTCTTCATTCGACTGCTCTCCACCCATCGCAGTTTGTTTTTCCTACGAATACAGACTTTGTGTCAGTTTGGAAACGGATGGCGGCGGGATTATGTTGCGATGCAACAATGGGTGCGGTTTCGCCTTGATGTTCAGCTTGCTTCGCGCAACAGTTCGGCCGTCTGCAAATCCACCGAAACCAGCTGGCTAACGCCCTGCTCCGCCATGGTGACTCCGAACAGGCGGTTCATGCGCGCCATGGTGATCGGATTGTGGGTGATGATGACGAAGCGGGTCTCGGTGGAGGCCGCCATCTCGTCCATCAGGTTGCAGTAGCGCTCGACATTGTGGTCGTCGAGCGGCGCGTCGACCTCGTCAAGGACGCAGATCGGCGCCGGGTTGGTGAGGAAGACGGCAAAGATCAGGGCCATGGCGGTCAGGGCCTGCTCGCCGCCGGACAGCAGCGTCATGGTCTGCGGCTTCTTGCCCGGCGGGCGGGCGAGGATCTCAAGGCCTGCTTCCAACGGGTCATCGCTTTCTATCAGCTGCAGTTCGGCCGTGCCGCCATTGAAGAGATGCGTGAAGAGGCGCTGGAATTCCGAATTGACCACCTCGAAGGCCGCCAGCAGGCGTTCGCGCCCTTCGCGGTTGAGGCTCTGGATCGCGCCGCGCAGCTTGCGGATCGCATCGATCACGTCGTCGCGCTCGCGGATCAGCGCCTCGAGCTTGTCGGTGAGTTCCTTCTGCTCCTCCTCGGCGCGCAGGTTGACGGCGCCCAGGCGTTCGCGCTCCATCTTCAGGCGATCGACCTCGCGCTCGATATCGCGGATATTGGGCAGAGCCGAACCGGGGGCAAGGCCCGCCAGCCGCAGCACCTCATACGGGGCGACATTCAGCGTTTCGCGGATGCGCAGCTCGCTCTCGTGGCGCCGCTCGGCCGAAGACACCAGGCGTTCCTCGGTGCGACCGCGCTTTTCGCGCGCCTCCGCCAGTTCGGCGAGCGCCGTGGTGGCGACGCGATCGGCATCCCGCTGGCGGGTTTCGGCCTCGACGAGGCGGTCGGCTGCGGCACGACGAGCCTCCTCGGCCTTCTGCAGCTCCGACAGCAGGCTGCGGCGCTTTTCGTCGAACTCTTCCGGCGCGGCCTCCAGGTCAGCGATCTCCTCGCGCGCCTCCTCCTCGCGATCGCGCAGCGTCGCGACATGGTTTTCGGCACTCGCGGCTCGGGCCTGCCAGGCGGACCGCTCCTGGGCGATGGCGGCAAGACGTCGGCGGCGGGTCTCGGTTTCGCGGCTGAGGCCTTCGTAGCGGGCGCGCGCCTCGGCCAGCACGCTGCGATCGGTTGCCACCGCCAGCTGCTGGTCGCGCAGGCGCTCATCGATGCCGGAGAGGTCGGGCGCGTCTTCGATTTCGATGCGGGCGTTCTCTTCCTGAAGGAGAACCTCCTCGGTCTGGCTGCGCAACTGACTGACGGCCTCCGTCACAACGTCGCGGCGGCGCAGCAGATCGCCGGCGGCACGCTCGGCCGCAGCCAGCGCCTCGCGCGCTTCGGCAAGCTGGCGGGTGGCGAAGCGGCTGCGGTCACGGGCATCGGCGAGCCGCGCTTCTTCTGCGGCAATGCGGTCTGCCGCATCGGCAAGCGCCAGTTCGGCATCGGCGACGATGATGCCTGCCTCCTCCAGCTCGCCTTCCAGTTCCGCAAGACGGTTCTTCTGGGAGAGCCGAAGGGCTGCGGCACCCGGGGCTTCGGAGCCGGCAACATGTCCGTCCCAGCGGTAGACGGCCCCTTCGCGCGTCACCAGCCGCTGGCCGGGTTTGAGCTCCGCCATCAGCCGGGCGGCATCCTCTGCAGCCACGACCCCGATCTGCGCCAGGCGGCGCGTCAGTTCCGGCGGTGCTGAGGCGTAGGCGAGCAGCGGCGCGCAGCCGGCGGGAAGTGCCGGATCGGCCGAGGAGTCGCCGTTGACGGTCCAGAAGGCGGGTGCGGAGGGGTCGGTCGAGCTTTCCAGATCATCGCCGAGGGCGGCACCAAGTGCGGCCTCATAGCCGCGGTCGATGCGCAGGGCTTCCGCCACGGCGGGGTAGCCGCCGGCAACCTCGCTGGCCGCCAGCATCCGGGAGATGGTGCGGGCCTCGGTCTCGATGCCGTTCAGCCGGGCGCGCGCCGCATCGACGGGCCGACGGGCCTCGACCTCGGCAGCGCGGGCCGCAGCCAGGGCGGCTTCGATGTCTTCGCCGGCGGCGGCGGCTTCCTCGACGGCATACTCCGCCGCCTCGACGGCTTCACGGCGTTCGGCCGGGTCGTCGAGCGCCGACAGCCGTTCGGCGATCGCTTCCAGCTCCACCTCAGCGTCCTGCATCTGCCGGTCGAGCCGCTGGCGGCGCTCCGCCAGGTCGCGGATCTGGCGCTCCAGCTGGGTGCGGGAGGCGGCGGCCTCGGCGCGCTCGGCGGTGACGGCGGCAAACAGCCGCTCGCTCTCCGCCAGCTCCGCCGCCGCTGCCTCGAAGGTTTCGCGCACCTCTTCGGCTTCGGCGCCGGAATCGGCCAGGATGTCGTTGATCTCCTGCTCTTCCTCGTCGAGCTTGGCCAGGAAGCCGGCGTTATCGGCGACGAGCTGTTCCTCGCGGCGGATATCCTCGGCAAGCTGCAGCAGCCGGCGGGTGAGCTCGTCGCGGCGCTTCAGGAGGCGGCCCGCCTCCTCGTCCAGCTGTGTGCGGGCGATCTGGATGCGCTGCAGGGCGGCACCCGCCCTCGCCTCCTCCTCGCGCAGTTCCGGCAGCTTCAGGCTGGCAATCGCCTGTGCTTTTGCCGCCTCCATTTGCGCCTGCGCCTTTTCGGCGACGACCATGGTCGCCTGGTTGAGCGCCGTTTCCGCCTCAAGCTCGGCTTCACTCGCCTGCGCCCAGCGGATGTGGAGCAGCATGGCGTCGCGGGCGCGGATGTCGGCCGACAGCATCTTGAAGCGGTTGGCCTGCCGGGCCTGGCGCTTCAAGCTCTCGATCTGGCTTTCGAGCTGTGAGGTGATGTCCTCCAGCCGTTCGAGATTGCCTTCGGCGCCGCGCAGCCGCAGTTCGGCCTCGTGGCGGCGCGAATGCAGGCCGGAGATGCCGGCGGCCTCTTCCAGCAACTGCCGGCGCGCCTGCGGCTTGGCGTTGATGAGCTCGCCGATTCGTCCCTGGCCGACCATCGAGGGCGAGCGAGCGCCGGTCGAGGCATCGGCAAACAGGAGCTGGACATCCTTGGCACGGGCTTCCTTGCCGTTGATGCGATAGACGGAGCCGTTCTCGCGCTCGATGCGGCGCGACACCTGGATCTCGTCGGAATCGTTGAAGGCGGCAGGCGCCGTGCGGTCGGAGTTGTCGAGGAAGAGCGAGACTTCGGCGGTGTTGCGGGCGGGACGGTTTCCCGAACCGGAAAAGATCACATCGTCCATGCCGGAGGCGCGCATGTTCTTGTAGGAGTTTTCGCCCATCACCCAGCGCAGCGCCTCGACAAGATTCGACTTGCCGCAGCCGTTGGGACCCACCACGCCGGTCAGTCCGCGCTCGATGATGAATTCCGTCGGCTCGATGAAGGACTTGAAACCGAGGACGCGCAGCTTGTTGAACTTCATGCCGCGCACCGGGGGCAAACGGCGGACACAGGGATGCGACCGCCGTTCAGATCATGAACGATCTCAGAGCAAGCTGTCGATAAGAGCCGACATGCTTTCAACAGACATGGCCCCCGCATAGCGCTTGCCATTGATGAGGAAGGTTGGCGTCGAACTGACGCCGAACTCATCGGCACCGCGCTTCATCGTGGCGTTCACATCATCGAGAAGTTGCTGGTTCGTCAAGCAGGCCTGGAAAGTCTCCTGTGAGAAACCGGCCAATCTGGACATCTGCAACAGTGCTGCCCGGCCATCTTCTGCCGCAGCCCAGGTATTCTGCTGCTTCATCAGCATGGACACCATCGGGAAATACTGCGCCGAGGTGGCCGGTTCCTGCGGGTTCGACGGCATGCAGCGCGCCAGCATGAAGGCGGCAGCGGCGCGCGGATCGAAGGGGAACTCGCGGATGATGAAGCGTGCCTTGCCGGTGTCGACATACTTCGTCTTGATCTCGTCGAAGGTCGTGTTGTGGAAGGTGGCGCAATGCGGGCAGGTCATCGACATGTATTCGACGATCTGGACCGGGGCGTTCTCTTCGCCGATTGCCATCTCCGGCAGCGGGCCGGGTGCCAGAACTTCGGCCATGTCCACGTCACCCTGCGATTCGGGCAGTTCCTGGGCGAAGGCGTTGGTCGCCGAGAGCGGCAGCGCCATGACCAGGGCTGCTGCTGCGACGCCGCCCATGAGTGCACGTCGGGAAATGGTGGTTTCGGTCATCGTCATCGGACACCTGCCTTAGGTTCAAAAAAGGTCGCCATTCCGTACCGTGCCCTCAAGACAGGAACAAGGTGGCGAAGAGTGAAATTCTTCAAAGCTTTGTGACACGCGCCAGCTGAACGGCAGCTGTACGGGATCAGCGTTTCTTCTGCAGGACGGCCGTGCCGAGACGGGCAACCGCCGCCTTCAGCGCATCGCCCTCGATCCCCTCCATCATGCCATCCAGGCGCCTTGCCGCCTCGCCCTTCAGCGGCTGCGGCCGGGGGCGATGCTTCGCCGTCTGGGAGACGGGCTTCTGGACGATGCGGATCTGGTGGACGGCCGGAAAGCCGAAGAAGGCGTTGATGCGGGCGATCAGCTCGCCCTGGGCATGGGTCAGGAAGAGCGCCTGGGCGCCTTCGCAGGCGATCGTCAGGACGCCGGGCCGATAGCCACCGGCCTCGTCGGAGGCATCCCGGCGCGGCCAGGCAATTTTTTCCGGGCGGCTGCAATCAGCAAACTGTTCGCCGGCAATCTCGTCCCAGGAGCCGAGCAGTGCCGTCGAAATGCCGGCGCGGCGCGCCAGCACCGGATCGATGATGCCGTTCGCCAGTTCGGCGATCTGCATCTCGCGCCGGGGGCGAAACGGCTTTGCATCACGGGCCATGCTTCGATCTCCGTCATAAGGGTCTTCGCGGCCAAGCCAACTGCTCTGGATGGGACTGAGGCCGGCTCTGTCGTTGACGCTCCAAGGCATCTCGGCGATAGAGAGCCTTTAGAACAGAAACACAGGCTTTTCCAGCGCTCGTGAACGATCCTCAGGCCATGAACCGGACACTTCTCGCGTGGTACGACCGGCACCATCGCGAACTGCCATGGCGGATCTCGCCCAAGGCCGCAGCCAAAGGGCAGCGTCCGGACCCCTATTACATCTGGCTCTCCGAGGTGATGCTGCAGCAGACGAC
>JBKBXP010000130.1:0-8986 GCA_046314035.1 Pseudorhizobium sp. | reverse complement strand
GGGCGACAGTCGGAGCCCTGGGGACAGAGACAACAAGCGTCCTGAAGCCCTCGTAGATCCCCTGCCAGTCGCCTGGAGCGCCCTCGTCGAGAGCTGTCTCGATCAGTTTCGTGACATCCCTCCGGCAGATGGTCAGCCGCTCACGAAGGCGTTGGAGTTGTAGCCGCTCCGCCACCACTTCCGCTGCGATGGTCTCGATCTCTCGCGCACGAGCCACCAGCGGCGCGAGGGAAAACCCGAATGCCTCGTCCAGACATCCTTCCCCATCCCGCCGAGCGTAACGCTTGCCGTTGGCGCTGTCCTTGCGAATGAGGAGGCCCGCTCCCACCAGAAGGGCGATATGCCGTCGAAGCGTCGCCTCCGGCATCCCGTTGGCTCGAAGAGAGAGCTGGGCATTGGACGGGAACACGACGAGGCCATTCTCCTGGCTCAGCTCCTGCTTTGGATAGAACGAGAGAAGCGCGTTCAGGACGGCGAGCGCTCGGTCTGTGATACCGAGCCTACCCCGGGCTTCACAGAGCGCCCTGTACAGCTTCCATTTGTCGACGGATGTCTCATCTGCCGCGGCACGCGCCTTTGCCTGAGTTGCCAACATGGCAAGCGTCATCGGCCGCCGCCCAAACGGCGTCGTCACACTTCCAACCTGCATTTCCTTCTACCTTTCATTAGGCAAAAGAAATCTGCTCACCAAAACGATGCCAAAGTCTCTTGACTGCGATTCGTGGAAATGCGATTCTATGAGTGCTTAGATCAGAGAAGGGCTTCCACGGCGGAAACGTCTGGGGGCCTTTTTCTTTTGCGGTTAGTCTCCTTGCGAACTGCTACTTTGAATGAACTCCTGGTGGAGCCTTTCAAGGTTCTCGGCAATGTAGCGGCCAAACCTGGTCGCGTCTTTTGCCTTCAGGGAGATTGCGTAAGTCCTCCCCGAGCTTTTGAACTCTGCTGTTACCCCGGTATCTTTGGACTGCCATCGACCTGGCGCTGACTTTGGCTTCGGCTGTCGGCGAGCGCTCTTGAGGTCCGCCACTAGCCGCTCAAATCGAGCATCCGAGGCCAGTGTGGAAAACGCTTCCTGTGCGATCGTCTCATCGGCGTGTTTGGCCAAAGAAGGATGCTCGATCAGCTGCGCAAGTTCGGTCCAACGGTCTCGACCGATACCTTTTGCGGGGCCGATCGCTCGCACCACCGCCTCAGGAACGCGAGTAGCAACGGAGAGAAGCCGTGTCAGCATCGGAGCGTCTACCGAAAGGGCCGATTGAATGGTGCTCCTGTCATGCCCAAAATCCGATAAAGTCTTGGCAAAGAGCGCCCGCTCTATGAAAGAAAGGTTCTCCCTTGCAGAATTTTCCTGACCCTGAGCAACGACATGCTCAATATCGGAAACTTCCTTCACCACAGCCCGAACAGGCCTACCAAGAACCTTTGCTGCCCGCGCACGCCTGTGGCCGAAGACGATCTGGTATCGCGCTGCAGCGGAAGGGTGTGGACGCACGAGTATCGGAGAATCCTGTCCCCGCTCGCGAATGGCGTCAACAAGCTCCCGAAATGCTTCATCCTCGTTTTCAAGCCGATCAGAAACGAATGAAGCATCTAGCTGACTGGGGTCGAGATCAATCACCGTCTCCCCCGCCAGCATCTGTTCCCCTTTAGCGGCCTTATCCGCCAGTTCGCTCAGAGAATTCACCATCGACCGCGACGCACCACGGGTCGCGTATCCAGCAGTGGCTTTACGTTCCTGTGTCGGGGCAGAGTTAATGTTCGCGAAAACGTCTTTACGAGCCATGTTCAACCTCCCGACGGGGTAGGGGCATGATTTTAAAAGACAAAAGGGAGATCTGTACGGCTGACAATTCACCCATTGCGACGCCCCCAAGCTGTACGTAGCAAGTCAACGACTTCCGCGTTCACCGAATCCATCGCCTCGCGTGCACGATCATACGTCGAGGCTGTGAACTGGGAACGCTCCACTTCATAAAGCGACTGCTTCGTTAGACCCGCGTCCGAAATCGCCGTCGACTTCACCATGTGACTCTTCATCATCTGCTGGGCAAACATGGATTGCATAAAGCCCACCATTTGCTGCTGCGGAATATCCATGGGTTCATAACGGGTGATCAGATACCTGAACCAATCGAGGCTCACACTGACTCCCGCACTCTCAACGCTTTTCAAGATATCGCCGAGCATCAACAGAAACTGCGACATCGACATGATGTCGAGCATCTGCGGATGAACTGTGATGAGAACGGAGGTGGCAGCCGTAAGGGCTGTCAGCGTTAGATATCCCAGCTGGGGCGGGCAATCTATGACAACGACATCATACTGATCGTCTACCTCTGAAAGCGCCGCCCCGATACGGGTATAAAACAGCTTGCCCGCATTGGAATCCTTGCTCTGCATGGCAAGCGGCGTCTCATATTCATATTCCTGCAATTCAAGGTTTGCTGGGATAACATCCAGGTTGGGGAAGTTCGTGGGCTGGATAATATCCCTTATGGTCTTGCGCTCGTCGTCGTATCTTATGGCCTCGTAGAACGACGGCTTTTCGTCCAGCTCGGGCTGAATGCCGTATAAGGCGGTCAACGACGCTTGAGGATCGAGGTCGGCAGCAAGTACCCTATATCCAGCGAGTGCAAGATACTGGGCGAGATGCGCAGAGGTCGTCGTCTTGCCCGAGCCGCCCTTGAAATTGACCACGGCTATGACCTGAAGCTTCTCTCCAGTCCTCCGACGAGGAACGCGATCAAGCAATGTGCGAAGTTCGTTCATCTGGTTTGCGGTATAGTAACGCCGTCCTGTCGCCGTCGTCGAGGGCTCGACCCCTTTCCCCTGCAGGTGGAGCTTCTTCAGGTAACTTTGAGAAACCCCCACAAACTGCGCCACTTCAGCAAGCGAGAACAATCGGAGTGTCTTTTGAGCGTTAGGAGGAAACTTATCCATGCGCAGCATATCCAGCTTGCTGGAGATCTCGCCACCCTGCTCAAGGATAACGTCAGCAAAACTCAATACTGGTTCTGAAACTGCCTGTTTCACGTTCATCCGGATCTGAACCCTTTGTCACGATAATTTCGGCGTAAACGGCCAATTACCGTGACTGTTATCTGATTCCCGCCTTCTGACAAGAAAAATAGGGTTAACAAAAAGTTAATACCCCCAGGGACATAAAGGGCGCTCGCTCTGGAGAGAGCTTGCTCAGAGGTCTGACTGTCAATCCCTAGGGCCATCGAGCGGTACCCTACTCCATTTTCAGCCCGCCTGCAGACTGCGGCGGAACGAGCGCTCGCACCGCCCTTAGGCGCCTTTCCGCGGCGGTGCCTTTCCGAAGCCGCTCTGAACCGAACACCTTTTCAATCGCCAGTCCAGTTATTCAGGGTTAACCGAGGGCAGGAACCCTCGATGTGGCTGCAGCGTAGGCGGCCTTATTCTTCTCATAAGTTTCCGCAGCTTAGGGAGCAGGCGGCGTCATCCTGATCACGAATTGTTCTCCTGTGAATCCTACAACTGCACAGCGATTCGGATCCGTGTTTTTCTTCGAAGGCATCTGAAGAGGGAGGACACAATGCAGGTGATCGCAATCTCCGGGCAGCCGGATCTCCAGCAAACGGAGCTCCTCGAGCAGCATCATAGGCTGAGAGCTCGTGTCTTTTCCGACCGGCTAGGTTGGGATGTGAACGTCATCGGCGGTAGGGAGACAGATGCCTTCGACGCACTGCAGCCCACCTATATCCTTGCCCTGTCGGACCAAGGCGACGTCCTGGGCTGCGCTAGGCTGCTGCCGGCAACCGGACCGACTATGCTGCGTGAGGTCTTCCCTTCGCTTCTGCCAGAAGAGGGCCTGAGGGCCCATCCCGCCATGATCGAAAGCTCCAGATTCTGCGTTGACACCACGACCGCAGGCGGAGGCGGAGGGGGAGGGGGGATCGCTCATCAAGCCACGCTCATCATGTTTACCGCCATCATAGAGTGGTGCCTGGTGAATGGTTATACCGAGATCATCACCGTCACAGATCTCCGCTTCGAGCGCATTCTGGCGCGCGTCGGATGGCCGCTTCGCCGCTTGGCCGAACCCCGCAGGATTGGAGTGACCTTGGCGCTCGCGGGTACCCTGCAGGCAGACCGCAACAGCTTTCTGGCGCTACGGCCACCAAGGTATCGCTCTCAGATTTCTCCTTCCGGCAATCAGGCTGCTTGAGGCGCAACGTCATGGCACAGCTTCCCTCACATTCGCGGCTCGTGCGCAAACTCCAGGAGGCCCTTGGCGAACGCCTCTGTGGTGCGCTGGATGACGCTAGTGTCCTTGAAGTCATGTTGAACCCGGATGGCCGGCTTTTCATCGAGAGGCTTGGACAGCCACCAGCCCCTGCCGGCGAGCTGACCGCGGCTGCCGCCGAGATGCTCATCGGCGCGGTCGCCCATTCGCTCCAGTCGGAGGCAGATGCCAGCCAACCAATTGTCTCAGGAGAACTGCCGCTGGGCGGCCACCGCTTCGAAGGCTTGCTGCCACCGATCGTGGTCAAGCCAGCATTCACGATCCGGCGGCATGCCTCGCGTCTGATACCGCTCGCAGACTACGTGAGCGCGAACGTCATGACCGAGGAGCAGGCTGAGACTATTTGCAGCGCCGTCAGCGCGCGCCTCAACATCATCGTCTCGGGGGGCACGGGTTCCGGCAAGACGACGCTCGCCAATGCCGTGATCGACGAGATCACAAGAAGCACGCCTGACGACCGACTGGTGATCCTGGAGGACACGGCCGAACTGCAATGTGCGGCGGAGAACGCGGTCTTCCTGCATACCAGCGACGCTGTCGACATGTCTCGGCTCCTAAAGAGCACCCTGCGGTTACGGCCAGATCGGATCATTGTCGGCGAGGTGCGGGATGGTGCTGCTCTTACGCTGCTGAAGGCGTGGAATACTGGCCATCCCGGTGGCGTGGCGACCATTCATTCCAATACCGCCACTTCGGCACTTCGCAGACTGGAGCAGTTGACGGCCGAGGCCAGCCAGCAACCGATGCATGACGTCATCGGAGACGCTGTCGATCTCATCATGTCCATCGAACGCACGCCCCGTGGCCGCCGCGTGCGAGATGTCATTCACGTCGAACGCTTTGCCGGCGGGCAATACCTGATCCAGTCCGACCAACCTACGCAAGAACAGGAGGCACGGCATGTGGCATAAACGGAATTTCATCACGATGACCGGCGTTGCCGGCTCCATCATCCTGACGACCGTGGCGCCAGCCGTGGCAAGCTCAGGTGGCAGCCTCCCATGGGAAGGTCCGCTTGAGCAGATCCAGGAGTCGATCACCGGTCCGGTCGCTGGCTATATCGCACTTGCCGCAGTTGCTATTGCCGGTGGCATGCTGATCTTCGGCGGCGAGCTCAACGATTTTGCCCGACGGCTGGTCTACGTCGTTCTGGTTGCGGGTATCCTGCTGGGGGCTACCACCATCGTCGGGTTGTTCGGCGCTACCGGCGCCACGATCGGGCTTTCCGATAATCAGGATCCGGCGCGCCATGCCTTCCAAGAGGAAGCCTCCCATGACTGAGCGCCTGTCTCACCTACAGTGCAACCGCATTCCCCGCGCGCTTTCGCGTCCCAACCTCCTCCTCGGCGCCGATCGCGAGTTGGTACTGATCACCGGCCTCGCAGCTGTGATCCTGATCTTCGTGGTTTTGACCGTCTACTCCGCGATTGTTGGCGTCTGCATCTGGATTGTCGTCGTCGGCCTGCTTCGTGCGATGGCCAAGTCTGACCCGCTGATGCGACAAGTCTATCGGCGACACGTACGCTACCGGCCGCTCTACAGGCCAACCAGCACGCCTTGGCGGACATCCTGAAGGAGACAGCACTCATGGTTGCACTCCGTCGCTTCCGCCAGAAGGGACCATCGTTTGCCGACCTCGTCCCCTATGCGGGCCTGATCGACAACGGCGTGTTGCTCCTGAAAGACGCAAGCTTGATGTCTGGCTGGTACTTCGCAGGACCCGACTGTGAAAGCGCGCCCGATCTCGAACGAAATGAACTGTCGCGGCAAATCAACACCATCCTGTCGCGCCTTGGCAGCGGGTGGATGCTCCAGGTTGAGGCCATCCGTGTCCCGATCATCGACTACCCTGCGCTGGACCGCTGCTTCTTCCCAGATCCCGTCACCCGCGCGATCGATGCGGAGCGGCGGGTGCATTTCAGCCAAAGCCAGGGACATTTTGAGAGCAAGCACGCGCTCATTCTAACCTATCGGAGAGCGACGTCGGGGAACACCGCGCTCAGCAAGTACGTCTATTCTGACCAAGAGAGCCGAAAGGCTTCCTATGCAGATACGGCACTGTCGGTGTTCAAGAATGCCATCCGGGAGATCGAGCAGTATCTGGCGAATGTGCTGTCAATCCGCCGAATGGAGACGCGTGAGGTTCATGATCGAGGCGGCGGGAGGGTGGCGCGCTACGATGAGCTCCTGCAGTTCATCCGCTTCTGCATCACCGGCGAAAATCACCCCGTCCGGCTGCCGGACGTTCCCATGTATCTGGACTGGTTGGTCACTGCGGAACTCGAGCACGGGCTGACGCCAAAGCTCGATAGCCGGTTCCTGAGCATCGTGGCGATCGACGGCCTGCCGGCCGAAAGCTGGCCCGGCATTTTGAACAGTCTTGACCTGATGCCACTAAGCTATCGCTGGTCGTCGCGCTTCATCTTCCTCGATGCGGAGGAAGCGCGCCAGAAGCTCGAGCGGACGCGCAAGAAATGGCAACAGAAAGTCCGACCCTTTTTCGACCAGTTGTTCCAGACGAACAGCCGCTCGATCGATGCGGATGCCCTGAGCATGGTGGCAGAAACCGAGGACGCGATTGCTCAAGCGTCATCGCAACTGGTGGCATATGGCTACTACACCCCGGTCATTGTCCTTTTCGACGCAGACCGGCAGATCTTGCAGGAAAAGGCAGAGGCCGTACGGCGGCTGGTTCAGGCGGAGGGTTTCGGTGCAAGGATCGAGACGCTCAACGCGACTGACGCCTACCTCGGCAGCCTGCCAGGCAACTGGTACTGCAACATCCGAGAGCCGCTGATCAGCACCAGAAACCTCGCCGATCTGATCCCGCTCAATTCGGTGTGGTCCGGCAGCCCGGTAGCACCTTGTCCATTTTATCCGGCAAATTCGCCGCCGCTGATGCAGGTTGCCAGTGGGTCAACGCCGTTTCGGCTGAACCTGCACGTCGATGATGTCGGCCATACCCTGATCTTTGGTCCCACGGGGTCCGGCAAATCCACGCTGCTTGCCCTCATCGCGGCCCAGTTCCGTCGCTACGAGGACGCCCAGGTATTCTGCTTCGACAAGGGTCTGTCGCTTCTGTCTCTCACCCTCGCCTGCAGGGGAGACCACTACGCGATAGGTACAGATCGACCGGAGGAGGGCAGGGGGCTGGCCTTCTGCCCGCTCTTTGAGCTCTCCACGGAAGGCGACCGAGCCTGGGCAACCGAATGGATCGAAATGCTCCTTGCGCTGCAGGGCGTCAATGTTACGCCAGACCACCGCAATGCGATCTCCCGGCAGATCGGGTTGATGGAAAGGGCGACGGGACGTTCGCTGTCGGATTTCGTCAGCGGCGTGCAGATCCGGGAGATCAAGGAGGCTCTGCATCACTACACCATCGACGGACCAATGGGGCAACTTCTCGATGCAGAGCAGGACCGGCTGACCCTTGGTGCGTTCCAGTGCTTCGAGCTCGAGGAGCTGATGAACCTTGGCGAGCGTAACCTCGTGCCCGTGCTCACCTACCTGTTTCGCCGCATCGAGAAGCGCCTCGACGGCTCACCCAGCTTGATCCTCCTGGACGAGGCTTGGCTGATGCTCGGCCATCCTGTTTTTCGCGAGAAGATACGCGAATGGTTGAAGGTGCTTCGCAAGGCAAACTGCGCGGTGGTGCTGGCGACGCAATCGCTATCGGATGCTGAACGGTCCGGCATCATCGATGTCTTGAAAGAATCCTGCCCGACGAAGATCTGCCTGCCGAACGGGGCTGCCGCGGAACCAGGAACCCGCGAGTTCTATGAGCGCATCGGATTCAACGAGCGTCAGATCGACATCATCGCAGGTGCCACCCCGAAGCGAGAGTACTACGTCGCAACGCCCGATGGCAGGCGTCTGTTCGACATGACGCTGGGGCCTGTCGCGCTGAGTTTCGTTGGGGCCACCGGAAAACACGACCTGAAGCGGATCCGTGCCTTGCATTCAGAGCATGGAGCCGAATGGCCGAACTATTGGCTGCAGGAGAGAGGGATCAAAAATGCCGCATCGCTGCTTAGTACCGAACGGCTGGCTGACTAACCTCGCCGCCGGAATTATCCTGACGGTACCAGTCACCCCTGCTTATGCCGGCGCAGCGACAGGGGCTGCCACCGAATGGACGCAGCTGGCAAACAACGCGCAGCTCGTCGAGTTGCTGCGAAGCTCGGGGCTGCAGGTCGACAACCAGCTCACCCAGATTGCCCAGCTGGCGGAACATCTCCAGAACCAGCTGAAGATCTACGAAAACATGCTGCAGAACACGGCGCGGCTGCCCGATCAGATCTGGGGACGGGTCGAAAGGGATCTCGAGCAGCTTCGCAGGGTCGTGGAGCAGGGGCAAAGCATCGCGTTTTCCATGGGCAATGCCGATGAGATCCTGCAACAGCGCTTCAAGAGCTACGCCGATCTTCAGGGCAAACTACCACTGGGGCAGAGCTTCTCGTCGACCTATCAAAGCTGGTCGGACACCAACCGCGACACGATCGGCAGCACGCTGAAGGCCGCCAGTCTCACGGCCAAGCAATTCGACAGTGAAGAAGAGTCGATGAGCCAGCTGCGCGCACTGTCGCGCTCATCTGACGGGCAGATGAAAGCACTGCAGGTCGGCCATCAGATCGCCGCCCAGCAGGTCAGCCAGATGCAGAAGCTGCGCGGGCTGGTCTCTCAGCAGATGACCATGATGGGGACATGGCTCCAGTC
>JBKBXP010000129.1:0-9014 GCA_046314035.1 Pseudorhizobium sp. | reverse complement strand
CTGCCGGTGGCCTCAACCGCCTTCGATCTGCGCGAGATGGGTCCGATGGACCGGGAGGAGAATGGCGAGCGGGTGCTGTACGACCACAACTTCTGCCTCTCCGACGAGCGGGTGGAGAAGCGCTCCGTCGCTCTTGCCCGCAGCACCTATTCCGGCGTCTCGCTGGAGGTGCGCACCACGGAGCCGGGCGTCCAGTTCTATTCGGGCTACAAGCTCGACGTGAAGGTGCCGGGCCATGACGGACGCCACTACGGCGCGTTTGCCGGCTTCTGCCTGGAAACGCAGATCTGGCCCGACGCCATCAACCACAGCAATTTCCCCGAGGCTGTCCTGCGCCCCGGCGATGTGCTGCGGCAGGAAACGGACTACTGCTTCTCGAAGAGCTGAGGAATTTTTGCAGACGCGCGCTCGGCGAAGGCTGGGCGCGGATCACGCATCAGAAGTCGCGAAGATTGCGGCGCTTTGGCTGCTAACGGAAAACTGAGGAGAAAATGGAGCGGGTGAAGCGATTCGAACGCTCGACCCCAACCTTGGCAAGGTTGTGCTCTACCCCTGAGCTACACCCGCTCATAACCGCGATCCTGGGGTAACGTTGGATCGAGGGCCGACCGATGTTGCGGCGACGGGCGCTATATGGCTCAAGTGATTTTCGAATGCAACAGGGAAATGAAAGCCGATCGAGAAATTTCTGGCCGCCGAAGGTGCTTGGGGGCTCGCTCCCCTGAAAATCTTGATGCGGACACGTCCCGTTCTTCCACCCCACGCCCGTGCATCTGCTTGCGGCAGTGGCCACGGCGCGGTAAGCCTCGGGTGGCAGCAATCCCCGCCGCACATTCACCAGAACCGCGTGGAACCATGAACGACGTTTCTTCCTCTCCCAAGACCCCCGAAGAGCTCCATGCGCTCCTGGATGATCTCGGCGTCTCCTATTCGACGCGAACCCATGCGCCGGTGTTTACCGTGGCGGAATCGGTCGGCCTGCGCGACGAGATCCCCGGCGGGCATACCAAGAACCTGTTCGTGAAGGACAAGAAGGACCAATACTTCGTCCTGACGGTCGAGGAGAATGCGGCCGTCGACCTGAAGACCGTGCACAAGGTGATCGGCGCCGCCAGCCGTGTCTCGTTCGGCAGGCCGGAGAAGATGCTGGAGTATCTCGGCGTCGAACCCGGATCGGTCACTGTCTTCGGCGCCATCAACGATACGGGCAACCGTGTCACCTTCGTCCTCGACGAGGACCTGATGCAGAACGAGGTCATCAACGGGCATCCGCTCTCCAACGATGCCACCACGTCGATCGAGCGCAACGACCTTCTCCGCTTCCTCGAGGCGACCGGCCATACGCCGCTTGTCTTGAAAGTGACCGACTGACATACGATGTTCCCACACAGATGAAGCGGTGACGACGAGACCCGGGAGACCTATCATGAGCGGCACAGACAATCCTTACGGCGGTGGCTCCTACGGTGGCCAGATGACCGCTTCGGCGCAGTTCGGCGGTCCGGCCGCGGTCGCGGCGCCGGTCGATGCTTCGGGGCCTGTCGGTGGCCTCATCAAGGACACCAGCACGGCGGCGTTTGCCGCAGACGTCATCGACGAATCGCGTCGACAGCCGGTTCTGGTCGACTTCTGGGCGCCCTGGTGCGGCCCTTGCAAGCAGTTGACACCTATCCTCGAGCGGGTGGTCACGGAAGCGCAGGGGCGCGTCAAGCTCGTCAAGCTCAACATCGACGATCACCCGGCCATTCCGGGCCAGATGGGCGTCCAGTCCATACCGGCCGTGGTTGCCTTCGTGGATGGCCGTCCGGTCGATGGCTTCATGGGCGCGGTGCCGGAAAGCCAGCTTCGCCAATTCATCGACAAGGTCGCCGGCCCGGCGGGTGCCGATCAGGCAGCGGAAATCGAGGCGGCGCTTGGCGAGGCAGAAGGCCTTCTCGTCGCCGGCGATGTGCAGGCGGCCGCGCAGCTCTTCGGTGCGGTGCTGCAGGCAGACCCGGAAAACGCCAAGGCCGCCGCTGGTCTGATGCGGTGCATGATCGAACTCGGCGACGCTGCGCGCGCCACGCAGATGCTGCAGGCGCTTCCCGCGGAAATCTCCGCCGATCCCGCCATCCAGGCGGTGGCGCGAAAGCTGGAGCAGTTCGAGGAAGCCCGCAAGCTTGGCGACCCCTCCGCCCTCGAGCACGAGCTTTCACTCAACCCGGACCATCACGAGGCCCGCATGAAGCTTGCCAAGATCCGCAATGCCGAGGGCAAGCGCGATGAGGCTGCCGATCACCTTCTGATGATCATGCGCAAGGACCGCACCTTCGACGACGATGGTGCACGCCGCCAGCTTCTGGAGTTCTTCGAGGCCTGGGGACCGAAGGACCCGGCTACCACCACCGCACGGCGACGGATGTCATCAATCCTTTTTGCCTGATATCAGGTGCCCGAAGGCGGCCTTGCGATCCCCGCAACCCGCCCCACATTAACTCCATCGGCGGCGTCTCCGTGCTGCCTGTGGTCCTGGAGGTTGGGCCCCATGATTGTTGGAAATGCGCGATATGTGAAGCACGAAGACCTGCCGGACACGGTGCGGGTCTTTCCCCTGACGGGTGCGCTTCTATTGCCGGGTGGCCAACTGCCACTCAACATCTTCGAGCCCCGCTATCTGGCCATGTTCGATGCGGCGCTTGCCGGAGACCGGCTGATCGGCATCGTCCAGCCGGTCCTGTCGGAGCCGGCGGGCTCGACCACGCCACGGCCTGCCCTCAGTGGCGTCGGCTGCATAGGCCGCATTACATCGTTCGCCGAGACCGGCGACGGGCGTTACATCGCGTCGCTGAGCGGCATCTGCCGCGTGCGCCTGCTTGAGGAGGCGGGTACCGGTCACCCCTACCGGAGCTTCAAGATCGCTCCTTTCCTCGCCGATCTTTCCGCAGAGGACGACGAAGGGTCTGTCGACCGCACCGCTTTGCTCCGCGTCTTCCGGGCCTATCTCGAAGCGAACAATCTGGAGGCGGACTGGGAAAGCATCGAACTTGCCGGCAATCGGACGCTGGTGAATTCGCTTTCGATGATGTCGCCGTTCGGGCCGGCGGAGAAGCAGGCGCTTCTCGAGGCACCCGACCTCAAGACCCGCGCGGACACGCTGATTGCCATCACCGAGATGCTGCTGGCCCGTGGCGGCGGCGATTCCGACACCGTTCTGCAGTAGCGGCCATGGATGAGCGCATCAGCAAGGTTGATCCGAAACTCCTGGAGCTTCTCGTCTGCCCGCTCACCAAGGCGCGGCTGACACTCGACCGCGACACGAACGAGCTGATTTCTGAGAAGGCGCGACTTGCCTATCCGATCCGCGACGGCGTGCCGATCATGCTGGTGTCGGAAGCCCGCAAGCTGGAAGGCTGACGCCTCAGATGGCCTCGCCGGCCAGAAGCTTCGGGCGATCCTCGCCCGAGATGCCGGCCGCCTGCCCGATCAGGTAGGACTTCAGCTTCGGCATGCGTTCCACCAGACCCAGCCCGAAATCGCGCGCGACCCGGATCGGCGTCACGTCGTTGGAGAAGAGCCGGTTGAGGACATCGGTGGTCACCCCCATGCGGAAGGTGTCGAAGCGGCGCCAGGACTGGTAGCGCTCCAGGACGTTCAGGGCGCCGATGTCGAGGCCGAGGCGATCGGCTTCGACGATGGTCTCGGCAAGTGCGGCCACATCCTTGAAGCCGAGGTTGAGCCCCTGGCCGGAAATCGGGTGGATGCCGTGCGCGGCATCGCCCGCCAGCGCCAAGCGCGGGGCAACGAAGGCGCGCGACAGCGTCAGGCCGAGCGGGAAGGCCTTGCGGCCGCCGACAACGCTGATCTCGCCCAGCTTGTGCCCGAACCGGCGCTGCAATTCCGCTTCGAAGACCAGATCGTCGGAGGCAACCAGCCGATCGGCATCGGCCGTCCGCTCCGTCCATACCAGCGACGACCGGTTGCCGGTGAGCGGCAGGATGGCAAAGGGCCCGGACGGCAGGAAATGCTCCTCGGCGACGCCTTCATGGGGCCGGGCGTGGGCAACGGTGGTGACGATACCCGACTGGCCGTAGTCCCAGGTCACCGTCTTGATCCCGGCCATGTCACGCAGCTTGGAGCGGACACCGTCACAGGCAACGATGAGGCGCGTCTCGACCGTCGTGCCGTCCGAGAGCGACACGGTCGTATGGTTGCTCGTCGTGGTGAAGCCCGTGGCGGAGAGGCCGTGGCGAATGGGGATGCCGAGCCGTTCGCAGGCGCCGCGGAGCGCCCGGACCATGGCGACGTTGGGGATCATGTGCGCGAAGGGAAGGCCCTCCTCGACCGCGCCGTCGAAGGTCAGGAAGACGGGACGGACCGGGTCGGAGGTGCGCGAATCGGTGACGATCATGCGGTTGATCGGCTGGGCTTGCGGTGCAATCTCGTCCCAGAGGTTGAGGACCTGCAGCATGCGGGTGGCGGCGGCGATGATCGCGGAAGCGCGCTCGTCCTTCTCCCAGACATGTCCGGGCGCTGCTTCCAGGATCTCGATCTTCAGGTGCGGTGCCGATTGCTTCACCGCCACGGCGGCCGACAATCCGACATAACCGCCACCGACAACCAAAATATCCAGCATTTGCAGGCACTCCCGTGTGACTTGAGAAGTTGACACCGTCCATATAGAGCATCCGGCATCTGCTTCCTATTGCCGGAGACCGCCATAATGTCGCGTCAGCCCCAATCCCAGGCCCCGATGGACCGATTGCTTTCGACGCTCGACCTCGAGAAGCTCGAGGAAAATCTCTACCGCGGCCTCAGCCCGCAGGTGGGCTGGCAGCGGGTTTTCGGCGGCCAGGTGATCGCCCAGGCGCTGATGGCGGCGCAGCGGACGGTCGATGGCAACCGCTTCATCCACTCGCTGCACGCCTATTTCATGCGTCCTGGCGATCCTGCCGTACCGATCATCTATCAGGTGGAGCGGATCCACGACGGATCAAGCTTTGCGACCCGCTGGATTGTCGCCATCCAGCATGGTCGCCCGATCTTTTCGATGTCGGCCTCCTTCCAGGTGGAGGAAGACGGGTTCGAGCATCAGGTGCCAATGCCGCTGGTGACGCAGCCCGAGGACCTGATGGGCGAGAAGGAGTTCAAGGAGCTGTTCCTGGCCCAGGCGCCGGCGGCCGTTCGCAAATACTGGAACCAGGATCGGCCGATCGAGATTCGGCCAGTGTCGCTGGTGCACTACCTGAGCAAGGAAAAGCTCGAGCCGCGGCAGGACATCTGGGTCAGGACAGTCGGCGAGGTGCTGCCCGACCGGCACTACCAGGCCTGTGTGCTGGCTTATCTCTCGGACATGACGCTGCTCGACACATCCCTCTATGCCCATGGGACCTCGATCTTCGATCCCCGGCTGCAGGTGGCGAGCCTTGACCACGCCATGTGGTTCCATCGCCCCTGCGCCCTGGACGACTGGATGCTTTACACGCAGGACAGTCCGAGCTCTTCCGGCGCTCGCGGCATGACCCGCGGCAGCCTCTATACTCGCTCCGGAACTTTGGTCGCCTCGGTGGCCCAGGAGGGGCTGATCCGGAAACGGGCAAATGAATAAAAATACGGCATTCTCGAAAGTTTGCCGAAATTTACATCAACGCTCCCGGTTTTCGCTGCCTCAGGTTTAGGCTTTTCCTCGGAAATCTCGGTATTTCAACTATTTATTAGCGCAGTTCGAATCTGGCACGCCCCTTGTATGTAGAGAACCTAGTCGCTGTGGTGATCAGCCAGCGATCAGGGAAGTCGGCTTCGGCCGAGTCAACAAAGGATGGGACGCCAGATGAAAATCGTGATGGCCATAATCAAGCCGTTCAAGCTGGATGAGGTGCGCGAAGCCCTCACCGCGGTCGGTATCCAAGGCCTGACCGTCACCGAAGTCAAAGGCTACGGACGGCAGAAGGGACACACCGAAATCTACCGCGGCACCGAATATGCGGTGAGTTTTCTGCCGAAGCTGAAGATCGAAATCGCCGTGGCCACGGATCTGGTCGAGAAGGCCGTCGATGCGATCGCCTCCTCCGCCAAGACCGGCCAAATCGGTGATGGCAAGATCTTCGTCTATTCGATCGAGCAGGCCGTGCGCATCCGGACCGGCGAGACCAACACAGAAGCGCTTTAACGGCTGATTGGGGAGCTACCAATGCAATTTTCAAGAGTTTCAACCTCGTTCGGACGTCTGAGCGCTGCCACCGCAGCCCTGCTTTCGCCCGTCGTCGCCTTCGCGCAGGACGCCGCCGCGCCCGCCGCCGAGGCTGTTGCCGCCGCACCGGTGCCTGACAAGGGCGACACCGCCTTCATGTTCCTGTGCACGATCCTCGTGCTGTTCATGCTGATGCCGGGTCTCGGCCTGTTCTACGGCGGCCTCGTCCGCGCAAAGAACATGCTATCGGTTCTCATGCAGTGCACCGTCGTCGGTGCCTCGATGATGCTCGTTTGGGTCATCTACGGCTATTCCTTCGCCTTCGGCGGCTCGGAAAACGCCTATTTCGGCGGAACCGCCAAGCTCTTCCTCTCGGGCATCACGATGGATTCAACGGCGGCAACCTTCTCGGATGCGGTCATTCCCGAGTACATCTTCATGCTGTTCCAGATGACGTTTGCGGCGCTGACTCCGGCGCTGATCGTCGGCGCCTTCGCCGAACGCATCAAGTTCTCCGCAGCGCTCTTGTTCTGCATTCTGTGGGCAACCTTCGTCTACTTCCCGATCGCCCACATGGTCTGGGACGCCAACGGCTTGCTGTTTGCCATGGGCGCGCTCGACTTTGCCGGTGGCACGGTCGTCCACATCAATGCCGGCGTTGCCGGTCTGATCGGCGCCATCATGATCGGCAAGCGTACCGGTTTCGGCAAGGACATGATGGCACCGCACTCGATGACGCTGACGCTCGTCGGTGCAGCCATGCTCTGGGTCGGCTGGTTCGGCTTCAACGCCGGTTCCAACCTCGAAGCCTCGGGCGGTGCGATGTTGGCCACGGTGAATACCTTTATCGCAACGGCTGCCGCCATCGTGTCCTGGTGCATCGTCGAGAGCTTCACGCGCGGCAAGGCATCGATGCTGGGTGCCGCATCCGGCATGATCGCCGGTCTGGTGGCCATCACTCCGGCCGCAGGTATTGCCGGCCCGATGGGTGCCATCGTCATGGGTCTCCTGGTCTCGCCGCTGTGCTACTTCTTCATCGCCGTGATCAAGAACAAGTTCGGCTATGACGATACGGCAGACGTCTTCGGCGTCCATGGTATCGGCGGCTTCTTCGGCGCGCTTGCCACCGGCATCTTCGCCTCCTCGTCGCTCGGCGGCATCGGCTATGCCGACGGCGTCACCATGGGCGGCCAATTCATGACGCAGCTCACCGCGGTCGTCATCACCATCGTCTGGTGCGGTGTCATCTCGGCCATCCTCTACAAGGTCGTCGATGTCATCGTCGGTCTGCGGGTACCGGTCGAAGCAGAGCGCGAAGGTCTCGATCTCGCTTCGCACGGCGAAGCGGCCTACCACTCCTGATCAACAGCCTTGGGGCGGTGAGAGCCGTCCCAAGGCCACCATCGGGTTCGCTTCGGCGGATCACGCGGATGCCCGGGCCTCGGCCCGGGCTTTTTTGTGCTCGACACGTTCTCGTTGAGAATGTGGTTAAAGCCGCGTTAACCAACCGCGGGCTACCCTGCCCTCACGATGGCGACGTGCGGCTTGTACGATCGCCACTGTTTTCAGACGTTGAACAGCGGGCATGGCAATGGGCAGAAGCAATTCGGCAGCGATGGGCAATGGGTCGGCCAAGGCCATGCTGACAGCCTTCGTCGTTCGGCAGGCCCTGGCGCTTGCCGGATTTGCGATCTTCCTGGGACTGGCACTGGCCGTTGCCGCGCTCGCCACCTGGAATGTCGCGGATCCGAGCTTTTCCTACGCAACCGACAACCAGCCGACCAATCTTCTCGGGTATGCGGGTGCGGCCTTTGCCGATCTGATGATGCAATTCCTGGGGCTTGCCAGTCTCGTGGCATTGCTGCCGATGCTGGCCTTCGCGCTGGCGCTGATCTCAGGACGCAGGTTCAACCGGCTTCCAGCGCGATTTGCCGCCTGGGGCGGCGGGACGCTCTTGGCTGCGGCCTCGCTCGGCTGCTTTCCGGCGCCCTTCACCTGGCCGATCCCCAATGGCATCGGCGGCGTCATCGGCGACATGATCCTGCGGTTTCCGGCGCTCTTCGTCGGCGCTTATCCGACCGGCATGCTGGCGACCATCCTTGGCGTCGTGTTTGCGGTTCCCGCCGTCTCGCTGCTCCTTTTCGGTTCCGGCCTCGTCGGCGAAGCCTTCGAGGATCAGGACGACGAGGATCGTGTGCCGGTTGCAGCGCCAGCGGCGCGCGGCCGTTCGGCTGTCGACGACGAAGAGGACGATGAGGACAGTGCGTTTGCCGGCTTCCTGGCGCTGGGGGCGCTGGCGCATTACTGGTACATCGCCCAGGCACGCACCCGACGGCTCTTCGGTATAAAGCGCACTTCGCGCGACACCTTCGACCAGCCCTATGATTTCAACGACGACGAATTCGGGACGCTGAACGAGCCGGCTCGACCGAAGACGGCTTCTGCCGGTCACCGCGTGGAGCCGTCTCTCGACGGTCCGGCCGAAGGTTTGAGCCGCCGCTCCATCGTCGCGCCACCCATGGCGCATGATGATGACGAGGGCGACTTCGACGACGGCGTCCGCCCGGCCGGCATCCTGCCGGAGGATGACGACGTGCCCTTCGCCGTGTCGCGACCCGTTGCGCCTGGCGCCGCCCGGGTTCAGCCGCGGGTCGTTGCGCCACCACCGCCGCCGAAGCCCGGCGCTCGCGTTGCCCGCGAGGCGCAGGGTTCGTTCATCGATCGGGACGGCTTCCAGCTGCCCTCCGTCCACCTGCTGGCCGAGCCCAAGGCGGTTGCGCGTGACGCGACGCTTTCGGCGGAGGTCCTTGAGCAGAATGCCCGCATGCTGGAAGGCGTGCTGGAGGAT
>JBKBXP010000128.1:0-9019 GCA_046314035.1 Pseudorhizobium sp. | reverse complement strand
GATGCAGCGGCCTGGGCAGCCGGCAGAACTGGCGACCGCCTATGTAATGCTCGCCGACCCGCAGTCGAGCTACGTCTCCGGCGCAACGATTGCCGTGACCGGCGGCAAGCCGATCATCTGATCAGCAGGGGGCGCGGTCTCTTCAGGGCCGCGCCCTTTTTCTGGCGTCAGGTGCGCCGCCCGACCTCGCTGGCGAGATCCTTGAAATCGAAAGTGTCGCCCCGTTCCGAGGCCTCGTTGGCGAGCAGCAGGACGCGGATCGGGAAGGCGACGGCTAGCTGGTGGGAGCCCGAGATGTCGAGCAGATGCGTGTCGTCCAGCACGGTCCGTTCGACATTCTGCAGCGCCCGCTGAATTTCGTCGTGCGTGACGAGGCCTTTGTCCACGAGCAGCCGGTTGATGGACGCAATCGCGAGGTAGAGGCCCTCTAGTTGCGGATTGGCGGTGTTCATGTCTCTGTCCTTTCAGTCGATGCCGGAACTTCGACGGCAGCATTCTCGTCGATCAGCCGTGCGCCGCGCTGGCGCGTCACGTAGCGCCAGATCCATTGGATGCTGACGAGCAGCCGTTTTTCGAAGTTGACGAGCAGGTAGACGTGGACGATCGCCCAGAGCAGCCAGGCGAGCCGCCCCTTCAGCTGCCAGCGTCCGAAGTCGAAGATCGCCGCGTTTCGGCCGATGACGGCGGTATTGCCCCGGTCGTTGAACCGGAAGGGCTCCGGCTGGCGGTCCTCCAGGATCCTCCTGCGCAGCGACTGTCCGAGGTACTGTCCCTGCTGCTTGGCCACTTGCGCCAGCGCCGGGAGCGGCTTTCCTTCCTCTCCGAGACCAAGGGCAGTGTCGCCGATGGCATGAATGCCGGGAAAGCCGGTGACGGAGAGGTCCGGATCGACGGGAATGCGCCCGCCTGCCTTGCCTTCGATCCCCAGCCAGCCGGCCGCGGGCGAGGCCTTCACGCCGGCGCCCCAGACGATGCAGCCGGTGCGGAAGGTGTTGGATCCGGCGACGACCTCGTCCTTGGTGATCCTCTCCACCGGGGTGTTCGTCAGAACCTGGACGCCCGCCTTGGCCAGGGTGCGCTCCGCATAACCGGCCAGTTCCTCCGGAAAGGCGCCGAGAATGCGCGGCGCGGCCTCGATGAGGATCACCCGAAAGTCTGCGGGTGACAGATCACGGAAGTCCCGGGTGATCATGAAGTGACCGAGTTCGGCAATGGCGCCGGCCATTTCGACGCCGGTCGGGCCGCCGCCGATCACGATGCTGGTCAGGAGCGCCTTCTTCTCCTCCGGATCCCGCGAGAGCTCCGCCCTTTCGAAGGCGAGCAGCAGCCGCTGCCGGATCAGCCGGGCTTCATGGATGGTCTTGAGGCCCGGCGCCCAGGCGCGCCATTCGTCATGACCGAAGTAATTGTAGTCCGATCCGGTGGCGATCACGAGGTGATCATAGGAGAGCCTGCCGCCATCCTCGAAACGGATCGTCTTGGCGGCCGCATCGACGCCGGCGACTTCGGCGAGGACGACCCGGATATTGCGGTAGCGGCCCAGCGTCCTGCGGATCGGCTCGGAGATGTCGGCGGGGGAAAGGGCGGCGGTTGCGACCTGATAGAGGAGCGGCTGGAAAAGATTGTGGTTGCGGCGATCGACGACCGTGACCTCGAGATCCGTGTTGCCGAGTTCGCGGGCGCAGGCCAGTCCGCCGAACCCTGCGCCGACGATGACGACGCGGACGGGTGTTGCTTGCGATCCTGTCGCTGAATGATTTGTTTCCGCCATACCCACCCCCATGGTTGTCCGGTTCTACGTTGCCGATACGAGGCATCGGCACTTTGTGAACACCGCCCCTGGACGATTGTTCCCGCCGCAAGTCGTTGGAACCTTTTGCGCGCCTCCCCGTTCAACTTGCCGAGAGCCACAGGAGAAAGCCATGTATAGCATCGTTTGGTTGGTCGGCGCGGTCGTCATCGTGATCGCCGTTCTGAACCTGGTTGGTTTCGCTTAATTCGTAATGTCAGCACTTATAAGGAGAGAGACATGAACAGCATCGTATGGCTTGTTGGAGCAGTTGTAATCGTTCTCGCTATCCTGTCCGTCGTTGGCCTCGGCTAACCAAGAACAGTCTCCAGACGGAGAGAAAAAGGCCGCCAATCGTGATGATTGGCGGCCTTTTTTCTTGGGGTCCCAGTTACTCCGAGACCAGAAGCGCGAAGGGATGATCGGCAAAGGCCCAGCCGACCGAAAGGCTGGTTGCCGGTTCGAAGACCCGGCCGCTGAAGATCTCGCGGTAGCGGCGCCCGCGCAGTTCTTCCGGAAGCGGCAGTTCCGTATCGGACCATTTGTCCGAGATCGACATCCCGCCCTGGCGAAACGCACTCAGAACCAGCCGCGGAGCGATCAGCACGAGGGACGCATCGCCGGCATGGCGGGCGAAGGAGACCAGGTGATCGGCGCGCTTGCCGTGCGGTTCGAGCGCCATATAACTGCCGGCCGAAAAGAGTTCCGGCTTCTGCTGGCGAAGGTTCAGGACCTTTGTGATCACTGCCTGTTTCAACTGGCCGCTACGCCAGCTTTCCTCGTCAGCCGACTGTAGCGTCTCGTCGTCGGCGCCCGTCAGCAGGTCGAAGTCGGGTGCCCGGCGATTGTCGGGATCGACGAGGCTGAGGTCGAGACGCTCACTGCCCTGGTAGATGTCGGGTACGCCCGGCGCCACCAGCTTGATCAGCGTCTGGCTGATGCCGTTGACGAGACCGGCACGAAGGAAGGGATCGAGCGTGCCGACGAAGTCGGTCAGGAAGCCGTCGTTCTCCGGATCGAGAAGGCGGGCGGCGTAATCCCTGACGGTCGTCTCATAGGGCTCGTTCACCTCGTTCCAGCTCGTCCGCTGCTTGGCCTCGCGCAGGGCCTTTTCCACGAAGGCAAGAAACCGCTCTTCGAGAGCCTTCAGTCCTGCCGTATCTTCGGGACGCAGGTCCGTCGGCCATGCGCCCGCGAGCGCCTGGTAGAGCATCCATTCCATGGCAGGTTCCGGCGCCGGTCCGTCCTTCAGGGCGCGCACCCGTTCGGCGTTCATGTCGCGCCAGCGGGCGACGGCCTCGGCCCAGACTTCCGGCGCCTCGCTGAGGGTGTAGAGGCGGGCGCGGGCATCCTCGCCCCGCTTGGTGTCGTGGGTGGAGGTTCCAGACAAGGCGTGAGGCTGGTGCTTCAGGCGGATCAGCATTTCCTCGTGGAAGTGCTTCAGAGAGGCTGTCGGCGGCGCCGCTTCGCTGCCGACCTCGTTCAGCGCCAGCAGGCGGTGGTGACGGAAGAACAGCGTATCTTCTAGCGATTTCGCCATCAGCGGTCCGGTCAACTGCTGGAAGCGCGTGCGGAAGAGGCTGGCTTTGTCGGACTGCGCGGCGCCGACCTCTCCCAGGAGAATCTGCTGGATGAAGTGGAGCGCATCCTTTTCCGGTGCATGAGGTCCGCTTTCAACCGCCGAGACGATCTCGCCGAGGCGAGTCTTGTCAGCCTGTGTCATGCCGTCCGCTGTGCCATAGGTGCGGTAGACGGGAAAGGCGACGAGCAGCTCGCGCAGCGCATTGTGCATCGTGTCGGCAGTGATGGCGTTCGCGCTGTTTTCGGCTTCATGAAGTGCGAGAGCCAGCTTTTGCAGCGCCGCAACTTCGCCCTCGAAGTTGTTGTTTGCCATCGACAGTTTGGCGTCGCGCAGGTCTTCCAGCGGGTCCGTCTGCCGGCCGGAGACTGCCTCGTAGGCGCGGGTCAGAGCTTCGGTCTTGCCGCCTTCCACCAGGGCATTGCTCAGTGCGCCGATGAACTCGTAGCCGGTGGTGCCGGAGATCGGCCAGTCGTCTGGAAGCTGTTCGCCTTCGCCGAGGATCTTTTCGACGACGATGTAGGTATCGGCTCCCGCCGCCTCACGCAGCTCCTCCAGATAGGCTTTCGGATCGGCGAGGCCATCGACGTGGTCGATGCGCAGGCCGTCGACGCGGCCGTCCCGGACGAGGTCAAGCACCAGGCGGTGGGCGTCGGCAAAAACCTCCGGATCCTCGACCCGCAGACCGACCAGCCCGGTGATCTCGAAGAAGCGGCGGTAGCTGAGCTCGCGCGGCGCATCGCGCCAGGACATCAGCCGCCACGGCTGCTGCTCGTGAAGCGCCGCGATCTCGGTCTTCGCCGTGATCGACAGCACCGCCTGCTCGCGGCCTTCGTAGGTGGAGGGCTTCAAGGGGTAGCAGGTGTCGTAATAGGCGAGCGCCGGCTTGCCGGTCTCCGGATCCAGTTTGATCGACAGATCGCCTGCCTCGAGAACCTTCTCGAAGGTTTCGCCGAGGAAGGGGAGCGTCAGTCTTCGACTCCAGTCGATGTCGAAGTAGCGGGCGTAGCGGCTGTCTTCGCCATGCTCCACGACATCCCGCCACCAGGGGTTCTCCAGCGAGGAGGCCATGTGGTTCGGTACGATGTCGAGGATCAGGCCGAGCCCGTGCTGCTGCAGCGCCTGCGACATCCGGTCGAAGCCTTCGCGGCCGCCGAGGACCGGATCGAACTCATTGGAGTTGGTGACGTCATAGCCGTGCGTCGAACCGGTCGTCGCGGTGAAGATCGGCGAGGCGTAGAGATGGCTGATGCCGAGACGCTTCAGGTAAGGGACCAGCGCGGCGGCACGATCGAAGGTCATCCCGTCGCGAAACTGGATGCGGTAGGTCGAGGAGGGAATGTTCACGCGCGGGCTCCCGTGGTGGCGGTCACGACAACCGAATTGGCGGCGAGACTGTCACCGGTGCCGGCCCCCGGAGGGTAGCTGTGGATCGGATCGCCCGGCAGGTCCGGGAGCGGCTTGGCTGCCGACCCGAGGTTGATCGCCATGCCGAGCTCACCATCGGGGAAGCTCCAGCGGACGGCCACGAGACCGTCTTCGGCCTCCAGGATCGTGCCGCCGGCCGCGGGCGCGGTGCGGATCATCGGCACGACGACCTCGCGGCGCAGCGTGAGGAGCTGCTTCGTCAGTGCCATCCATTCGCCACCCTCGGTGGCCTGCAGCTTGGCCCAGTCGAGCCTGCAGTCGGAGAAGGTGGTTGGGGCGTTCGGATCCGGGATCTCCTCGTCCTCATGTCCGTGACCGGCGTGGCCTTCGAATTCCCGGCGTCGTCCGTCCCGCACGGCCTTGGCGAGCTCGCCGTGGAAGTCGGTGAAGAACTGGAAGGGGCGGGTCTCGCCGAATTCCTCGCCCATGAAGAGAAGCGGGATGTGCGGCGACAGGAGGAGCATCGACAGGAGCGCCTTCACCTTCTCCGGGCCGGCGAGCGTCAGCAGGCGATCGCCGAAGGCGCGGTTGCCGACCTGGTCGTGGTTCTGGATGAAATCGACGAAGGCCACCGGCGGCTGGCCGGTGCTGTCGACGCCCCGGACCTCACCGCTGTGCCTGGACATTTCGCCCTGGAAGGCGAAGCCTTCCGCCAGCGTGCGCGCCACATAGTATTCGGTCCTGTCGGCGAAATCCTGGTAGTAGCCGTCGGTCTCGCCGGTGGCATAGACGTGGATGGCATTGTGGAGGTCGTCGTTCCACTCCGCCGTGAAGCGGGGCACGCTGCCGTCGGCGCCGCGCTCATGCAGCGAGGTGATGTTGCGGGCATCCTCGGTCGCCAGGTGGATGTGACGGTCGGGAAACTCGGCGCGGATGCGTTCGGCAAACTCGACCAGCAGATGCTTCTCCGACTCGTCGTCGGCAATCTGGTCGATCGCGTCGAAGCGCAGGCCGTCGATCTGGAACTCTTCGAGCCAGTAGAGGGCGTTCTCGATGAAGAAGCGGCGCACCGCATCGGTCTCGTAGGCGATGGCAGCGCCCCAGGGCGTGTGCTTTTCCGGATGGAAGAAGTTCGGTGCGATCAGCGGCAGGTAGTTCCCGTCCGGGCCGAAGTGGTTGTAGACGACGTCGAGGAAGACCATCAGCCCGTGGCCATGGGCGGCATCGACGAAGGCCTTCATGTCCTCGGGCGTGCCATAGGCACTGTGAGGGGCGTAAAGCAGCACGCCGTCGTAGCCCCAGCCGCGGTTGCCGGCGAACTGGGCGACCGGCATGATCTCCACGGCGGTGATGCCGAGTTCCGCCAGATGCGGCAGCTTTTCGATGGCGGCGCGGAAGGTGCCTTCCTCGGTGAAGGTCCCGACATGGAATTCATAGAGGACCGCTTCCTCCCACGGCCGGCCGTTCCAGCTGGCGTTCTGCCATTCGTAGTTGGTCGGGTCGATGACGAGGGAGGCGCCGCTGACCTCATCCTTCTGACCGCGCGAGGCGGGATCGGGAATGGTCATGCCGTCCGACAGCACGAAGCAGTATTCAGCGCCGGCCGATACGCCGGTCGCCAGCAGTTCGAACCAGCCGTCGTCGCTGCGGCTCATCGGCGTTTCGCTGGTGCCGAGGCGAAGGACGACCTCCTTCTGCCCCGGCGCCCAAAGCCGGAAGCGGACTTCGCCAGCGGCGGTGAATTCCGCCCCCCAGGTCTTCGGGAAGGCGCGAAATTCGCTTGCGGCTTGGATGGCAGACGTCATGGATTACCCCTGATGATGAGACGGATCAAACGAGCGAGGAAGCCTGTTGTTCCAGAGCTTCCCGCCAAGGGCACAACTTAAAATCGGTTTCCGGACTTTGGAGCCAACGCCTTCATCAAGCGGCGTTCAGCGCTTCAACTCGCCGTCATCGTCCTTCACCTTGCGACCATTCTCCTGCGCCTTCTTGTCCTGGCGGGCGAGTTCGCGGTCGATGGTTTCGCGGGAGCCTTCCGCGGGATCCTGCTCGGGGTGGTTCTTCTGATCTGCCATGGGTGGTCCTCCTTGATATCTGTCGAACCTCCGGCAAGACCGGATGTTCCGCTAGAGGTCCAGCAGCGCGTAAGGCCGGCCCGTCGGCTTCTCGATATGGGAGGCGACGTTGTAGACGGGGGCACCGCCGGGCGTGCGGCCTTCATAGGTTCCACGGTGGGCGTGGCCATGAACGACCGCCGAGACGGGGAAGCGGTCGATGGTCTCCGCCAGCCGCGACGAGCCTAGGAAGGCGTAGATCTCCTGGGGTTCGCCGACGACGGTGTCGGGGATCGGCGCGTAGTGCAGCACCACCATGGCCCGTTCGGAGCGCACCTGGCGCAAGGCGTTCTCCAGCCGCATCGTCTCCTCGACGCTTTCGGCCACCATCGCCTTGATGGCCGGTTCGCCGAAGGAGCCGAGCATGTAGCGGCCGAAGCCGCCGGCAAAACCCTTGACGCCGGCAAAGCCGACGCCGTTGATCTCGACCGCCTGGCCTTCCAGCAACTGAATACCGGCATCCCTGAAGATCGCCCTGACCTCTTCGACATGGCCGCATTCATAATCGTGGTTGCCGAGGACGGCGACGACCGGGATCGTGCAGGCGCGCAGGTCGGCGGCCAGCAGTTCGGCTTCCTTCGGCTTGCCGAGGTCGGTGAGATCGCCGGCAAGCACAAGAATATCAGCGGCCTGCGAGATCTCCGTGAACAGGTCCTTGAAGGACTCCGTGCCGGTTTCCTTGACGTGAAGATCGCCCATGGCGGCGATGCGCTGCTTGCCGTTGTCCTTCTTCCCGACCTTTTTCGCGGTCTCGCCGCCGGTGCCAGTCGACTTGCTCACGCCGAACCTCCTTCTGCTTTTTCGTCCCTGACGCCCTCGCGCCATTCTCCTTCGCTGCCGACGTCGCCAAAGCCCCATTCCTTCACGTCGATCTCGAAATCGACGCGGCTGAACATGCGGCCGCGGCAGATCTTCATCTGCGGCAGGGGCAGCTGACGCTGCGCCTGCAGGCGGTCCAGGAGTTCGTCGATGAGCCAGTCGGGCACCTTGTCGCGCTCCGTCGGATAGATCCAACGGAAGTTGAGGAGGTGAATCAGCAGCACCTCCCAGTGGACTTCCATGTGGTTGAGAAGCCGATGCCAGTCGATCTGGTCGTGGGCGCGCAGGATGACATGCACGACGTCGCCGCCGTCATATCGATGGCGGAGCTGGACGAAGCACTTTGACCAGATCAGTTCGGTGGGTGCGATGATTCGCACCGGATGACCGTTCAACTCCATCTGGCGGGCATGATCGAACCATGCGTCGCCGATGGGCATCGTGCCGTTCGAGCCGGCGAAGATCACGTCGAAGAAATGATCGCCTTTGATGACCTTGCCGAGCCAGCGGTCGTCCTCGACCTCGATTTCATATCCCTTCGCCTTGAAGTGCGCGAGAATTCGGGCGTAGTCGCCGGCGCGGCAGAAGATGTCGAGATCCTTGGTGGGACGGGATATGCCCGTGTAGGCGCTGACGGCGAAGGTTCCGGCCAGCAGGTAGGGGATGCCGCAGGCCGCGAGATCGGCGATCGCATCGTCGACGAAGACCTGCGCATCGGCATTGGCCAGGGTCGGTGCGGCCCGGGCTTCCATATGCGGCATGGTGTCGATGCAATCCCGCTGGTCGGGCTGAGGGGGTAGGGTTTCGGCGTCCATCACGATCTCCGGAGAAACGGCGGATCAACACCTATCCTGGCGTCGGGTTCCGCCGAGACGCTCATCATCCCCGGAAAATGGAGATGATGAGCCTGGCAATCCCGCTGTTGCTAGCGTTCCTGATTTCCCGCATTCGCCAATGCGCTGATGCTGCCGTCCTCGTTTTCGACGCCATCGCTCTGGTCGGCCTCCTCAAGGTCGGTCTCGACCAGATAGGTGTCTCCACCGCCGAGCCTGGAGGCTTCCTTCACGGCTTTCTGGCTGGTCATGTCGGTCTGCGCGTGTAGCGCATCTTCGGCGCGCTCGCGGCCTTCCTGCTCGAAGCGGGCGGAGGAATTCGTGGTATCGGCGGTCTTGTCCTTGGCATCCATGGCGATGTCCTTTCCTTGCAAATCCTGTCGCCCAACGGAAGCGCGAGCCGGTTGGTTCCGCGCCTCGTAGTGGTGGGAACCGGGAACCCGTCGGGCAGGCACGGCGAGATTCTGCGAATAGAAGGTCACCAGTTCGAGTACCGGATCGGGTGCTTCGGTCGCGC
>JBKBXP010000127.1:0-9085 GCA_046314035.1 Pseudorhizobium sp. | reverse complement strand
GCCGGCACGCGCACGTTCTCGGCCGCCTTGGCGGCTTTGGCGTCGACCGTCGTCGGCAGATTGGCCGGGACCTGGCGGCTTGCAGCCGGCGCAGCCTGTTCGGCAGGCGCTATGTCTGCTGTCACGGCGGGCTGGCCGCCCTGGGGTTCGTGGCCGATTTCCAGAACCTCAAGCTCCATCTCGTCCATGACGAAGATGAAGACATCGTCGATGGCCGATCGCGGCTCCGAGGTCGTCAGATCCACGGTCCAAGACAGGTGAAGATCGGTCGGGTTGAGTTCGTCCAGCGGCGGTATTGCGGACCGATCGGCGACGATGCGGCAATCGCCGAGCTCGCGCAGCTCGTCCAGCAGTCCAAGCGGATTGGTGCCGTTCGCCATTGCGTTCTGCGGCAGCGAGAAGCGGATCGTGTAGCGGGTGTCGCGCGGACCGTTTTCCACGACCGGCGCGCCGGCACCCTCCACGGCCCGGCGAAGACTGGCCAGCAATGCTTCACTGGCCGCGTCGTGATCGCCCGAGGGCATATCGACGAGCAGGCGCATGTGGTCCTTGGCTTCCAGCACCGCGCCCACCAGATCGTGGGTCGCCGGAACCTCGCCCTTGCGCACCCGGTCGAAGGCCGTTTCGCAGTGATGCGTGAAGCCGGCCAGGGCATCGAAGCCGAACATGGCGCCGGAGCCCTTCAGCGTGTGCAGGCTGCGAAAGACCGTGTCGACCTGATCCTTGTCGCCGAGATTGACGTTGAGATCGAGGAGACCCGCCTCGATCTGCTCCAGGAGCTCGGCCGCTTCGATCCTGAAGACCGCAATCGGATCGGGAAAGCTCATCGGCCGAGAACCTTGCGGACGATCTTGACCAGGCTTTCTGGGTCGAAGGGCTTCGTCAGCCAGCCCGTCGCGCCGGCCGCCTTGGCCTGCTGCTTGATCTCCGCATCGGACTCCGTCGTCAGGAAGATGACCGGCACGCCGGTGTGCGCGGGAAGCTTGCGCAGCTCCCGGATCATCGTCAGCCCGTCCATATTGGGCATGTTGAGATCGGTGACGATGATGTCGAACTGTCCGGCATCGAGCTTGGCCAGCCCGTCCTTGCCGTCCACAGCTTCGGTGACCGTATAGCCGGCATTGCTCAGCGCCACGCGTGTGGTCAGCCGGATGCTGGCGGAATCGTCTACTGTAAGAATGCTGGCAGTCACTGTGTTTCTCCCTGGTGGAGCCAAAACTGTTTGTCGTCCGCAGACATGCCGTCCATGAAGCCGCCACGGTCCAAGACGCCGAGCAAGGCCCCATCGGCTCCCCGGGAAAGAGAGAGGCGCTTGCCGGAATGGTCGGCATGGACGCGCCCCGCTTCGACCATCTGCACGAAGCTCAGATCGACGGTGGAACCGTCCGGGATGGCGAGTTCTGTGGAGGGATGACCGGCCAGGGAGAGAAGGATCTGATCCTTGACGTCGCCCGCATTTCGCACCGTGAGATTTTCAGGGAGTGAGAGGCGGTTGGGGAGGGGGTCTGAAGACGACATCTTTGCTTCCGATCGCCGTAAGTGGCAGCTTGCAGGTCTGCGGGGACAGTCGCTTTCTCAGCCTTAAGGGAATGATAAGTCTCGGGGCTCACTTCTTGGGGAGAAATAATGACCAGTGGTATCTCGCAGTGCAGCGGCTTCGACTCGTTAACCACCCGGACCGGTTGGGCTTGGGGGTTGGCGGGGAATTAACCCTCACCGGTCAAGTCTGCTGCACAACTCTGGGGCAACTGCGCATGTCTGGCTGAGGCCGGTCCAAGGCGAAGGCAGACGGGCAATCGTCCCATTTCAAGAAGGCAGCGCTTGCTGCCGATGCGAGGAACAGTGGCAGCAACTGCACATCAAAGGCCGGTCGAGGCCATTCCGGATTCCGATCTGGCGTCTCTGGCTCAGCACCTCGAACATGCCCGCGGCCGGATCGAGGAGAGGTTCCTGGACGGCGGCAATGCGGTTCTGTCAATTCTCGACGTGCTCAATGCCCTGACGCAATCGCTGGATCACCTGACCGGTTCGCTCGATACGCAGACGGCCGAGCAGACCTCGGAGGAACTGCAAAGGACGGCCCACCAGCTTTCCAAGCTCACCGATCTCGAATCGTCGCGCCAGGAAAGCTTCCAGGTGATCCTGGATGCCCAGAAGGGGCTGCGTCCGGAAGTCGCGCGGATGCAGGAAACGCTGCGATACCTGCGCACCTTTGCCGTCACGGCGAAGATTACCGGAGCCAGCGTTCCCGAATTCTCCGGCTTTGCGGAAGAGATCCTGCAGCGCATCCAGGACGGCCGCGTCCAGGTCGACGACCTCTCGGGAAAACTCGAGCAGCTCGGCAAGGGCCTCGGTCCGGTGATCACCAAGGGCCAAACGATCCTGCAGAGCTACCGGGGCTCGATCCCGGCAATCGTCACGAGCCTCACGGAGGGCGTCAGCCGCATCTCCCATCACCACCTGCAGCTTGCCGCGCATGCCGCAAGCGTCAGGACTGTTGCCGCGCGGATCCAGACAAAGCTCGGTTCCGCGCTTTCGGCCATGCAGATCGGCGACGCGACACGCCAGCGGATCGAGCACTGCCAGGCCAGCATGCGGATTCTGGAAGAGGCGCTCGCTTCCCCTGAACTTCAGGATAAAGAGCGGCAGCAGCTGGCCACCGCGGTGCGGCAGCTGGTTTCGCTGCAACTCGACCAGGCGACCGCTGACTTCGCCCGTGAAACCCGGAAGATCGTCGCAACGGTGGCAAGCTTCGGCTCGGATCTGGACGAAATTGGCGCCCTGCGCCGGCTGATGAGCGGCGACGAGGATGGCGACAACGTCCTGAGGGCCCTGGAACTGGCCGTGGAGGCGGCGCGGTCGGCCGTCCATCAGGTGGAGACCGTCGCCTCCGAAGCCACGGAGCTCAGTCGCAGCACCGCTGCCACGGTCGCGGACCTCGCCGCGGACATCGGCATGATCCAGCTGGTGCGCACCGATATCCACTATATGGCGCTGAACACCAATCTACGCTGCAGCCGCATCGGCGAGGACGGCAAGGCCATCAACGTGGTGGCGGCGGAGCTGCGCAATTTCGCAGCCCAGCTGGACGAAACGGCCGAACGGATTCTGGCATCGCTTCGCGGCCTGGAGACGGCGGCGGGAGAACTTCGCGCGCCGCGAGAGGCCGACGCCGACGGGTCGCTTGACCATCGCCTGTCTGGTGCCCTTGCCGCCATTCGCGAGGCCGCGGGAAAGATGGAGAACGGCCTTCTCCGGCTGACGGCTCAGAGCGAAACGGCGGAAGCGGAAACGGGCGCTCATCTTGCCCGTCTCGATTTCGATGCGGAACTGGGCGATGTCCTGCGCAGCTGCGCCGACTTGATGGGGACGGATAGCGGACCGCTGCTCTTCGTCGGCGGCAACGCCGGCCTCAGCGCCATCGGACATCGCATCCTGAAGCTCTATACCATGGCCGCCGAGCGCGAACTGCATGCGAAGATCTTCGGCAAAGATGCGGCGCCTGCGGCACAGAGCATTGCGGAAGATCCCGATGACGACCTGATGGACGCGCTGTTCTGACCGTTCCCGTGCAGCACCTCGATAGCCTTACCGGTCAAACAGCAGATTGGGAATGAAGAGCACCAGCTGCGGAACGAAGACCAGCAAAATGGTGACGAGGCTGACGGCCAGGAGGAGGGGGAGGGACTCGCGCGTGTAGTCGCCGATCTTCACCTTCAGGATGGAGCAGACTGCGTACATGGCCGCGCCCACGGGCGGCGTGAAGTTGCCGATGGTTGCAGCGACCACGAAGACGACCCCGAAATGAACCGGATCGCCGCCGACGTTGCGGATGAGCGGCAGGAAGATCGGCGTCAGCATGATGATCAGCACGGTCGCATCGATGAAGAAGCCGCAGGCGACGATGAACAGCACGATGAGCGTCAGCACGCCGTAGAAACTGTCGGTGACCGACAGGATCGCACCGGAGATCAGCTCGGGAACCCTTTCCAGCACGATGCCGTAGCTGAAGATTGCCGATAGCGCGATCAGGAACATCACCGCCCCGATATCGGAGAGGCTGCCCTCGACCGCCTCTCGAAACGAGGCAAGCTTCAGCTTGCTGTAGGCAAGCGTCCCGATCAGCACCGCGTAGATGACGGCAAACGCCCCGATTTCGGACGGCGTGAAGATGCCGAAGCGAAGCCCGGCCAGCAGGATGATCGGGAACAGGATCGCCCAGATGCCGCCGCGAAGGGCGCCGAACACTTCGGCCGGCGATGCCCGTGTGCTTCGTGCGGTCGGATAGTCGCGCTTGCGGGCAACCAGCGAAACGGTGAAGGCAAGTGCTGCCCAGAGCAGGAAGGCGGGTACGAAGCCTGCCGCAAACAGCCGGCCGATCGAGACCTGCCCGATCGTCCCGTAGATGATGAAGCCGAGCCCCGGCGGGATGATCGGCGTCAGGATCGCGCCGAACGATAGCACGCCGGCGGTAAAGCCCTTCGACATGCCGCGGCTGATCATCTCGCCGCCGAGCATGCGGCTCTGCATCGCGGCGTCGGCAATGGCTGAGCCGGACACGCCGCCCATCAGAGCCGAGAGCGCGAGCGACATCTGCGCCAGCCCGCCTTTCATGCGCCCGGCGATCACCGAGGCAAGATCGAGCAGCCGTTCCGTGATGCCCGACGCATTCATCAGGTTGCCCGCCATGATGAAGAGCGGGATCGCCAGCAACGCGAAATTCTGTGTGGTCGAGATCGTCTGCTGCAGCGGGATCGTGATCGGCAGCTCGGGGTGCTGCAGGAAGAAGACGACCCCGGAGATGCCGATGGCGAAGGCCACGGGCATGCCGATCAGCATCAGGATGATGAAGGCGATGGTGACGAGGAGCATCGGCCTCTCCTCAGGCGGTCGCGCGCGCGGCATGGCCGCTGCGGCGAAGGTCGACGAGTTTGACGACCGTCGTCATCGTCAGGAGGAGCGCTCCGAAGGGGAAGCTCGCGGTCACCCAGGAGTAGCTGATCCAGGAAATGCCCTGAAAGCTCCGGCCGCGGCTCGTCCAGGCAAGCTGCGTCCCGTAGATCACGACAAACAGCAGGAAGGCGATGAGAATCACGTAGTTCAGATAGATAAGAGCGCGTTGCGCTGCGGGCGGCAGCCGATCCGTCAGCAGGTCGATCGACATCAGGCTGTCGCGTCGCCAGGCAATGTCCGCGCAGATGAAACAGGCCCAGGCGAAGAAGCAGGTGGCGAAATCGATCGTCCAGTTGAGGGGCTGGGCGGCCAGGCGGGCGAGCCCGCCCGAGAAGATCAGCAGGACCATCAGGGCCAGCAGCGTCCCGGCCACTACCGCTTCCAGCCGGCCTATCGTGTCGTAGATCCTGCGCATCGGGTGGTTCCTGGGCCGGGACGTTGCTGTTCTAGTTCGCGAGTTCTGCCTGGATGGCAGTCTTGGCCTCGGTGATCCCGAGCGCCTCGTATGCCGCCTCTCCGGCAGTCCGGAAGGCCTGAAGATCGACATCGGTGACGATCTCCATGCCCTGGGACTGCAGGTCGGCCTTGATGGTCTCGGCCATGCTCTCGATCTTCTGCGAAGTCTCGCGGCCTGCGGCGCTGCATTCCTCGACGAGGGCGGTCTGGTATTCCGCCGGCAGCGTGTCGAACCACTGCGCACTCACCACCTGGAAGTTGATGAGCATGATGTGCTTCGTCTCGTTGGCGTATTTGAGCACTTCGTAGAACCGGCCGCCGGGAATATTGGCATAGACGAGTTCGACACCATCGATCGCCTGCTGCTGCAGACCGGGGTACATGTCGCCGAAGGCCATGGCCGTCGGAGCAGCGCCCAGTGCCCGGATCGACTCCTGCCAGATCGGTGCGGGTGGGGTGCGGATACGCAGGCCCGCGAGATCCTGCGGTGTGCGGATCGGCTTGTTGGTGAAGAAGTGGCGGAAGCCCTGCACCCAGTCGAAGCAGACCACCTTGAGCCCGTGCTGGGTCGCGAGTTCCTCTTCCCAGCCCGCCACCGTCGGCGAGTCCGACAGTTTCCACACGTCGTCCAGCGACTCGACCAGATAGGGACCGTTCATGGCGGCAATGCTGGACACATAGTTGCCGAGCCGCGCCGAGTCGGTGTTCTGCCCGACGTTGGCGCCCTGCCGGATCTGTTCGATGATGTCCTCTTCCACGCCGAGCTGGGCGCTGTGGTAGACCTCCATCTTCAGCCCGCCATTGGTGCGCTCCTCGACCCGTTGGGCCCAGCTCATGAAGCCTTCATGAAACGGCTCACTCGGTCCCAGAACGTGGTTGAAGCGCAGCGTATAGCTATCTTGCGCCTTGGCCGAGTGCCCGGCGGCTGTGGCAATGCTTGCGGCTGCCAGCAAAGGCAGGAGCCTTCTCGAAAATTTGCGCATGCTGTCCTCCTCTTTGGTTTGTCGTTGCGACATCGAGCTCCGCGCGCTGCGGAGAAGGTGACCGGCAAGGCCTGCCGGCATTCGATCAAAAGCCGAATGGCAGCGTCAGGCCGTGCCGTTCGGCGAGGGCGGCGAAAGCCTCCTGCGTTGCCGGATCCAGCGGCACCCCGGTCTGTTCGCGCTCGCGGGCAACCCTCCATTCCCGGTCCCCTGGTGCCATGACGGTCAGCCCGTCGCGGGCCGGCGAGGTTCGCAGCACCTCGACGTAACGCTGGATGCCGGCCTGGAAGGTCTCATGGCTGACGAAGGCGCCGGGCTTCAGTGCCATCACGAAGGCCCCCAATCCGCGCGGCGTCGACAGATCGGGCCCGTTCATCGGCAGGATGTCGAAGCTGAGTTTCATGCCGGAAAATACCGCACTCAGGATCTCCGCAAGGCCCGCCAGACCCGCCCCCTTGAAACCGAATTCGCCGCCGACCGGCGCCAGCATTTCGACCAGCGAAGGATCGCGCGTGTCGCGCCCGTCCGCCTCGGAGGCCACGCCCTCCGGCAGCTGCACGCCGAGGCTCCGGTAAAGTTGCACCCGGTTGTAGGGCACGGCACTGGTCGCCATGTCGAGAAGCCAGGGATCATCGCCGTCCACCGGCACGGAAAAGGCGATCGGGTTGGTGCCGTGGAAGCGCATGGCGCCGTCGTGCAGGCGCACGAAACTGTCGGAATTGCAGACGGCGAAGCCGACGAAACCGCGCGCGGCAGCGGCCATCACATAGGCGCCGGCCGGCCCGAAATGGGAGCTGTTGCGGATCGAGACGGCGCCGATCCCGAACTGGTCCGCCAGCTCGATGGCATGATCCATGGCCCGATAGGCGCCGAGCGCCCCATGCCCGTTATCCGTGTCGAGCGAGGCGACAGCCCCGAAGGACTGGACGATCCGGACGTTCGGCTGTCGGTTGACGCGTCCGCCTTCCATCACCTTGATATAGTGGCCGAGCAGGCGCACGCCATGGCTGTCGACCCCGATCCGCGAACCATGCATCATCGCCCGGGTGGCGGCATCCGCCGTCGCCTCGTCCGCGCCGCTCGCCGCAAAGGCTTCGCGGCAGAAGCGGTCAACCGCCTCGATCGGCGCGTGGACGACGGTCTCCTTGGCAGGCGGGTTCGGGGACGAATTCATAGCGTCTGGCCTCCATCGATAATCAGGATCTGTCCGGTCATGAAAGCGGTCTCTTCGCTGGCGAGATAGACGGCACCCGCTGCCATTTCTTCGACGGTGCCGAGCCGACCCATCGGCTGGCGGGCGATGAAGGCGCGCTGCATATCCTCGGGGTCGGGGCTGGCATCGATGCGGCTTTGCAGCGAAGGGGAAAGCGTGGTGCCGGGGCAGAGTGCGTTGACGCGAACACCGGTGCTGATCAGGTCGCGCGCGGCCGCCTTGGTCAGCCCGATCATCGCCGCCTTGCTGGCGCCGTAACCGAGCCGATTGGCAACGCCGGTAATGCTGGAGGCGACGGAGGCGACATTCACGATGGCGCCACGTCCGCGCTCGACCATCTGCGGCAGGACCGCCTTCATTGTCCGGAAGGCCGAGGTCGCATTCTGGTCGAGGCTTTTCTGCCAGTCCTCCTCCTCACAGGTGAGGATCGAACCGTTGTGGACCCATCCGGCACAGTTGACGAGGATATCGAGGGGCCCGGCCTCCGCAACGCGGCGGCGGATCATCTCCCCGTCCGTGACATCCAAGTCGGCAATGCGGATCTGCTTGGAGAGACGGGGCAGATCGTCCATTTTCGACAACGTGCGGCTGGTGGCAACGACATGCGCACCCTCGGCAGCCAATGCCAAAGCTATGGCCCGACCCATGCCTTGGCCGGCACCGGTCACCAGGGCGCATTTGTCCCTCAGGCGTTCTCCCATCCGTCCATCCTCCCGAAGGCAGCTGCCTTAACGTCTTATGTGTACACTATGCAAAAAAAATCGTTTTGACAATCCCTTTTCGTGTCGGGCTAAACAAGCGCGAGGAAATCCACTGCGGCGTTTGAAGGCATTCAAGCAAGCTGGTAGGTTGCACGAGGGGATAAACCTGGCTGCCGATGACACACCGGAGGCACCAGTCGCGCGGGGGGATCGGAGGCAGAATGACACCGGGTGCCAAGGCAGAGCCGATAGCGTCGACCGAAAGAAGTCCAGGTGGAACGGTACCGCGTCTCTACCAGCAGGTTTTCGAAATCGTTTCGGCGCAGATCGCCCAGGGAAGCCTGCAGGAGGGCGTCCGTCTCAGCGAGTCCGGGATTGCCGAGACGTTCGGCATCAGCCGCGCGCCGGCCCGGCAGGCGCTCGTGGAACTGGAACGCCAGGGGCTGCTGAGCAAGGCAAGCGGTCGTGGCTATCAGGTAAGGCGCCACAAGGGTGCGCCGCCGGACGGGACGGTTGCGGCCGTCGTTCCGGAGCTGGATCTGCGGCTCAAGCAGCTGTCCACCTGGTCGCGCATTTACGGCGAGGTGGAAAGCGAGATTGCGGCGCGCACATCCTTTGCCGGATGGCGCGTCAACGAGACGGAGCTTGCCCGCTACTACGACGTCAGCCGAACCGTTGCGCGCGACGTGGTCGCTCGCCTGCAGCAGCGGGGAGTCGTTCGCAAGGACGATCGGTCCCGCTGGATTGCGCCGGCGATGACGCCGGCTCACGTCGGCGAA
>JBKBXP010000126.1:0-9096 GCA_046314035.1 Pseudorhizobium sp. | reverse complement strand
CCATCTGCGGGCGTCGGAAAATCCATTCGAATCAAAGAGGAAGCGCCGCTAGCGCAGGCTTTGATTCAAACGATCAAGGCTGTGAACCGGTCGTCATAGGAGCCGCCATGGCCTCGGCAGATGTCCTGATCGCATTCTTCGTGACGACAGCGATCTTCGCCTATATCCCCGGTCCGGCGATGCTCTACGCGGCGGCCCAGACGGTCGCCCGCGGGCGCCGATCCGGCCTCTCGGCAGTGCTCGGGATCCATCTCGGCTGCTACGTGCATGTGCTGGCCGCTGCGGCCGGACTGTCGCTTATCTTCCACGCCGTTCCGCTTCTCTACACCGTCGTGAAGCTTGGCGGCGCCGCCTATCTGATCTGGCTCGGCATCGCGTTGTTTCTCAGCCGTGATGGCAATTCGCCATCCGGCTCGGCGATCCAGCCGAAGTCGGCCCGGCAGGCGTTCTGCGAAAGCGTCATGGTCGAGGTGCTGAACCCGAAGACGGCGCTGTTCTTCCTCGCCTTCCTGCCGCAGTTCGTCGATGCCGGCGCCGGCCTGCCGGTCTGGCTGCAGTTCGCGATCCTCGGAACCGTGGTCAACCTCTTGTTTTCCTCGGCCGACATCGTCTGCGTCTTCTTCGCCGGCGCGCTCACCAGTCGGTTGCGCGCGTCGCAACGGGCGCAGAGGTTTATGCAGCGGGCCGGTGGCGCGGTGCTGGTCGGGCTCGGCGCCCATCTTGCCCTGCAGAAAAGCTGAAGACCCTGCCTGTCACGGAGCCGGCAGGGCCAGACGCTTCTGCGAGGTGCGGACGTTGTCAAGGAACTGGCGCGAGGCGGCTTCCCAGGTGAACTTGCGGGCGAGCGCGCGGGCGTTGTCTCGCGAGCAGTCCAGCGCTGCCAGGCAGGCCTGCTGCAGGTCCTCGTGCAGAACGCCGGCGCTGCTGCCCGGCTCGATGATGTCGATCGGGCCGGTCACCGGGTAGGCGGCCACCGGCACGCCGCTCGCCAGTGCTTCCAGGATGGTATTGCCGAAGGTATCGGTGCGCGACGGGAAGACAAAGACGTCGGCCTGGGCATAGATGTCGGCGAGCTCCTTGCCGGTCTGCAGGCCGGTGAAGAGGACATTTGGGTAGCGCCGCGCCAGATCGGCGAGCGCCGGTCCGGCACCGACGACGACCTTGGATCCCGGCAGGTCGAGGTCGAGGAATGCGGGCAGGTTCTTTTCCACCGAGACGCGTCCGACCGTCAGGAAGATCGGGCGGGGGAGCCCGAAGGGCTTGTCCTCCAGCGGCCTTGGATGGAACATGCTCTGGTCGATGCCGCGGCTCCAGCGTAGGAGATTGCGCAATCCGAGCTTGGAGAGTTCGCGTTCCAGACTTGCCGTCGCCACCATGCAGCCGTTACCGGCATTGTGGAACCAGCGCACGAAGGCCTGCATCCAGCGGATCGGGACGGGAAAGCGGGCGGCCACATATTCCGGGAAGCGGGTGTGGTAGCTGGTCGAGAAGGGCACGTGGTTCTTGAGGCACCAGCGCCGCGCCAGAAGGCCGAGCGGCCCTTCCGTGGCGATGTGGACGGCATCCGGTTTGGAGGTCTCGATCTCGCGCGCCACCTGCCAGTAGGTGGCGACCGAGAGGCGGATTTCCGGATAGGTGGGGCAGGGAATGTTGCGGAAGGACTGGGGCGTGACCATGGTCACCTCGATCCCCATCCGCTCCAGTTCGCGGTTGGTGTTCTGGATCGAGCGAACGACGCCATTGACCTGAGGATACCAGGCATCCGTGACGATGGTGATCTTGTTCATGGTCCCACCCCGGCGATCCGGATGCGGGCGACTCGGGTGTCGGCATCGCGGACGTCGGGAATGGTATCGGAAGAATTTGTGACAAGGTGATGTCAGCTTGCCCGGAACGGCCGGATGCCCTCCGGGCAAGGGCCGGTCAGCAGTTGGCTGGCTTCGAGGTGTTCTGGGTGCCTGCCGTCGTGGCGGTGCTGGTGCCGGCCTCATTGTCGGGGGCACAATCGGCCGTGCCGGCTGCGTTGTCGCTGCTGCTGGAGCCGGACGAGCTGCTGCTGCCGCCCGTCGAGCTGCTGCCGCCGGAGGAACCGCTGCCGCCCGCCGAGCCGCTGCTGTCGCTGCCGCCGCTGGTCTGGGCCATGGCGCCGGTGGCGAGGCCGAGGGAAAGAACCGCTGCGGTGAGAAGTTTCAGGCTCATGAGGTTTCCTCCGTTGTGCCGGCATGGGCCGGCTTGAGTGTTCACGGGGACAGAACCTGCAGTCCTAGATATTGTTTCAGAATAAATGATATCCGGCATCGCTCGGCGCGCTGATCAGCTCGGCAGGAGCGCCGGGCTGATCAGTGCGCCGTGGTGGCGGATGACGATCGAGGCGACGGCTGCGCCATATTCCGCGGCCTCCTCCGGCGAGGCGCCGCGCACCAGGCGCGACAGGAAGCCGCCGTTGAAGCTGTCGCCGGCACTGGTGGTGTCTACCACCTGCGGCGCCTCGACGGCCGGCACATAGGTGGTGGATCCGCCAAAGCTCAAGGTGACGCCATGCTCGCCGTTCTTGACGACGACGCCTTCGACGCCGAGGCCGTGGTAGCGGTTGATGGTATCGTCGACGGTGCGATCGCCGAAATGGGTGGTCTCGTCGTCGAAGCTCGGCAGGACGAGGGTCGCGGCGCGGGCGCCGTCGCTGATCGTCTTCAGCATGGTGTCGCGGTCGGCCCAGAGGCGCGGGCGCACGTTGGGATCAAAGGCGACGCGCTTGCCGGCGGCCTTGGCGCGGCGCAGTTCCGAGAGCAGCGTATCGTTTGCCTCGGGTGTCAGGATGCCGAGCGTGATGCCGGAGAAATAGACGATATCGGCCGATTCGATGCTCTGGCGCAGGTGATCGGCATCATCGGCAAGCCGGCGGGCGGCGGCCGTGTCGCGCCAGTAGCTGAAGGTGCGCTCGCCGTTATTCAGCGTGATCAGGTAGAGGCCCGGCGTCTTGCCGGGGATGCGCCGGATGGCGTCCGTGCCGATGCCGGCGGTTGCCATGAAGGCCAGCATCTCCGACGACATCGGATCGTCGCCGAGCGCCGTGAAGTAGTCGACGTTCCAGTCGGCAGGAAGGCAGGCGCGGGCATACCAGGCGGTATTGAAGGTATCGCCGGCGAACCCCTTCCGCAGCAGGCCTTCGCCCGCCTGCGACAGCTCGACCATGCATTCTCCGATGGACAGCAACCGACCCGGCACGCGCATTCTCCCTGATCCCGTGTTTCAAGTCGCAATAGGCAATAGTGGGCGTCAAGGCAAGCTCGGCCGCGCCTGCGCGGTACGCAGCAGTGGAATGCGATTGTCTTTTGGAACGGCGGCTTTAGGTTACGCGTCGCAACGCACAACAGGAGATGGACATGGCTTTGGAGACGGGCAGGGCGGATGACGCCAACTGGTGGCGCGGGGCGGTCATCTACCAGGTCTATCCGCGCTCGTTCCAGGACACCAACGGCGACGGGATCGGCGACCTGAAGGGGATCACCGAGCGCTTGCCGCACATCGCCTCGCTCGGGGTCGATGCCATCTGGCTGTCGCCCTTCTTCACCTCGCCGATGGCCGACATGGGCTACGACGTCTCCGACTACTGCAACGTCGACCCGATGTTCGGGGCGCTGGCCGATTTCGACGTTATGATGGCAGAGGCGCACCGGCTGGGGCTGAAGGTGATCATCGACCAGGTGATCAGCCATACCTCCGACAAGCATCCCTGGTTCATCGAAAGCCGCACCAGCCGCAGCAATTCCCGCGCCGACTGGTACGTCTGGGCCGATCCGAAGCCCGATGGCACGGCGCCCAACAACTGGCTGTCGATCTTCGGCGGGCCGGGCTGGGAATGGGACGGCGTGCGCAAGCAGTACTACATGCACAACTTCCTGACCTCGCAGCCGGACCTCAACTTCCACAACCCCGATGTGCAGGCGGCGGTGCTCGACACGGTGCGCTTCTGGCTCGACCGCGGCGTCGACGGCTTCCGGCTGGATACCGCCAACTACTATTTCCACGACAAGCAGCTGCGCGACAATCCGCCGATCCTCTACGACGCGGAAACCGGCGGGCTGGAGTCCGACACCAATCCCTATTCGATGCAGAACCACCTCTACGACAAGAGCCAGCCGGAAAACATCGACTTCCTGAAGCGGCTGCGGTCGCTACTCGACAGCTACGACAACCGCGCGACGGTGGGCGAAATCGGCGATGGGCCGCGTTCGCTGACGACGCTCGCGATCTATACGAGCGGCAACGACAAGCTGCACATGTGCTACACCTTCGACCTCCTGGGACCGGCGTTTTCGGCCGGTTTCATCCGCCGCGTCGTCTCGACCTTCCAGGACACGGTGACGAACGGCTGGGTCTGCTGGGCCTTTTCCAACCACGACGTGGTGCGGCATGTGACGCGGTTTGCGCAGACGCCGCAGGAGCGCGCGCGGGTAGCAAAACTCTCGGCCAGCGTGCTGGCGACGCTGCGCGGTTCGATCTGCCTCTACCAGGGCGAGGAACTGGGGCTGACGGAGGCGGAGCTTGCCTTCGAGGATCTGACCGACCCCTACGGCATCCGCTTCTGGCCGGCCTTCAAGGGTCGCGACGGATGCCGCACGCCGATGCCCTGGGAGGCGAGGAAGGGCCATGCGGGCTTTACCACCGCCGGACGGTCGTGGCTGCCGGTGCCGCCGGAACATGCCGAGGCCGCCGTCGATGCCCAAGAGCACGACCCGCAATCGGTGCTGAACCACTACCGGGAGACGCTCGCCTTCCGCAAGGCGCATCCGCCGCTCTTCGACGGCGACCTCACCTTCGTCGACACCCACAACCACGACCTGCTCGTCTTCATCCGCGAAAAGGACGGCGAGCGGCTGCTCTTCGTCTTCAACCTGACCCGCGAGCCCCAGGATTTCGCCCTGCCGGCCAAGATGAAGTCCTGCCTGCCGATCGCGATGCCGGGGTTTGCGGTTGCGGTGGCGGAGGGCGTGGTGAAGATGGCGGGGCTCGATGCGTTCTGTGCGCGGGTGTGAGGCGGTTGCTTCACCGTATCACCGCTGCGTCCGCAAGGTCTGACGGATGTCGGCTACAAGGGCTGCCGGGGCTTCCAGGACCGCGAAGTGATCGCCGCGCGTGTGCTCGGCGAAATGGGTGATGTTGGCGAACCGGCTCTCGGCCTTCGTCTGCGACAGACGCACCTGCTCACCGGCAAACATGCTGATCCCGGCGGGTCTCGGGAGGGGTCAGACAAGCCGGGAGATCATCGTCTGGATGTCCGTCCAGTCGGTCTTGCCATAGCGCCCGTTGTCGAGCGCAGAAAGCTCGCCGCGACCGCTCATCATGTCGCGCAGGTATTGCATCCCCTGCCAGGCAGGGAAGACGGCTCCCTTTGCAGGCGCCAGCATCTGCGTTACGCGGATCAACGCCCCGAGGCGGGTAAAGCCGCCTGCTCGCATCGGCCGGTAGGTCTTGTCCGACATTGCGGTTGCGATTGCTGCCAGTTCGCGCGGCGAGCTGCTGCCGCCGGCGATCCGCAGATCGCGCGGGGCGTCGTCATCCAGTGCCGCATCTGCCGTGAATTCGGCCACGTCGTCCTTGGTGGTGAAGTTGAGTGTCTGATCGACATCGCCCCAGTACAAAACACGCCGCGCCTTGGGCAGCATGATCGGTGCGTCGTCGGTCAGGACTGTCGAGAAGGCGCCGTTCAGCACGGAGCTCGCGCGGATGGGCGCCGCATCGAGGCGGCCACGGAATGTGCGGCGCAGATCCATGTTGCGGTTTTCGCCGGGGGTGGTCCGGGTGTAGTCCAGCGAGAAATCCGACGGGATGAAACGCGGAACGCCTGCTGCGACGGCCGCATCCAGAAGGGCGCCCTGCTGGCCGAGGATCGCGTCCTCCAGGCCGTTGAGCGCCGAGACAAGGCAGTCAGCGCCCTGGCAGAGCCGCACGAGCGATGCGGCGTCATAGCCGCTCTCCATCACGGTCATTCCCTGCGCCGTCAGGCGCTGGCGCACCTGTGCCGAGGTGCCCGGCCGCACGATTGCCTGCACGCGGGCTCCCTTGCTCACCAGGGCGCGAGCGATCCGTTCACCAAGATCGCCCGTGGCTCCGGCCAAGACTACCGTGTTCTGCTTCATCTATCGTCCCTTCGATCCAACGTGCAGACAGTCAATACACCGTTCTGGATAAAATAAAACGGTATCGTTCAGTTTTATTTTTCCTCGGCTGCCGCTAGGATGGGCGGATGACCCAGGATCACGAAATCGCAATTGTCGCTCGCGTCGGCCGCCCGCGGCGGGAAGAGGCCGGAGATGTCGATGCCCGCATTCTTTCGGCCGCGACGCAATTGTTCCTCGACAAGGGGGTGGCGGCGACCAGCTGCGAGTCCGTGGCTGCCCGCGCCCACGTCAGCAAGGCCAGCCTCTACGCGCGATATTCCGGAAAGGACGCCCTCTTCGAGGCCGTCGTCAGGCAGGCGGTCGAAAGCACCGGTCTTCAACCAAACATCGCCGACCTTCCCGCAGGCAGCATCAGGTCGAGGCTGGCCATTGCGGGCAAGGCGGTCCTTTCCCATGCGCTTTCACCTGTCCCACTCGAATTGATGCGCCTGTTGCTCACCGAAGCACGGCGCAACCCGGATCTGATCGCGCAGGTGGACGGCATGGCGAGGTCGAGGGTGGTCGACATGCTCGCCCGGTCGATCGTGGATGAAGGGGAAAGCCGCGACAGGCAGAGCAAGGCCCGAGAGGTGGTGGAAGGCTTTCTGGACCTGACCTTTGCGCCGCTCATCCTTGCGGCCCTTTCGGGACGCGGTGCGCTCGCGTCAACGGAGACCTTGAGCGCTCAAATCGAATTCGCGCTGACCATGCTCGAACGCACCGGCCATCTGGACGAGATGGCAGCAACTGCCTGAGACTTGACCGCCCATGCCCACCAGCCTTCGTCGTGCGCCGTCCGGCCGCGGAGATCGACCGGCTAATGCATGATGTTCGCCAGAAACCGCCGGGTGCTCTCCTGCGCGGGAGCGTCGAAGAATGCTTCGGGTGTGTTGACCTCGACCACCTGACCCGCCTCCATGAAGACGACGCGATCGGCGACCCGGCGGGCAAAGCCCATCTCATGGGTGACGACGATCATCGTCATGCCCTCTTCGGCGAGCGTGACCATGGTGTCGAGGACCTCCTTCACCATCTCCGGATCGAGCGCCGAGGTGGGTTCGTCGAAGAGCATGATCTTCGGGGTCATGCAAAGGGCCCTGGCGATCGCCACGCGCTGCTGCTGCCCTCCGGACAATTGACCGGGGTATTTGTCCGCCTGTTCGGGAATGCGCACTTTCACGAGGAAATGCATGGCCATGTCCTCGGCGTCCCGTCGCCGCTTGCCGCGTGACAGGATCTGGGGCAAGGCACAGTTCTCTTTGACCGTCAGGTGCGGGAAAAGGTTGAAGTGCTGGAACACCATGCCGACCTCGCGCCGGATCGCATCGAGGTTCTTGACGCTGTCGCCGAGCGGGATGCCGTTGACGGAAATGCTTCCCCGCTGGTGTTCCTCCAGCCGGTTGATGCAGCGGATCAGCGTCGACTTGCCCGAGCCCGAGGGGCCGCAGACGACGATGCGCTCTCCCGTCGCGACCGTGAGGTCGATGTTTCTCAGCACGTGGAAGCTGCCATACCATTTGTCGAGGGCTGCTACTTCAATGGCGTTCAGGTCATGGGCGGTCATCGGTAGCTCCGGGATTGCACGCGGGTTTCGAGCCAGCGGCTGTAGTTTGATATGCCGAAGCAGATCAGGAAGTAGATCAAGGCGACGAAGACATAGCTCTCCACATAGGGAGCGGGCCAGAGCGGGTCGGTGGCCGCGACGCGCGCAGCGCTCAGCATGTCGAAGACGCCGACGATCAGGACGAGGCTGGTGTTCTTGACCATCACGATTGCCGTATTGGTCAGCGGCGGAATGACCTTCTGCAGCGCCTGCGGGAGGACGATGTGCCATACGGCCTTCCATCCGGGGATGCCCAGAGCCTTGGCGGCCTCGATCTGGCCGGCGGGAACACCCTGCAGGCCGCCGCGGATGACCTCCGCAAGATAGGCGGCGGCAAAGACCGTCAGCGCCGCCAGCGTGCGGCCGAGCTTGTCGATCGACCAGCCGGCCGGGAGAAGCAGCGGGAGCAGGATCGACGCCACGAACAGCAGCCCCACCAGCGGCAGACCACGGACCAGCTCGATCGTCATCAGGGACAACATGCGCGGGATTGGCAGGGATGAACGTCTCCCAAGCGCAAGGAAAACCGCGAAGGGGAAGCCGAGGCCGAGGGACAGCAAGGCAAGCAGCAGCGTCACCGGCAGTCCGCCCCAGCTCGAGGTCGGTACCGGTGTCATGCCGAGAAAACCGCCCCACATCAGACTGAGCATGACGGCCACGGACGCGAACCAGACAGCGATCAGTCTCTGGCCCCACAGCCTGGGAGAGAGCGAGGCGAGGATCATCGCCAGGATCAGGCCCATGACCAGAAGCGGTCGCCATTGCTCGTCCGGCGGGTAGACGCCGAAGATGATGAAGCGGAATTTCGCCGCGATGAAGGCCCAGCAGGCACCGCCGTCGCGGCAGGTGGAGGGGTCGTCGGTGGCCCATACCGCGTCCAGGACGGCCCAGTTCAGAGCCGGGATCATCAGGATCAGCAGGAAGCCGGTGGAGACGGTCAGGATCGACGCCACCAAGTCGCCGAAGAAGAGCTGCAGGATCGGCTTGCGCGGTGGCCTTGGCGGAGCGGACGGGGCGATGTGGGCAACCGTCGGGGCGATGTCGATCACGGTCATCGTGCCTCCACCAATGCGACATGCGCATTGTACCAGTTCATGAACAGCGAGACGGCAATGCTGATGGTCAGGAAGATGCCGAGCAGCAGCCCGATGCTTTCGATCGCCTGGCCGGTCTGGTTGATCACGGTGCCTACGACGAGGCCGAGCTCTGGATATCCGACGGCAAGCGCGAGGGTGGTGTTCTTCACGGTCGACAGGTACTGCGACGTCATCGGGGGAATGATGATCCTCAGCGCCTGCGGGATGATGATCTTGGTGAGTGTATGCCGTTCCG
>JBKBXP010000125.1:0-9121 GCA_046314035.1 Pseudorhizobium sp. | reverse complement strand
GAGCGCCTTCGAGATGAACTCCGGGCCATTGTCGACCCGAATGGTCTTCGGCGCACCACGTACTGACGCGATCCGCGTCACCGCCGCGACAACCTGCTCGCCCTTGATGCCCTGGTCGACATCAATCGCCAGCGCCTCGCGGGTGAACGCATCGACCACCGTCAGTGCCCGCAGCCGCCGGCCATCGAACAAGGCATCCGAGACAAAGTCCATCGACCACATCTCGTTGGGCGCCGAGGCCGCAGGCTGGCGTTCGCGGTTCGCCGCGCTGACGTTGCGACGGGGGCGCTTGAGCCGAAGGCTCAACCCGTCCTCCCGGTAGAGCCGATAGACCCGCTTGTGGTTCACCAGCCAGCCCTCCCTGCGTAGCAGAATGTAGATTCGGAAATAGCCATAGCGCACCCGTGCTGCCGCCAGATCGTGGATGCGCAGCCGCAGCGGCGCCTGGTCCGGCTTGTGCGACACGTAGCGCACCGATGAGCGGTCGACGCCGAGCGCGAGGCAACTGCGCCGCTCGCTGACGCCGTGGGACGCCTGGACGTGCGCGACGATCTCGCGCCGTCGCCCAGGCGTCAGAGCTTTTTTGCCAGCACATCCTGCAGGATATGCTTGTCCAGGCTCAGATCCGCGACGAGCTGCTTCAGTTTGCGGTTCTCGTCCTCGAGTTGCTTGACCCGCCGCAGCTCGCCATACACCTTCTTTCAGTGGTAAAATGTCTGCTCCGATACGCCCATACGGCGGATGACCTCCGCCACCGGCGTGCCCGTCTCCGCTTGCTTCAGCGCAAAGGCGATCTGCTCTTCCGTGTACCTCGACTTCTTCACGTCCCAGTTCCTTGCCCGCAGGCTTCAAAGGGCCGGAAAACTCTCATTCAGCATGGATGAAAAAACAGGGAGAACGTCACCAGATGGCGAGCGCGTTACCAGCTTCGCTGATGCCTCAATTGACATAGTTTACCCGCACTTAGCGTCAGCTATGCTTTCGCCGCTTCCCACCTCATTTCCTCCCAAAAGGCATTTTTGGGCAGGAGCTAGCGATATACTTATCATCAGCTCCCTAGAGGCTGTTATGGACTTGGAGGTGGGTCTGATTCATCGGGTATTGGATGAGCATTTGCCGCAAGCCGTATCCATCCGACGTCAGTGATGAAGAATGGTCGCTGATCGCGCCCTACCTGCTGTTGCAGCGCGAGGATGCCGGGCAGCGGGAGCATGATCTGCGCGAGGTATTCAACGGTCTGCGCTACATCGTGAAGACGGGTGCGCCGTGGCGGTGGATGCCCAATGATCTGCCGCCATGGGCGGCGGTGTACTAGCAGACGCAACGCTGGCTGGCGGCGGGTTGCTTCGAGGCGCTGGTGGACGATCTGCGCGCTGTGCTGCGCCTGGCGATGGGGCGCAAAGCCGAGCCGACTGCTGCGATCATCGACAGCCGGACACTGCGCTCCACGCCCGAGAGTGGCGAGCGCGCAGGCTATGACGGGGCCAAGCGCAAGAAAGGGTCGAAGATCCACATGGCCGTCGATACGCTGGGGCATCTGCTCGCCTTGCATGTGACGCCAGCCAGTGCCGAGGATCGCGGCGAAGTGGAACGCCTCGCACGGACCGTGCAGGCCGTCACGGGCGATACCGTCGACATCGCGTATGTCGACCAAGGCTATACGGGCCAGCGTGCCGCGAAGGCCGCAACTGCCCATGGCATCGCGCTGGAAGTCGTCAAACTGCCCGAGGCCAAACGCGGGTTCGTCCTCCTGCCGCGCCGCTGGGTCGTCGAACGGTCATTCGCCTGGGCAACCCGCTTCCGACGCCTCGTCAAAGACTATGAACGCTACGCCGAAACACTCGCTGGACTTCACGTCGTCGCCTTCGCCTGCCTCATGATGAAACAGGCCGCTGCCTTCGCCGCAAGTTCATAACAGCCTCTAGGGGGCGCAACCGAACTTCGTCAATCTGTCCTGTAACCCCAGACGGGTCATTCGACGCTCGCGCCACAAATTGCAATTGCTGCATCGGACATCCCACTGGCACCACGAAACGCCCGGCAAAACGCCCCTTGGCCACCCTCGAATTAAGGACCGCAACACGGCCGAGCTCGCGCCCCGTGGTGCAGGTCAGCGTCCAATACGGCAAAGCGGCATCTGCTTGGTCAATTCCAATACTGCGCCCTTCCACCACGTACTCGCCAGGGGGTAACAATTGTGTTTGCTGCAAAAGCGGACCGCCGAGATTTGATGGCACAGCAAAGTCAAAAACGCCTTTGCGTTCTCCACGCTGGATCGACGTCGAAACGCTGCCATCGTCTATAGGCTGCCAGTCGAATGGGGTAGGTAATGCCGTGTTTGCAGTAAAATTGGGATCACGTGATATGCGTCGGTCCGCGCCGGGAACCATGGTGGCGTAAAGACCCCAAGCTTCCTCGAGACTATCCTCAGCCAGCAATCGCCCGACCAACGATGGAACTGTACTGGAAGGTGGGACGATACCCCTGCGATGCAGCGCTTGAAACAAACTGGCGGCGGCTCGTGCGTCGGGGCCATTGCCCGCAACATATCCCAAGAACGCGTCGTTCCACATTGGGCGGTTAGCCATGGTTGCGACCAGCTGTTTGCGAATTTCAGACTCATTGATCGCCAGTGCCAGCACTGGAAATAGCAGATCGGATGCAACCCGTGAGGTTCTTAGAGCGATATCATAGTTCCGAAGTACAGTCGGGACATCGCCCCGGGCGACCGCGTCCTCGATCGCCCATAATTGCGTTCGTAAATCGCGTCGGGACAGTCTTTGAGAATAGGCAAAAAAGCTTCGTGCTGAGGGCGTATCCCCCCGCAGCTGCGCGTTCAAACCCAGTGTCGCGACCGCAGCGACGGCTGTCGGATCTTGTCGCAACGCAAGCCGGGCGAGATAGTCCGACCGCTTTCGATCTTGAGTACTCGCTTCAGGTCCCGACAACTGCTCTGACAGTAGCGCCGTGATCCGCCCATCCCATCCCGCCAGCATATGGGCCTGTTCGGGATCGCTTCCGCGGATCATATAGGCTAGCGAATGTGCGATAGACGCGGTGCCCAGCCCCGCCGCCATGACCGCCAACACGCCACGAACCGCCAACTCGGCCCCCGACCGCCGGGGACGACTGCTGCGGCGAGTCATCAGTCCTGGGCCTCAGTTGCCCTGTCACGGCCATAGCCATAGCCATATTCGTAACCATAGCCATAATGAGCCTTACGCGCCTCGAACTTGGTGAGAACACCACCGACAATATGCGCATTGGCCGAGGCAAGCCGCGCCAATGCTGTCTTGACCAACGTCGAGCGGATGCCGTGCGATTCCACTGCGTAAACAACGCCTTCTACTTGGCTCGCAATCAGCGGAGCATCCGCCAGCCCCATAACTGGTGGACTGTCAATCAAGACATGGTCAAAATGCTCATGCAGTCGTTCGATCAGCAACGCGAGACGATCACCGGTCAACAACTCAGCCGCATTGGGTGGAATCGGACCGGCCGACATGGCGGTGAAGCCAAGGTTAGACATGTCGAAGGTTAGCGCCGTAATGTCATTTTGCCCGGCTAGGAAATTGCTGAGCCCATGGTCGTGGCCCACACCGCCAAGATGATGGACCGATGGTGAGCGCATGTCACCATCAACCAGAATGACTCGTTTGCCACTGCGTGCCAGCATAGTCGCAAGTGCCAGTGCGGTCGTCGACTTGCCTTCGGCCGGTCGGGTGGACGTCACCGACAGTGAACGCGGCACACCATGCGCAGTTGTGAAGGCCAAGTTCGTCTGAATGGCCAGATAGGCATCGACCAGATCGGACTTGCGATCGAGCAATACCTCACGAGGTGCTCCATCAACCTTAGGCACCGATCCCAGCAACGGCAGGCCCAGCCGGCGCTCGACCTCCGCTGGATCGGCGATCGCGTCGTCCATCTGTTCTAAAGCAAAGGCCAGTGCCACACCAATGGCAAGACCCGCAACAAGGGATACTGCCAAATTGATCAACAATCGCGGCGACGATGGTTTCTGCGGAACATCCGCTTGATCGACCACTGATACGTTGTTGACACCCACGCCGCTGGCAACGCCAATCTCTTTAAACCGCTGCAGCAACCCATCATAAAGAGCGCGGTTCGTATCGACTTCTTGTTGGTAGATATTGTACTGAATCGAACGGCGACGCAGATCTAGATAACTACTCTTAAGCTGCTCGACGCGCGCGTTAAGCGCGCGTTCGCGTTCGACCGCCCCGCGATAATCGGTTTCGATTGATCCCGTGACTCGCCGCTCTTCATTGGCGAGACTCCGGTCCAGCTGATCAATCTGTGATTTCAACGCTTTCGCAGCCGGATATTCCGGCTCAAACTGGGTCAGAAGCTTTTGATAGTCGGCGGCATATTCCGCACGACGCTGGCGCAGCGAATTGATAGCTTGGTTGCGCAGTGCTTCCGTCGACGCGCCGGCACGACCGCTCTCACGATATCGCGCTTCGGCAGCAATACGTTCCGCAGTCGCTTGGCTCAGCGCAGTATTGAGCGATGCCAAGTCATCAGCGACGATCGAGCGTTCTGAGGTCGAACCATCGGCACCTGATTGCGCGGGCAGGTTGATGATCCGCTCTTGCGAGGCATAGCCGACCAGCTGACGCTGGCTTTCATCAAGCCGCTCTTTCTGCTGCGTCAGCTGCCGCTGCAACAGATTTCTGCCATATGACGTCGCCTGTATCTTTCGTTCAAGATTAGTCCTGATGAAGGCATCCGACCACGCGTTGACGACCTGGGCCGAGAAGTCAGGATCAGGGCTGGTGAAGCGAATATCAACCAGACGCGACAGCCGGGTAGGTGCAACATCAAGATGCTTGAGCAGAATTTCGCCCGCGATGCGTTGACGGTCTGTACGGCCAGTCGCAGAATAACGCCCATCGACCAACTGAAACGTCGGACTATTCGGGGAAACCCCGAATCGCTCGAAAAACTTCGGGTCGTCCACTAGGCGCAACTGCGTAGCGACCCGTTCGGAAAGCGCTCGAGACTGCAGCAGCCCATATTGCGTCTGGTAAAATTCCTGGTCGGCAACGCTGGTTTCACGCTCAACGCCCTGGAAGTTCGTTACCTGACTGGACTCTCGCGAGATTTCGATCGTGGCGGTCGCAGTGTATTGCGGCGTCATCATCAACGTCGCGATAAAACCCAGCAGGACGCACGCTGCCACGGCCCCCAAAATGACATAACGCCAACGCATTGCAATGCGTAGATACTGGCGAATTGCCGGCATCTCGTTCGCCTTTGCAGAAGGCGGAAAGAACGGGGCAACAACGCCGCTCGGACTTGATGTGACCAAATTCATGTCGTGCAGGGCCTTAATTCAGGACCGCGATCAGCGGAGCAGCAAGTAGCGGAGAAATCGCAACAAAATCACGGAACATGCGACGCTGTGGCGAATCTCCGACGACGATGACATCGTTCGCGTAGACGGGCGGATCGTCATAAGCTCCACGACGGATTTCCGAAACATTGTATAGTCCAGCCATCCGCTTATCACCAACGGTACGCAAGATAACAACGTCCTCCGCCCTGGCAAATTCGGTCAAGCCCTTTGCCGAGGCAATAACACGCAGCAACGTCATCTGGTTGGTTACGGGATATAAACCCGGCTCCACGACCTGTCCGTCAATCGTCACGACCTGGCTCACCGAACTCTTGATGTTTACGGTGACTTCAGGATTGCGGACGTAGCGAGCGCGCAATGCAGTTTGTATCGACCGAGCCAGTTCTTCAGCCGTCTTGCCACGTGCATCGATCGTTCCCGCCAGCGGCATGGCAATCCGCCCACTGGCATCGACCTGCATCTCGCGGCTCAAATCCGGGACGTTGAAGACGTCGACCTGAATCGTATCGAGCGGCCCGATCAGTGCAGGCCGGTCAGCAGCGATGAGGTCCCCCCGACCCGGAGGAGGCAAAGTCGAACTGCCCTCGACGACCTTGAGGCGTTCGGTCGTCTGCAGGGGTTCGTAATGGGCACATCCAGCAAGAGCGTTTGCTATAAGGAAGGCGATACAAAGCTTACGCATGCGCTGGAGAGTCCGCGATGGATACAAGAGAGTGCAGCCTATAGTTAGCCATTACCGCCCGGTAAAGCTCACCGTGCCGTTTCCCGTCGCGGCTCGGCCAGCCAAATGGCGGCCATGATAATGACTGCCATTATCATAGGTGTTCGCGCCGGATAATCGAATACGCTGGCAATGAGTACCAGCAATAAAATCGCCGATCCCAGGCGCGCCATCGGCGTGCCCCCACGCCATGCTCGCACACTAGCGATCCCCCACCACGTCACCGCTGACAGCAATAAGGCAATGCCCATTACCCCGCCGTCCAGCGCAATTTCAATAAGGTCGTTATGCGCATGATTGAAATATGTCGGCTTTAACAAACTTACTGGTTCAGACATTCGGAATATCGGATCAAAACCACCAAATCCGCTTCCGATGGGCATGTATGTGCCTATCATCGACAACACGACGGGAAGGCCGCGTATACGCATGTCCTGCCCTTGATCGACCAGAAACAGGCGATCGAATGACATGGCTCGGTCGGTGGCCACGCTAAAGAGGACAAAGACCACGATAATCGCAAAAATTGCCGCCATGATCGCCGGAAATACCCAACGGGGAGCGCGACGCAATCCGTTTTGAATACCCCGCTTTGCCAATAGCATTGCGATGGGAAGCGCCATAATGCCTACCAAGGCACCCCCACGAGATCCGCTCGCCAGAATAGCCAGCAAAAACAGCAGGACGAGCGCGATTGCGACGGGGGAACGCCACCCCATGCGCCGCCCGCCTGAAAAAGCCCAGACCGGCGCGATCAAACAGCCCAGCGCGAGAAACAAAGCCAAGTGATTCCGATTGGCGAAATTACCGCCCATCTGTCCAGGAGTGCCATTGATGAGAGGATTGCTAAATCCCGCGCCCGACAATTGCAGCAAACCAATGACCGCGGCCGCTATGACGAGGCTCAACACAAGACTTGGCATCCATGCCCACTCATCTTCGCGCAACCCCATCGCGAGCACCAATATCGCAAAGGGAATGACAAGTGACGACAGAGCGTTCACCGCCGCCCCCGGCACGATTGCCAGCGGGCGCCACGAGGCGACCTGGCCATCTACCACAGTCACGCCATCCAATGCCGAACGTCCCGGCAACGCCCACCAAATACCGGGTGGAAGCGGGATCAACTGCAACACCACGAGGCCGATGCTAGCCAGGAGCAGCAGGACCACTGGACGCAACTCCGACCGGTACAGCCGCGGGCCGAACAGGGCATAGACCATCAAGGCCCCCCATGCCGCGGTACGGACGACCATCTGTCCTGGCACATCCGCGCGCGCGGAGCCACCAGCCAACCAAAGAATGGCGAGCAACCCGGCCAAAAGGAAAAAGGGCAAACTTGGCGATGATATCCGCCGGAAGGGATGCGGCTTGTGCATAGACCAGCACTCCTATGATATAGAGAGAGCAAACGGAACCGGAATGAGACGTCACGTGCAAAAGTCTGCGCGATGATGGTTTGGGCGGTTTGCACCAAGCCACTAAGACGTGAGCTGCCCCCTTCTGAGTGGTCCATCGACTATGACAGTCTGGATCAAGGAAGGGACGACGCATGCCTGCCAAGAAGCACAAGCCTGAGGAGATCATCGGGAAGCTGCGTGAGGTCGAGATCATGCTGGGCCAGGGCGGGACGACCGCTGAGGCATGCCGGCGGATCGCGGTCAGCGAGCAGACCTACTACCGCTGGCGCAAGGAGTACGGCGGCTTGAAGACGGATCAGGCGCGTCGGATGAAAGATCTGGAGAAGGAGAACCTGCGGCTGCGGCGTGCGATCTCCGACCTGACACTGGACAAGTTGATTCTACAGGAGGCGGCGCGGGGAAACTTCTGAGCCCCGCGCGACGCCGACGCTGCATCGACCAGGTGCGAGAGGTGCTGGACGTATCCGAGCGGCGCGTGTGCCGCGTGCTGGGGCAGCACCGGTCGACACAGCGCAAGGTGCCATGCGGGGCAGATGACGAAGAGGTGCTGACCGACGACATCGTCGCGCTGGCCAGGCAGTACGGGCGCTACGGCTACCGCCGGGTAACCGCACTGCTGCATGCGGCGGGCTGGTCGGTGAACCATAAACGGGTGGAGCGGATCTGGCGGCGCGAAGGCCTCAAGGTGCCGCAGAAGCAACCTAAACGTGGCCGGCTATGGTTGAACGACGGCTCGTGCATCCGGCTGCGACCGGAGTATCCGGGGCATGTGTGGGCGTATGACTTCGTCGAAGCGCGGACGCATGACGGGCGCAAGTTCCGGATACTGACCATCATCGATGAGGCCAGCAGGGAATGCCTGGCACTGGTCGTCGCGCGCCAGCTTCGACACGAAGACGTGCTGGCAGCGCTTGCCGACCTGTTCATCGCGAGGGGTCCGCCCGCGCATATCAGATCGGATAATGGCAGCGAGTTCATCGCTACCGCGGTTCAGAAATGGCTCGGGCAGGTTGGCGTGAAGACGCTGTACATCGTGCCGGGTTCGCCGTGGGAGAATGGCTACAACGAGAGCTTCAACGGCTCGCTGCGCGATGAGCTGCTCAACGGCGAGATCTTCTACAGCCTCGCTGAAGCAAGGGTACTGATCGAGGCGTGGCGCCGTCACTACAACACCGTCGGGAGTGTCAGGAATTTCGTGTGCGGGCGGGCATAACGGGAAAGAAGGAGACCCGATATGTCCCGACGCAAAGAGCCTGCGATACCAAACGAGGTACTGGACCAGTTGCTGGCGGGCGGTGACGCGGGCACCGCTTTGGCGCAGGGTGGCCTGCTCGACGCGCTGAAGAAGGCGCTGACCGAGCGCGCGTTGAATGCCGAGATGGACCATCACCTCGCCGGTGAAGTTGGCGCGGGCAACAGCCGCAACGGTTACGGTCGGAAGACGATCACGACCGATACCGGTAAGTTGGCGATCGACGTACCGCGCGACCGGCAAGCCAGCTTCGACCCGCAACTGATCGCCAAATACCAGCGGCGCTTTCCAGGTTTCGATGAGAGCGCGCCGAACAGGGCATGATCCGGGGGATCATGCCCCGG
>JBKBXP010000124.1:0-9224 GCA_046314035.1 Pseudorhizobium sp. | reverse complement strand
ACTGGTGCTGCTGGCGCTTCCCATGATCGCCGTAGCGGTGGCGGTGCGCTCCACGTCGCCGGGACCTGCTCTCTACTGGTCGAAGCGCGTCGGGCGCGACAACCATATTTTCCTGATGCCGAAGTTCCGGACCATGCGCACGGACACTCCCGTCGTTGCGACACATCTGCTGACGGACGCGGCCCGGCATTTGACGCCGATCGGCGGCTTCCTGCGCAAGACGAGCCTGGATGAACTGCCGCAACTCTGGTGCGTCCTCAAGGGTGACATGAGCCTGGTCGGCCCTCGTCCTGCCCTCTTTAACCAGGATGATCTGATCGCCGCGCGAACCGCAGAGAACGTGCATAAACTGCTGCCCGGAGTGACCGGCTGGGCACAGGTGAATGGTCGGGACGAACTGGCCATACCCGAAAAGGTCGCGCTGGATGCGGATTACCTCAGGAGACGGAGCCTGCTTTTCGATTTGCGCATCCTCTTCATGACGGCCATAAAGGTCGCCCGCGCGGCAGGCGTGAAACACTGATAGGTTCAATGACTGCATTGGCCGCGACGACAACGGTGAGCATGGGTATGCGTAAGCACAAATGATGTCTTCGAACATGACAGACCACCCCTTGGTTCGACGGATCCGTGACCAGATCGTCCGCACGCCCCGGGTCTGGAAGCGCATTCTGATGATCGGCCTCGACGCTCTGGCGCTGATGGCAGCGCTTTGGGGCGCCTATGCGATCCGGCTTGCGGAATGGACGCCTTATATCAGCACGGAACGCATGATCCTTGCCGCCCTGGCGCCCATGATCGCCATCCCGGTCTTCATTCGTCTAGGGCTTTACCGTTCGGTCATCCGCTATCTGCCCGAGGCCGCCATCTGGACGATCTTCCGGGCCATGCTGATCTCGACGATGACCTGGGTCATCATCATCTTCCTGATGGAGATGGCCGGGCAAGGCATCGTTCCGCGCTCCGTACCCTTTCTCTACTTCATCCTCGGCACACTGCTGATCGGCGGCATGCGCTTCGGGGCGAAGTGGATCTTGAACACCGGCACCGGTCTTCGCCGCGACGAGGAGCCGATCTTCATCTATGGCGCGGGACCATCCGCCGCCCAGCTCGCGCAAGCTCTAAGGGGACACGGCAATCGCTACGTCATGGGCGTCATCGATGACGATCCGGCCAATCAGGGGCGCGACATTGCCGGCTACCGGGTCTTTCCTGCGAGCGATCTGCCGACCCTGATCGACCGATACGGGATCAAGGAAATCGTGCTCAGCATGTCGTCCATCCGCGCCGACAAGCGCCAGAGCGTGATTGCCACGGTCACCGGCCTCGGCGTGCGCGTGCGTACCCTGCCGGACATTTCCGACCTCGTCGACGGCAGGTACATCGTCAACCAGATCCGCGAGATCGATATCGACGAACTGCTCGGTCGCTCCTTCGTCCCTCCGGACAGGGAGCTCCTGGGTCAGGCACTCACGGGCAAGGTCGTCATGGTCACCGGCGCCGGCGGTTCGATCGGCTCTGAACTCTGTCGTTTGATCATCCGTTGGAACCCGAAGAAGCTGGTGCTTCTCGAGGCAAGCGAATACGCGCTCTACCAGATCGAGCAGGAGTTGCGCTCGACGGGAGACCATCAGATCGTTCCCGTGCTGGGATCGGTGACCGAGGAAGCGACGGTTCGCCGCGCGCTGCGGACGAATGGCGTCCAGGTGGTCTATCATGCCGCCGCCCACAAGCATGTGCCGCTTGTCGAGGCAAATGTCCTGGAAGGTATTCGCAACAACGTCTTCGGCACCTTGACCGTCGCGACGGTGGCCGGCGAGGAAAATGTCGAAAGCTTCGTGCTGATCTCCTCCGACAAGGCGGTCCGGCCGACCAATGTCATGGGCGCGACAAAGCGCTGGGCGGAGCTCATCGTGCGCCAGAAGGCGATGGAGGCGCAAAGCCGGGCTGGCAGTCAGGTCTTCTGCGCCGTCCGTTTCGGCAATGTCATCGGCTCGAACGGGTCGGTCGTTCCGCTCTTCAAGCAGCAGATCGCCAAGGGCGGGCCCGTCACGGTGACCGATCCCGACATGACACGCTATTTCATGTCGATCCCGGAGGCGGCCGAACTGATCGTCCAGGCCGGAGCCCTCTCCGGCGGCGGCGACGTCTTCCTTCTCGACATGGGCGAGCCGGTGCGCATCGGCGATCTGGTGGAGAACATGATCCGGCTGGCGGGCTTCCAGGTGCGCGACAGCAGCAACCCGGAAAACGGCATCGCCATCGAGGTGATCGGCAAGCGGCCGGGCGAGAAGCTTTTCGAGGAGCTGTTCTACGACCGCAAAAACGCCGAACCGACCCGCCATCCGAAGATCCAGCGCGCCGATTCCGCAGCCATCACCCGCTACGACATGGCCGTCTGGCTCGGAGAGCTGAAGGACGCGGTTGCGGTCGAAGACGAGGAACTGGCGCGGCGTCTGCTGTTCAGCCTGATCACCGCCGAAACCACCGCCGTCCCGAATGCCTCGCTTGGCTGATGCACTGCGGCACTGGAGGACAGCCTCTTGCACACGACACTCGTCACCGGCGCGTCAGGCTTCATCGGCGCGCACCTGTTGCGCGACCTCAACCGGCGCGATCTGCCGGCGCGCGGCGTGAGCCGCCAGGCCTTGCCCGGCCTGATCCGCGTCCCCTCCTATGGCCCTGAGAGCGATTGGCGTGAGCATCTGAAAGGCGTGACGACGGTCGTCCATCTGGCGGCTCGCGTGCATGTCATGCGGGAGACCGCCGAAGACCCTCTCGCCCAGTTTCGCCAGGCCAATGTCGATGCGACGGTCAACCTCGCCCGGCAAGCCGCCGAAGCCGGTGTGAAACGCTTCGTGTTCGTGAGCTCGATCAAGGTGAACGGCGAGCGGACGGCACCCGGTAAACCGTTCACCGCCGACGATCCGCCGAACCCGCAGGATCCCTACGCGGTTTCCAAAGCCGAGGCAGAGGCCGCATTGGAGGACATTGGCCGGGAAACACGACTGGAAATCGTCATCATCCGCCCGCCCCTGGTCTATGGGCCCGGCGTCGGCGGCAATTTCCGCAGCCTGATGCGATGGGCAGCGAGTGGCGCGCCGTCGATCTTCTCGAAGGTAAAGAACAGGCGGTCGCTCGTCTATGTCGGGAACCTCTGCGACCTCGTGATCACCACACTCGAACACCCGGATGCCGCCGGCCGGACCTTTCTGGTCAGCGATGGCGAGGCAATCTCCAGCCACGAGCTTCTGTCCACGCTCACCTCTGCCTTCGGCCAAAAGCCGAGAAGCGTTCCGGTGTCTCCTGCGGCGCTGAGACTGCTGGGTTCTCTGGCCGGTCGAGGGCCGGCCGTCGAGCGTATCCTGGACAGTCTCGAGGTTGATATCAGCGCAACACGCGAAACACTCTCCTGGGAGCCACCCTTCACCTGCTCGACCGGGTTAGCCGCCACGGTGGCACCCTTCGGTCAGGCGTAGCGCTTCAGCATCGGCAACAGCGGCAGCCTGACGCGCGTGTTCATGCACATCAGCGCCGTGCCGCTGATCTTGCGCTGCAGGAACATCTTGTCGGGAGAAGGCAGGCTCCAGCCCGTCCTGTCGGCAAGGATAGGAGCCGCCCGATCGCGGACATGCGCCAGCGGGCCGCGGTCTGAGAAATCGACCATGCCGTCGGGATCTGCGTGAACGTGATCCAGCACGATGCGGATCATTGCGTCGATCTCTGCGCCGTGCCGCTGCACCTGCGCCCGCGACAGATAATCCATCGCCAGCAAGGCGTCTCTCACCTCATCGACGCTCCCGCTCAGGCCCGCCCGCAGGAGGCGACGGTAGTCCGCTGCGCTGTCCGGTGAGACGGCACGCGTGGCTCCGAAGTCGAGAAGCACGATACGTTCACTGTCGGCCTGCCACAGGAAATTTGCAAAATTCGGATCCGTCTGCATCAGGCCGAATTCAAACAATTCCCGCAGCACCAGTCCGACGATGGCCGACAGCGCAGCGTTTCGCTGCGGCTCCGGTGCTGCCGCCAGTGCTTCGATGGGAGAGCCGGGAAGAAAGTCCATCGGCAGGATGGTCGGCCGCAACAGCGCCTCGACAGGTTCGGGAACCACGAAGCGTGGATCATCGGCAAGAAGCGCCCGGTAGCGTCGCATCTGGTTGGCTTCGCGCAGATAGTCCGCCTCCTCGTGAAGCTGCCGTTTCGCCTCCGCCAGATGCGCCTTGATATCCAGGTTCGACGGCAAGAGACCGGACATCCGCAGAAGCGTTGCGACATTGTCGATATCGGCATCGATGCTGGTGACGACGCCGGGATACTGCACCTTCACGGCGAGCTCCTGGCCGGACGCCAGGACCGCACGGTGCACCTGCCCGATCGAGGCTGCAGCGATCGGCACCATGTCGAACCGGGAAAACTGGCTACGCCAGTGGGGGCCCCAGGCCGACGCCAGGGCTGCCCGAAGCTGGCTATCCGGCATGAAGTGGGCCGCATCCCGCAGCTGGCCGAGAATGGCAGTCAGTTCGGGCGGCAGGACGTCGCCCGGATCGAGCGAGATCATCTGGCCGAGCTTCATGGCCGCGCCACGCAGGCGCGAAAGCTGATCGGTGACCCGGCGCGCATTCGTGGGCGTCAGCAGCAGATCGCGAAGATGCGGCCGTTCGCCCTGCGCCAGACGGGTGAGACCCTCTGCCAGAACGCCGGACGCGACCCCGCCGGCAAGCTGTCCGAAGGCTGCAAGCCGCCCCAGGCGGCTCTGGGGAACCGGGCGATAGCGGTCCCTGCTCATCGCACCAGCCTTTGCAGACGGGGCCGCACCCGCAGAAAATGGCGATAGGCAGCTTCGAAAACGGGTGTGAGGGGCCGCCAGCCGGCCATCAGCCCCAGCGGGCGCAGAAGCGGGATGGCACGCCACATGGCGGCAAACGCGGCGGCTCCCGAAAAGAGCTTTCCGTCTTCCTCGGCATGAAAGCGGGCCAGCATCTCGCCTCTGTCCACCGGGCAGGTCGTATTCGGATCGCCAGCGTCGACGAAACAGATCGCAACACGCCGGTCGAGCCGCCGCATCAGCGCGATCTCCCGCCGGCAAAGCGGACAGTTGCCGTCAAACCAGACCGTGATCTGCTTCGTCTTCTGGTTCATGTGGCGCCTTGAAGCTTCCTGGATGGCCCGAGCCGATCGAACACTCGACGGCTGTTATCCCATCTTTACGTTCTTCGTGCTGCGCCGGATCAGAAAACCCGTCCTCGCCAAGCGGCTGTTGGTGTGAGGCAACCCGAACTGCTCGCTCCGCAAACGCGCGGTCCCGAGGGATGATGGGCAGTCAGGAGGCGGGAGTGAACCTGGCGACCAGCGAATGGCTATCACCGGGATAGGTAAGTCGGACATAGGTCAGTGGGCCGGAACCGCTCCAGGTTCGCCGTTCGATCAGGAGACAGGGGCTCGCCTTCGCAATGTCGAGCATCGCAGCCATCTCGGCAGATGCAGCAACTGCTCGGATGCGGTGTTCCGCAGTACTCCATGGCACCTCGCCGAGCAGCCACTGTCCCGGCGAGACCCTGTCGAAATCCGCCTCCGCCGCGTCGGGGACATTGGTGAGGTTGATCAGGCGTTCCTCGACGCAGAACTGTCGTTCGCCGGCAAAGTGGATGCAGACGATCTCCAGAACGTCCGTCGGCGTGCTCACGTCGAAGACCTGCAGGTCACCGCCGGCCGCCGGCCGTATCGCTCTATGCTTGACCGCAAACGAATAGGGCAGGTTCAGAGACCTGACCTCGGCTTCGATGTCGGTGATCTCCAGCACCGCGGACTGCGCCTGGGGCCGCGCCACGAAGCTCCCGGACTTCTTTCGCCGCTTGATCAGGCCGGATTTGGCCAGTTGCGTCATGACCTTGTTCACGGTCATGCGCGAGCAATCGTATTGAGCGGCCAGTTCGACCTCGAAGGGAAGACGATGGCCAGGCGGCCATTCACCGGAGACGATCTTGCCTTCTACGTCGCTCAGTATGCGCTGGTGCAGGGTCAGGTTGGGGGAAATTGCCGCCGTCACGTATGGGTGCTTTCAATCAACGAGTGTCCGGTTTAGCACAGCAGGAGCCGGCACAGGACAGGAATTGTCGCCTGCCTCCGGCGAGCCCTCTACGCCCGCAGGAGATCCGCCATGGTCGCTCGAAACCGTGTCTCGATGGCGTCCCGCCGGATGTGGCGCCCCCCCGAGACCTGCTTGCGGCCACGGGCCCAGACCGCTTCGACGGAGACGACGCCCGCAACGATCCAGTGGTCGAGCAGCCGGTCCTCCTGGAGGTAGGGAACGGCGCTTGCATCGAGCGAGACGATATCGGCGTCGCCGCCCACGCAAAGACCTGCCTTCGACTGCAGTGCGGCACCGCCGCCGAGGTGCGCCGTCTCGAACAGCTTTCTCCCGGTGGAGCCGCCGGCGTCCGCGATGACGTTTCGGCTGCGACGAGTCAGACGCTGCGAGTATTCCAGCGTCCGAAGCTCTTCCGGCACCGAAACAAGAACATTCGAGTCTGATCCGACGCCATAGCGTCCGCCCTCCGCCAGGAACAGCGGGGCATTGAACACCCCATCACCAAGGTTGGCTTCGGTGATGGGGCAGAGGCCCGCGATGGCACCACTTCTCGCCATGCGCTGCGTTTCCGCGTCGGACATGTGCGTTGCGTGGATGAGGCACCAGCGATCGTCCACCGGCATCCTGTCGAGCAGCCATTCCACCGGCCGCGCGCCTGACCAGGCGAGACAATCCTCGACCTCCTTCACCTGCTCGGCCACGTGAATATGGATCGGCCCGGCGCCCGCAAGCGGAATCAGCTCAACCAGTTCCTGCTCCGTCACGGCCCTGAGACTGTGGGGTGCGATGCCCAGCACGGCTCCCGGAAGCGAGCCGACCAGCTTTCCACAGCCTTCCATCAGCCGGCTGAAGCTCTCCAGCGAGTGGATGAAACGGCGCTGCCCTTCGACGGGCGGCTGTCCGCCGAAGCCGGAATGGGCATAGAAGACGGGAAGAAGCGTGAGCCCGATACCCGTCTCGGCAGAAGCTGCGCCAATGCGCGCCGCCATCTCCGCACTGTCGCCGTAGTGGGTTCCATCCTCCTGGTGGTGGAGGTAGTGGAACTCGCCGACTCGGGCAAAACCTGCCTCGAGCATTTCGACATAGAGCTGCGATGCAACGGCTTCAACATGGTCGGGCGTCATCGTCAGGGCGAAGCGATACATGGTGGTCCGCCAGCTCCAGAAGCTGTCATTCCCAGGCCCGCGAACTTCCGCCAGTCCAGCCATGGCCCGCTGAAACGCGTGGCTGTGCAGGTTGGCGAGCGCCGGAACCACGACGGACTGGCGGTCGTCTTCTTGCTGAGGCTCGACACCAGTCTGCACATCCGCGATCCTGCCATCGACGATCCGAAAGCGGACGTCGGACTTCCACCCCTCGGGAAGAAGCGCTGACCTGGCGTGGATTGAGGTCATAAGGTCCATCTACAGCTCCATTCGTCCACCGGCGTTCTCTCCCGAAAAACCGGACCTTGTCAAAGAGACTTCTATGTATATACATTAATGGTCGGAAGAGGAAGATCGACAGATGGACGGACAACGCACCCTTTGGACGAATGCACGCATCGCCACGCTCGACCCGAGCCATGCGGGCCTTGGCGTCATCGAGGGCGGTGCCATCCTGGTGGAGGCCGGGCGCATCGTGTGGGTCGGCAGCGTCAGCGAAATCCCCCGCGCCGCGGAGGGCGCCATCGTTCATGACCTCGAGGGACGATGGGTCACGCCGGGGCTGATCGATTGCCATACCCACATCGTCTTCGGCGGCGACCGGGCCATGGAGTTCGAGATGCGGCTGGAGGGCGCGACCTACGAAGAGGTCGCCCGCGCCGGCGGCGGTATCGTCTCCTCGGTCAAGGCCACCAACGCGCTCTCGGTCGATGGCCTGGTGAAGGCTGCCCTGCCCCGCCTGGACACGCTGCTCGCGGAAGGTGTTTCCACGATCGAGATCAAGTCGGGCTATGGGCTCAACATCGTCGGCGAACTCAACATGCTGCGGGCAGCCCGCGCGCTGGAGACGCTCCGTCCGGTCCGGGTGGTGACCTCCTATCTCGCGGCGCACGCCACGCCTCCCACCTACAAGGGTCGGAACGACGCCTATATTGCCGAGGTCGTACTGCCGGGGATGGAGCAGGGCCATGCGGAAGGACTGATCGACGCTGTCGACGGTTTCTGTGAAGGCATCGCCTTTTCCGTGGACGAGATGCGTCTCGTCTTCGACAGGGCGAAAGCCCTCGGTCTTCCGGTCAAGCTGCATGCGGAACAGCTCTCCGATCTCGGCGGCGCAAGGATGGCGGCCTCCTATGGTGCGCTTTCGGCTGATCATCTTGAATATCTCGACGCCGAAGGCGCCGCCGCCATGGCGACATCGGGCACCGTCGCCGTTCTCCTGCCGGGCGCCTTCTACGCCATCAACGAGCCCCGCAAGCCGCCGGTCCAGGCGCTGCGCGATGCCGGTGTGCCGATCGCCGTCGCGACCGACTGCAACCCCGGCACGTCTCCCCTGACCTCCCTGCTTCTTGCCATGAACATGTCGGCGACCCTCTTCCGGACGACGGTGGAGGAATGCCTCGCCGGGACGACGCGCGAGGCCGCGCGGGCTCTCGGCCTGCTCGGCGAGACCGGCACTCTGGAAGCGGGCAAGTCGGCGGACTTCACTATCTGGGACATCGAGCGCCCGGCGGAGCTGGTGTACCGGATGGGCTTCAACCCGCTTCACCAGCGCATTTTCAAGGGACAAGAGGCATGACAATTACACTCCATCCCGGAAAAGTCTCTCTGGCCGAACTTTCGGAGATCTACTGGAGCAATGCCAGTGCCGTGCTCGATGACTCTTTTGATGCCGGCATTGAGAGGAGCGCCCGGCGCATCGCGGAGATCGCCGCAGGCAATGCCCCCGTCTATGGGGTCAATACCGGATTCGGAAAGCTCGCCTCTATCAAGATCGACAGCGCCGACCTGGCCAAGCTGCAGCGAAACCTGATCCTCTCCCATTGCTGTGGACTCGGCAGTGCGCTGCCGGAAAACATCGTGCGCCTGATCATGGCGCTCAAGCTGATCTCGCTCGGTCGCGGCGCATCGGGCGTTCGCCTGGAGCTGGTGCGACTGCTGGAAGGCATGCTGGAGAGGGACGTCATTCCCGTCATTCCGGAGAAGGGATC
>JBKBXP010000123.1:0-9405 GCA_046314035.1 Pseudorhizobium sp. | reverse complement strand
GAAACGGCGCAGGATCCACTTGGTGCGCGAGTGCGGCCAGATGTTGTAGGTGAACGAGATCGACAGGCAGAGCAGCAGACCGAGACCATAGACCCAGGCGGCCGCGATCTCGCCGTAGCTCGACCAGAGGGTGGCGTGAAAGATCAGCGCCGTCACCCCGATCAGTGCCAGCACGATGCCCACCCCGTGAACGATGCCATCGGCAACGATCTCGTAAAAGTCATAGGGCCTTTGAAACGGGATCGGGTTCGACATGCATGTCCTCGCAGCGCTTATTCGGCGAAAATGGTCGGACAAGCGGTGCGAGGCAAGATCTATTGCGGTGGAAAATTTCACAATCTGTTTAAGGCGGTCACAATGCCGCAGCACAGGTGCTGCAGAACGGCGTGTGCGGCAGGAGGTCCAGCCGGTCCTTCGAGATCGGCTCGCCGCAGGTGACGCAGATGCCGAAGGTGCCGGCGGCGACCCGTTTCAGCGCTGCCTCGATGGCAACCAGCTCCTTCTGCCCCGCCTCGCCCAGCTCCTCGAGCACCTCGTCGTTGTTGCGCTCCACGGCGCGATCATCGTTATCAGGATTGCGCGGCGTTTCGAAATCCGCCTCGATCTTCTGCAGACGGCCCAGCAGCTCCTCTCGGCGCGCGGTCAGAATGGTCTCGTACCTGTCGACATCCATGGATGGCAGTCCTTTCGGGGTCCGGTTCGTCATCAGCGATCGACGAGGACGGAGCATTGGGCGTGGCGCACGATACGATCGGCCGTGGCGCCGAGGAAATAGTTGGAAAGATCGGGGCGGTGCGAGGCGAGGATGATCAGATCGGCCTTGTGATGATCGGCGCTGGAAAGGATTTCCCGCGCCGGGGCGCCGAGGCGCACCTCGATCTTCGCCGTCGGCACGTCGAACTGGTTCCGCAGCCCCGTCAGAACCGCCTCCGCCTCCTTGCGGGCGTCGAGAGTGATGTTCACCGGCACCTCCGCCAACACATAGCCCGGCAGATCCTCGACGACGGCAAGAAGGACGAGCTCGCCGCCCTCCTGGAGAAGCGCCTTCGCCCGCGGCACGATGCGGTCCGCCTTCTCCGGTGCCGTGGCGTCGATTGCGACGATGATAGTCCTGTACATGCTGCCTCCCCTTGAAGATCCGCCTCTTCGGATGCCACCACTCTCGTCCTCCCCGAGGCCTGCGCATTGATCGTGATCAAGTTCGATGCATCGGCGGGTCGAGACCGCCCCGGCGGCGGTTCGAGCGCCGGACCGGGATCGTCAACACCTGATGAACGACCTATCAACGTTTCCGCGACTTCTATGAACGGCCGGAATGGGAGAGGATCACGCAGCAATTGGAACAAGCCGCCGGAGACGCAGCAGATGAGCATGCCAGACGAGATCTTTGCCCTGACGCGCCCCGTCCATGTGGAGCACGTGCAGCTCGTCGTCGCCGACCTCGATCAGATGTCCGCCTACTACCAGTCGGTGATCGGCCTTCGGGTGATCGACCGGAGCCGGAGCGGCCAGGTGCTTGGGGCCGGCGGGCGGGCGCTGCTGACGCTTCTGCACCGGCCTGATGCCGGTCGGGCGCCTCGCACGGCGGCGGGCCTGTTCCACACCGCCTTTCTCGTGCCCGGGCGTGCCGAACTTGCCCATTGGCTCGCCCATGCCGCAGCGACCGGCGTGCGGCTGGACGGCGCCTCCGACCATCTCGTCAGCGAGGCGCTCTACCTTACCGACCCGGAGGGCAACGGCATCGAGATCTACCATGATCGGCCACCGGAGGAATGGCCCTATAACCCGGACGGCACGGTGGCGATGGCAACAGACCGGCTCGACCTGCGGGAACTCCTGGCCTATGCGCCGCAGACGGCCTGGGACGGCATGGCCGACGGCACGGCCATCGGCCATATTCACCTGCAGGTGGGCGACGTGGCGCAGGCGGAGGCCTTCTACGGCGGCGTGATGGGGCTGACGGTGATGGCGCGCTATCCCGGCGCCAGCTTCCTTGCCAGCGGCGGCTATCACCATCACATCGCGGCCAACATCTGGAACAGCCGCGGTGCCGGCTCCCGGGCGGACAACATGACCGGGCTTGCCGGCTATACGCTGCACATCAACGACAGGCAGATGCTCGACAGGATGACGGCGAGCCTTGACGCGCAGCAGATTGCAACCACGCCGGGACCTGCGGGACTGAGGCTCGCCGATCCCTGGGGGATTGCCATCACGTTGACGTCATAGGCGGCGGAACCGGGTCATTCGCCATGCGTTGACGGCGCGCAGCGGGGACCCGAATTCATGGCAATAGCAGGCGCAAACGGCAAGAAATTGAAGCGAGGGGCAGACGTGCCCGTGGCCAAGTCGCCGGTGGCGATGCCGCCCGAAGAGGGCGACATCACGGATTTCTCGCCGCTCGGGCGCGACGCCCTCGAGGTGGCGGCAAGCTGGGCGCTGATCGGCATCTTCTGCCTGCTCGGTCTCGCCCTCGTCTCCTACATGAAACTGGTGCTGATCCCCATCACGCTGGCGATCGTCGTCGGCATCATCCTCGGGATGGCGGCCGAGAAGCTGGGGGCCATGGGGGTTCCGCGCTTCGGGATCGCGCTCATCCTGTCGTCAGGCGTCGCTCTCGTGATGCTGTTGATGGTCAATGCGCTGGCAGAGCCGGTCGCCTTCTTCATCAACAGCGGCCCGGAGATCATTCAGAAAATGATCGACCGGGTGATGCCTCTTCTCGAGCGGCAGGAATGGCTGAACGTCAGCCCCGCCACCTTCGAGACCGGGCCCATGTCGATGGAAAAGCTCCTGGAAAACAGCAGCAGCGTGCTGGCCGTGCTCACCGCCAGCCTGACTCCCGCCATCGTTCAGGCAATGATCTTCTTTGCCGCCCTGCTGCTCTTCCTCTACGGCCGCGTGCGGCTGCGGCGCACGATCATCCTCGCCTTTCCGCGCCGGCGCCAGAGGCTGATCGCCATCCGCGTGCTGAACGCCATGGAAGAGGTGCTTGGCTATTACTTCGCCACCGCGAGCATGCTCTACCTCGTGCTCGGCGTCTCGATGACGGTGATCGCCTACGCCGGCGGCCTGGGATCGCCGGTGATGTGGGGCATATTCGCCTTCATCTCCAGCTTCATCCCCTATCTCGGCATCACCCTGATGACGGCCTCCGTGGCGCTCGCCGGTTTGCTGACGCATGACTCGATCATCGTCGCCCTGGCGCCAGCCGCGGTCTTCTTTACCGTCCATCTTCTGATGGAAAACCTCGTCTTCCCGGCGTTCATGGGACGGCAGTGGGAGATCAACCCCTTCATCGTCTTCATCGCGATCATCTTCTGGACCTGGATGTGGGGTGCGGTCGGCGCGATGCTGGCGCTGCCGCTGTCGCTGATCGGCATGACGATCATCCACGAGCTCTTCCCGGAGCGCAAGGCGGTGCCGCATCTGCCGGGCTGAGGCAGTTCAGTCGTAGAGGTAGTATTGCTCCCATTGGTCGCGCGGCACCTTGGCGCCGACCTTGTACTTGAACGATCGGACCTTGAGGCCGCGTTCGCCGGTCTCGCACTTGAACTTCAGGCGGTACCAGTCGCCCCGGCTGCGAAAGACCGCGCCCGGTGCCTTGACCAGATTTCCTGTCTCGACCGGATCGGCAAACGTATAGGCGATCACCTTGTCGGGTCTGTAGCCTTCCTGCTCCGCCGCAATGCGCGCCATGGCCTCGATATCGCAGCGCTGCTCGCGCCGCTCCACGATCTCGAGCGCCTTCAGCTGCCGGACGACGCCGCTGTCGAGCGCCTGCGCGGGAAAGGTAGCCGCACATGCCAGAGCGGCCAGGGCGAGGATTTTCTTGTTCTTCATTTTCCGCCTCATCCTTTGGGATTCGAACGGCCGGACACTAGGAGGTGGCGGACCGGTTGACCACCGACCAAAACGGGAAATAGTCTCGTCTGAAAGAGGCTAGCATTGGGCGGAGCCCGAGCGCTGGAGGGACTGAAGAAATGATCGAGAACCTGATCCTCTTTCTGACACCAATCATCGGCGTATCCGGCGTGGCTGCTCTCGTCCTGTGGCAGAACGAGCGAGAGACGGCTTCCCGGGAGTTGCGCAACAAGAAGAAATAGGCCGATCCACGCTTGCATACTGGCTCGCCGTCCGTCGAAACATGAGGAAAGAAGCATGATGTTCATACATGGCCTTTCTGCGGGATGAGCAAGCGGCTGGAAGCCATGCGCGCGAACCCGCGTGCGGACTGGCGGATCGCCGACATCGACGCGGTCTGCAGTGAATTCGGCATTTCTTGCACGCCTCCGAGGGGCGGCAGCTCACACTACAAGGTCAGCCATCCGCACATGCGCGAAATCCTGACCGTCCCTTCCAAACGGCCCATCAAGCCAGTATATATTCGCAGGCTGGTGCAATTCATCGACGCCGTGAGGTCATTGTGACACATCCATTGCGATATCCCGTTGTTATCTCACCACTGACCGCCGAAGATGGCGGCGGTTTCCTGGCAACCGTACCGGACCTTCCCGGCTGCATGAGCGACGGCGAGAACCCGCAAGAGGCGATCTCCAACATCCAGGACGCGATCGAAAGCTGGTTAGAGGCTGCCCGCGAAGAACAACGGGCCATTCCGGCACCTTCGCTCAACCTCAAGGTCGGCTGACCTCCAACGCCGCCTTGCCTCCGCGACCGGCGACCCCTATCTCTGGCACTCCTCCCCGTCCAACCCGGAGTGCTTCCTTGGCCGTCGACCGCAAGCCCGTCTTCCACGATCTCCCCACCGCCCCCGTCGCTCCGAAAAAGCCCGTTTCCGACACCCGTCACGGGCTGACCCGCAGCGACGACTACGCCTGGATGCGGGCGGAGAACTGGCAGGCGATGTTCAAGGATCCGAGCCTGCTCGACGCCGAGCTGCGCCGGCACTTGGAAGCCGAGAACGCCTATATGGACGCGGCCATGGCCGACACCCAGGCGCTGCAGAAGACGCTGTTTGCCGAGATGAAGGGCCGCATCAAGGAAGACGACAGCTCCGTGCCGATGAAGGACGGGCCGTTTGCCTATGGCACCTCCTTCGTCACCGGCGGCGAGCAGCCGCGCTACTTCCGCATTCCGCACGACGCCGACCCGAAGGACGAGGCGAGCCGCAAGCTGCTGCTCGACGGCGACAGGGAAGCCGAGGGCAAGGACTACTTCCGGCTTGCCGGCCTCGACCATTCGACCGACCACAGCCACGGCATCTGGGGCTATGACGACAAGGGGTCGGAGTATTTCACGCTGCGGGTCCGCGATCTGACGACCGGCGAGGATCTGGCCGACGTGATCGAGAACACCGGCGGCGACGGCGTCTGGGCACCGGACGGCAAGAGCTTCTTCTATACGCTGCAGGACGAGAACCACCGCCCGTCGAAGGTCTTCCACCATATCGTCGGGGAGCCGCAGTCTTCCGACCGGCTGGTGTTCGAGGAGACCGATCCCGGTTTCTTCATGGGCGTCGGCGGCTCGCTGCTCGACGATTACATCTACATCGACATCCACGACCACGAAACCTCGGAATACCGCCTGCTGTCGACCAAGGACCTGCTGGCGGAGCCGATGCTGGTGGCCGAGCGCGAGGAAGGCATCGAGTATTCGATGACCGAGGGCGGCGACGTCTTCTACATCCTCACCAATGACGGCGATGCCAAGGACTTCAAGATCATGGAGGCGCCGGTCCATGCGCCGGGCAAGGACAACTGGACGGAGGTGGTGGCGCACGAGCCGGGCCGGCTGATCCTCAGCCACATGGCATTCGCCCGCCACCTGCTGTGGCTGGAGCGCCGCGACGGGCTGCCGCGCATCGTCATCCGCGACCGCACCAGCGGCGAGGAACATTCGATCGCCTTTGCCGAAGAGGCCTATTCGCTGGGGCTGCAGGGCGCGGCCGAATACGACACCGACGTCATCCGCTTCTCCTATTCGTCGATGACGACGCCAAGCCAGCTCTACGACTACGACATGACGACCCGCGCGCGTACACTTCTGAAGACGCAGGAGGTGCCGTCGGGGCACAACCCCGACGACTATGTGACCCGCCGGGTGATGGCGCCCTCGCATGACGGCGAACTGGTGCCTGTGTCGCTGCTCTACCGCAGGGACACGCCGCTGGACGGCTCCGCGCCCTGCCTGCTCTACGGCTATGGCGCCTACGGGATCAGCATCCCGGCCGCCTTCTCGACCACCAATCTGTCGCTCGCCGACCGCGGCTTCATCTATGCCATCGCCCATGTGCGCGGCGGCAAGGACAAGGGCTTCTCCTGGTACGAGGACGGCAAGATGGAGAAGAAGGAAAACACCTTCAAGGATTTCATCGCCGCCGCCGATCATCTGGTGGAACAGAAGTTCACGTCTTACGACAACATCATCGCCGAGGGCGGTTCGGCCGGCGGCATGCTGATGGGGGCGATCGCCAACATGGCGCCGGAGAAATTCGCCGGCATCATCGCCGCCGTGCCCTTCGTCGATGTTCTGAACACCATGCTCGACGACACCCTGCCGCTGACGCCGCCGGAATGGCCCGAATGGGGCAATCCGCTGGAGTCCTCGGAGGAATACAGCTGGATCGCCGCCTACAGCCCTTACGACAATGTCGGGGAAAAACCCTATCCGCCGATTCTGGCAATCTCCGGCCTTACCGATCCGCGCGTCACCTATTGGGAGCCCACCAAGTGGATCGCCAGGCTGCGCGAGACAGCGCCGGAGGCCGGCCCTTATCTCCTGAAGACCAACATGGCCGCCGGCCACGGCGGCAAGTCCGGCAGGTTTCAGCGGCTGGAAGAGGTCGCCTTCGAATACGCCTTCGCGATCAAGGTCGCGGGCAAGATGTAGGCTGGCTTGCCTATGGACCGGCAGCACGGGGCTGCCGTTATCAGGATCAGCATCGGCGTGCCTAGCTTGCCCTAGCCAAACGGCACCCCGCGCTCCACATTGCGCGGAGGTTGCTGAAGAAGCCGGCCGGCTTGCAGCCTTATGATCCGGCAGGACTGATGGAGGCGAAGCGGGCGTGATTTCGAAGAAGTGGTGGATGCTCGTTCGCTTCCTGCGGCGGCTCTGGGTGCGGGCGACGCTCTACTGCGTCTTCGCCATCGTCGTCGCGCTGGCCGCCATCTGGGCCGATCCCTACATGCCCTCGGAGTTGCCCCGCCAGGTGGGTTCCAAGGCGGTCGATTCGATCCTCACCATCATTGCCTCCAGCATGCTGGCGGTGACGACCTTCTCTCTCACAACGCTCGTCTCCGCGACCTCGGCGGCGGCGTCCAACGCCACGCCGCGGGCGACCTCGCTGCTGCTCGAGGACACCACCTCGCAGCGGGCGCTGTCGACCTTCCTCGGCAGCTTTCTCTTCTCTCTGGTCGGGTTGATCGCGCTCAACACCGAGCTTTATGGCGAGGGCGGCCGCTTCATCCTGTTCATCGCGACACTCTGCGTCGTCGCCCTGATCGTCGTCACGCTGCTGCAGTGGATCGACCATCTGGCCGGGCTCGGCCGCGTTGCGGAGACGATCGCCAGGGTCGAGCGGGCTGCCACCAGCGCCTACAGGGATCATCGAAGGCTGCCGTATCTCGGAGGGCAACCGTACCGGGACGTGCCCGAAGGGGCGATCGAGATCCATCACAAGCGGCTCGGCTACCTGCAGCACCTGGACGTTCAGGTACTGTCGGGGATCGCCGAGGAGGCGGGCGCCGATATCTACGTGCAACGCCGCCCCGGCAGCCACTGCGATCCCTCCGCGCCGATCGCCTCCGTCGTCCTGCGCGACAGCGGGGACACCTACAAACCGGAATTGTCGGACCGGATCCGCGCCGCCTTTACGCTCGGTGATCGGCGTTCGTTCGACCAGGATCCGCGGTTCGGCCTGATCGCGCTGTCGGAGATCGGCTCACGCGCCCTGTCTCCCGGCATCAACGATCCGGGCACGGCGATCGACGTGCTGGCGACGCTGGTGCGGGTCATGGCCCCGATCGCGCGCGAGGAAACGCCGGATGATCGCGAAGAGATCAAGTTCGAGCACGTCTTCGTTCCGCCCCTCCGCGAGGCTGACCTGATCGATGCCGCCTTCATGCCCATGTCGCGCGACGGGGCCGGTCAGATCGAGGTGGCGATCCGCCTGCAGAAGGCGCTCATGGTCGTCAGCGCCACGGCCAATCCGGACCTGCGCGATGCGGCAAGACGGTTCGCCGACACTGCCCGCGAGCGGGCTCTGGCGGGGCTGAATTTCGAGCCGGACCGGGAGCGGCTGCTTGAAGAGACCGTCACGGGCTGATTCCAACGAGGCCTATACGCAGCGCTATGGCCTGCACAACCTGCCGGCGCAAATCACCCCGCTTTCGCTACTTCGTGAATCTGTCAAGTGACTGATTCGATCTTGCGATTGGCCACGCAAGCCTCACGCAAGGTTCGCGCGTTAACCATTTGTTAACGATTGAACCAGGTGTCTTCCCATGAAGATCGACAGCGGCCTCAGCGGCTACAGTTACCAGAGCCGGTCTCCCGACGGCGAACGGCGCTCGGAAGAAGCTCCCCTTCGGGAAGCCGAAGCCCCGAAGCGCCAGAGTTCCTTCACAGTGGAAAGCAGCACGCTGCTCTCGGCATCGCTTGCCAATGCGCTCTGGATGGTCGGCGAAAGCCGAGCTCCCGAAATCCTCGAACCTGTCGCCACCCGCACTCCCACCGCACAGCCGCTTGGCGAAGAATGGGTGGCGGACCGCTACCGGGAATTTGCCGAGTTCTAGGCAGCGGCCTGAGCCATTACCATGCATGGACGGCATGCAGCGCGCTCCACACGCGCAAGGCAACAGCCGAGACCAGCATAACGGTCAGGACGGCAATCTTCGCCATTGTTTTCCAAAGCGGCAGGGCCATGGCAGGCGAAAGTCTGCCGTGGTCGACATGCTTTTGCCGAACGGGCGTCAGCCGCGCCGTGACGCTGCGCGCACTCGGATTATCTATAGCCATGATCGAAAACCTCTGTCCTGTTGACCATGGACAGATAGCGCCGAGAGCCATCAGATTTCGATTTTGAATCCCGGCGTGGCCCGTAAGGATATCGTAAAGCTTCAAGCCAAGGCTAGCCGTGGTCGTGGGTAGCACGGTCCCCGCCGTGGCTGTGGCCGGCATGCGGGTCGAGCGAGGCGGTGCCGCTTGTCTGCCACTCCTGCCATGACTGGCGCAGGATCTGCACGGAGGACGACAGAAAGAGGCCGGCCATGATGGCGGCGACGGCAAGATCGGGCCAGGCAGTGGCGGTTCCCCAGACGCCGACGGCGGCGATCATGACGATGACGTTGCCGATCGCGTCATTGCGCGAGCAGAGCCAGACGGAGCGGACATTGGCGTCGCCATCCTTGTAGTTCATGAGCAGCATGACGCTGAGGAGGTTTG
>JBKBXP010000122.1:0-9411 GCA_046314035.1 Pseudorhizobium sp. | reverse complement strand
GGCGACAGCGAATTCTTCGCCACCCCGGTCAGGATCGGCGATGCCCTGCATCTCTGCTGGAACCAGGAGGACGTCATCGTCCTCGGCCGCACCGGCAGTGAATTCCATCAATAACGAAGGCCAAAGCCCAACAGAGGAGAACTGACATGACGAAAACAAATCAGCCGAAGGGCGTAACCCGCCGATCCCTGCTGAAGACCGGTGCGGCTGCGGCCGGCTTCGCCGCCGGCTCCGGTGCCATCACCGGCTTCCCGACCATCTGGGCCCAGAACCCGATCACCCTGCGCCAGTTCGGCACCGGCGTCTCGAACCTCAATGCGATTGCCGAGAAGTGCAAAGCGGACCTCGGCATAACGCTGGAAATGACGGCAACCGACAGCGACGCCGCCGCCCAGCGCGCCGTCACCCAGCCGAACTCCTACGACATCGCCGACATCGAATACTGGATCCTCAAGAAGGTCTATCCGGCCGGCGTCATCCAGCCGATGGAGATCAGCAAGCTCAAGTACTACGACAAGATCGTGACGCTCTTCAAAAACGGCAAGCTCACCCCCGACAGCGTCATTGCCCAGGGCACGGCGCCGCACACGGTCGGCTATGTCGAGAAGGCAGGCGACAAGACCTTCGCCAAGGGTGAGACCGACCTCTTCACCATGGTCCCGACGATCTACAACGCCGATACGCTCGGCATCCGCCCCGACCTCGTCGGCCGCGAGATCACCAGCTGGGCCGACATCATGGACCCGGCCTTCAAGGGCAAGACCTCGATCCTGAACATTCCGTCGATCGGCATCATGGATGCCGCCATGATCATGGAGGCCATGGGCAACATCAAATACGCCGACAAGGGCAACATGACCAAGGAAGAGATCGACGCGACGATCGACTTCCTGATCCAGGCCAAGAAGGACGGACAGTTCCGCGCCTTCTGGAAGAGCTTCGACGAATCCGTCAACCTGATGGCTTCCGGCGAAGTGATCATCCAGTCCATGTGGTCCCCGGCCGTCGCCGCCGTGCGCGGCAAGGGCATCGCCTGCAAGTACCAGCCGCTGAAGGAAGGCTATCGCTCCTGGGGCGGCGGTCTGGGACTGGCGGCGCATCTCTCCGGCGCTGAGCTCGATGCAGCCTATGAGTATATCAACTGGTACACCTCCGGCTGGGTCGGCGCCTACCTCAACCGCCAGGGCTATTATTCGGCCGCCATGGATACCGCGAAGGAACACATGTCCGCCGACGAATGGGGCTTCTGGGTCGAGGGCAAGCCGGCCCAGGGCGACATCGTCGCGCCGGACGGCAAGGTCATGGAAAAGGCCGGTGCCGTGCGCGATGGCGGCTCCTTCGAGGAGCGCATGGGCAAAGTCGCCTGCTGGAACTCCGTCATGGACGAGGACCGCTACATGGTCCGCCGCTGGAACGAGTTCATCGCGGCTTAAGGGAAGTCTCGACCGGCCCCTCCGCCTTGTGGGGAGGGTTGGGGAGGGGTCTTGGACCAAACACCCCTCCCGGCCTGCCGGCCACCCTCCCCACAAGGGGGAGGGAGACCCGCAGCCAAGCCTTCAACCCGTCTGGCGTGGGCGAAACGTCATGTTCAGCGACTGAGATAGGGAGACGATCCATGACCACAGCACAGATCGCGGACGTCGAAGAGACCAAGGTCAAGCGCGAGATCCGGATGCCATCCTGGCTCACCTCCTATCTCCAGGCGGCGCCGCTGGCGATCATCCTCTTCTGCTTCCTGCTCCTGCCGATCCTGATGATCACCGTGGTCAGCTTCTGGGACTATGATTTCGCCCAGATGTATCCGGATTTCGTCACCTTCAACTACGGCGAGACGCTCGGGTCCTGGGTGACCTGGAAGACCTATCTCAACACGCTGAAGTTCGCCTTCATGGTCTGGGCCATCACGCTCTTCGTCGGCTTCTGGGTCGCCTATTTCCTCGCCTTCCACATCCGCAGCTCCGCCATGCAGATGGTGCTCTTTCTCGTCTGCACGGTGCCCTTCCTGACATCCAACATCATCCGCATGATCTCCTGGATCCCGGTGCTCGGCCGCAACGGCCTGGTCAACACGACGCTTGTGAACAGCGGGCTGATCTCGCAGCCGGTCGAATGGCTGCTCTACTCCGATTTCGCCGTCGTGCTCGCCATGGTCCACCTCTACACGCTGTTCATGGTGACGCCGATCTTCAACACGCTGATGCGCATCGACAAATCGCTGGTCGAAGCGGCGCGCGATGCCGGCGCCTCCGGATGGCAGACGCTGACCAACGTGATCCTGCCGCTCGCCAAGCCCGGCATGGCGATCGGCACCATCTTCGTCGTGACGCTGGTCATGGCCGATTTCTCCACGGTCCAGGTCATGTCCGGCGGTCAGAGCGCATCCGTGGCGCTGATGATGAAGAACCAGATGTCGCTCCTGCAGTATCCGGCCGCCGCCGCCAATGCCGTGGTGCTGCTGGCCCTCGTTCTCCTGATGGTCGCCGGCATCCTGCGCATCGTCGATATTCGCAAGGAGCTTTAGATGCACAGAGAGAAACGCTCCCGTGAGTTTTATGCGCTGGCCATCTTCTTCGTCATTTTTGTCCTCTTCCTCTACGGACCGCTTTCGGCCATCCTGATCCTGTCCTTCCAGGGGCCTAACGGCGGGCTGACATTCCCCCTGAACGGCGTCTCGGTCCGCTGGTTCGTCAACCTCTTCGAGACTCAGGCTGTGGGAGATTTCGGCGGCTCGTTCCGGCGCTCGCTCGCGCTCGGGCTGATGGTGATGTCGACCACGGTTGTCGTATCGCTGCTCGCCGGCCTTGCATTCCGTCGGCGTTTCGTCGGCGCAACCGCGCTCTTCTATCTGGCAGTCGCAAGCCTCGTCGTGCCCTCCATCATCATCTCGCTCGGTATCGGCGTTCTCTTCCAGCAGGCAGGCCTGCCGCCGGCCTGGTATTCGTCGGCCTTCGGCGCCCATCTCACCTGGACCCTCCCCTTCGGCGTGCTGATCATGTTTGCCGTCTTCAACCGCTTCTCGCCGGTCTACGAGGAGGCCGCGCGTGACCTCGGCGCCTCCTCCTGGCAGGCCTTCCGACACGTGCTGCTCCCGATCATCGCCCCCAGCCTGATTGGGGTCGGCCTCTTCGGCTTCACCCTCACCTATGACGAGTTTGCGCGCACGCTGATGACCTCCGGCACCTACAACACGCTGCCGCTCGAGATCTACGCCATGACCACCAATGTCACCACACCGGTGCTCTATGCACTCGGCACGGTCACGACGGCCTTCTCCTTCCTCGTCATCGCAGGAACCCTGTTTCTCATCGTCCGCCTCAACCGGCGGCGTCTCAAGGCCTGAATCGAATCCATCATGCGCATCCTGATCGTCAACCCGAACACCACCGTCAGCATGACCCGCCGCATCGCCACGGCAGCCGAGCGGGTGCTGGCCACCGGCTCGGAGCTGGTCGCCGTTACCTCGTCGATGGGGCCTGCCTCCATTGAGGGCTATTACGATGAGGCGCTGGCCGTGCCCGGCCTGCTGCAGGCCATTCGCCAGGGGGAGCGGGACGGTGCCGACGCCGCCATCATCGCATGCTTCGACGACACGGGCCTCGACGCCGCCCGCGCCATGGCCGGCATCCCGGTGATCGGCATCTGCGAGGCAGCCGTGGCGACCGCCTCCTTCATCGCCCAGCGCTTTACCGTGGTGACGACCATGGAACGCTCACGCCTGCCGGTCGAGGCACTGGTTCACCGCTACGGCATGGGCATGCGCGCCCGGGTGCGCGCGGCAGACATCCCGGTCCTTTCGCTGGAAGATCCTGCCTCGACGGCCCGCGAACGCCTCTGCCGGGAGATCGAGATCGCACTGAGGGAAGACCGGGCCGAGGCGATCGTGCTGGGCTGCGCCGGCATGGCCGATCTGCCCCGGCAGCTGCAATTGGAATTCGGCGTGCCGGTGATCGACGGCGTCGCGGCGGCGGTGAAGCAGGCCGAGGCACTGGTGACCCTTGGGCTTTCCACCGCCAAGCGCGGCGCCTACGCCTTCCCTGTGGAGAAGACCTACACGGGCATGCTCGCAAGCTTCCAGCCGGAGGTCGCTCCGGCCGCCTAGCTCTCGCCGCGGCCGAGCGAGCCTTCGCTCAACCGAGCGGCCACCTCTCCAAGGATCTCGATCATCTTCCTCTGGGGGTTGGTTGGACGCCAGCCAGTCCTGAATGTCAGCCCGATCGGCCTGACAAGATCGTCGGTGCGGAACGGCAGCTGCCGCAGGAGCCCTCGGTCGCATTCCGTTCGGGCCTGGACGTGCGAGATGCAGCACAGGTGATCGCTTTCCAGAAGCAGCCCGCGCATCAGCAACAGCGAGCCGGACTCGATCAGGCGTCGGGGCGGCTGCTTGCCTTTCGAAGAAAAGATCGTCTCGAACTGCGCCCGTGTCGGCGTACCGCTGTGCGGCACGACCCAGGGGTAGGCTAGGAGATCCTCGACCGAGATCACCGTTTGCGCCGCCAGCGGATGATCGGGCCGCGACAGGAGCGCCAGCCGGTCGTCGAAAAGTGCCTCCTGCACGATGTCATCGATGGGCGCCGGCTCCCGCAATGCGCCGACGAGGATATCGAGACTGCCTCGGCGCAATTCGCTCAGCATGCCGGGATAGGGGCCATCCACCACCTGCACCGCCATCTCTCTGTACTGCTGCCGGAACAGGACGAGCGCCGTCGGCAGGAGAACCGAGCGCGCCAGGGGCATGGCGCCAATCACGATCGATCCCGCCTCGCCGCCATCGAACTCCGCCAGTTCGGCATCCGCCTGATCGAGCTCGTAGATCGCCAGCCGGGCAGCTTGCGTCAGCGCCTGGCAGAGACGCGTCGGCAGGATGCCGAAGGCCGTGCGTTCGAAGAGACTGCGGGCGGCCTCCTGTTCGATCTGCGTGACGGCGCGGTGGACGGTCGGTTGCGCCAGCCCCAGCTGTCGGGCGGCAAGCGTGAAGTTCTCGGTTTCACTGACGGCCACCAGCGCCTGGAGCTGCGCATAGGTGAGCGAGATCCGCAACCGCGGGGAGATTGTCGCCAGCACCGGGTCGAGCAACCCGAATGCGCTCTCCACCCGCCTCAACAGGATTTCGCCTCGAGGCTTCAGGAAGAAGCCATTTCGGCTGCGCTCGAACAGCGCTCCGCCGGTCTCAAGCTCCAGCTTGTTGAGCGCTTGCGTCACGGCAGGCTGCGAAATGTGCCAAGTCTCTGCAGCCTGCGTCACGGACTTCAGCTCCGCCACCGCCAGAAAAAGCCTGAGATGCCGCAGGTTCCGCGAGATCATAGCTTGCTCAGGATGATGTCCGACCGTTTTGCCAGATCATCCTTGCCGGGCTCCAGATCGAGGGCCGAAACCGTGCGCTGCCACTCCACCGTTCCCCGGCTCATCCAGTCGGGTATCCCCAGCTCCTGCAAGGTGGCACAGACTTCCTCCACCTCGGCCGCCCGCCGCGCGCCGTGCACCATCATCCGTTCGAGATTGTAGGCGCCCCGGGCACGCCAGTCGATGCCGGGGTCAGACGCCTGGAGCGAGGCCAGCACCGCCTCCTCGACACCCGCCCGCCGCGCGCCCAGCAGACACTCCGCCGTCAGCGCCTCCAGCCCCTTGATCATCACGGAGCGCAACATCTTGACGCTCGAGGCGTCGCCGACGTTCTTGCCGGTGATCGTCGGCCGCATCTCCAACTGCTCGATCAGCCCTGCGGCCTCCTGCGCATGCGGGCCGGACAGCAGGAGGGGCACCTGATGGCGCTTGGGATAGACCGGTGCCATGACCGCGACGTCCACATATCTGCCACCCACCGCCTCGATGACGAGAGCCGCCCGCGCCTTCGTCTGGGGCGCACAGGAATTGCAGTCCAGCCAGAGGGCGCCTTGTTGCAGATGGGGCGACGCGGTCCGCGCCGCCTCCAGCGCCTGGTCCGCCGTCACCAGGCAGAAGATCACGCTGGCGCCGTCGAGTGCCTGCTGGAGGCTGGCGACGGCTTCGACCCCTGCATCGCTGCAACGGGCGAGAACCGCCTGCCTGCCATCACCCTCCTCCGCCAGAGCCACGTCATAAGCACGCACCGTCTTGAGACGGGACCTGGACCAGCCGGAGGCAATGGCATGGCCCGCCTCTCCAAAGCCCACGAAGACGATCGTGGCTGGAAAATTCTCGCTGTTGTCAGCCATATCTGCACCTCCTCAGTGGCGGCAATTGTCGCAGATCTCGCCCATCATCTCCATGAACTATAGCCAAAACTTATGATATTTTCCGGCTTTTTCATTTGTCGTGGATCACCTGACGCGCAACTCTGGCGGAGGTTGAGGAGGAACCTTCATGTCCACGAACAAGACTGCGCTCATCATCAGCGCGCATGCGGCCGATTTCGTCTGGCGTTGCGGCGGCGCGATCGCGCTCCATGCCCAGCTGGGCTACAACGTCACCGTCGTCTGCCTCTCCTTCGGCGAGCGCGGTGAAAGCGCCAAGCTCTGGAAGCAGGAGGGCATGACCCTCGACCGGGTCAAGGATGCCCGCCGGGCGGAGGCCGAACGTGCGGCAGAGGCGCTCGGCGTCCACGACCTTGTCAGCATGGATCTCGGTGACTACCCGCTGGAGCTCAGCCGCGAGAACAAGAACCAGCTCGTGGATGTCATCCGCAAGGTGCAGCCGCGCTTCATGCTGAGCCATTCCCAGTACGACCCCTACAACACCGACCACATGTATGCGACGCAGGTCACCCTCGAATGCCGCATGATCGCCCAGGCCTGGGGCCACAATCCGGGCGAGAAGGTTCTGGGCGCGCCCCAGCTCTACCTCTTCGAACCGCACCAGACCGAACAGATGGGCTGGAAGCCGGACACCTTCCTCGACATCACCCCGGTCTGGGAGAAGAAGCGCGCCGCCATCGAATGCATGGAAGGCCAGGAGCATCTCTGGGAATATTACACCCGCGTCGCCATCAACCGGGCCAACCATTTCAAGCGCAACTCGGGGGGCCAGTCGGGCGGCCGCGACTGCAAATATGCCGAAGGCTTCCAGTCGATCTTCCCGCGCACCGTTGACGAGCTCTGAGGGAGCATCCGATGGAACAGTGTCACGACATCGCCCATCTCGGTCACGTGGAGATTTACACCGACCGCTATGACGAAAGCCTCGACTTCTTCACCCGCGTGTACGGCCTGAAGCTTACGGCCGAGGATGAGACCTCCGCCTACCTGCGGGCCTGGGACGATTACGAGTTCCATTCGCTGAAGCTGACACGCCATCATCAGACGGGCCTTGGCCACATCGGCTACCGTGTCGCGTCGCCGCAGGCGCTGGAGCGCCGCGTCAAGGCGATCGGAGCCTCCGGCTACACGGTCCACGGCTGGAGCGACGGCGATCTCGGCCATGGCCGCGCCTTCCGGTTCGAGGATCCGTTCGGCCATCTGTTCGAGATCTACTGGGAGACGAACTGGTACAAGCCTCAGGTGGAATCCGAGCGTGCCGCGCTGAAGAACACCGCCTCCGCCTTCACCGGCGCCGCCCCGCGCCGCCTCGATCACCTGAACCTCCTGTCCAGCGACGTGACGGAGTTTCGCCGCTTCATGGAGACCTGCCTCGGATCCCGCGTCACCGAGATGATCCAGCTCGACAATGGCCGCATCGGCGGCTGCTGGTTCACCGTCAACAACAAGACCTATGATCTCGCCTGCACGGAGGAGCACGGTGGCGGCGAAGGACGCCTTCATCACGTCACCTATGCCACCGACCAGCGCGAGGATATCCTGCGGGCCGCCGACATCTTCCTGCAGAACGGCGTCCACATCGAGACCGGACCGCACAAGCACGCCATCCAGGGCACCTTCTTCCTCTACGTCTGGGAACCGGCCGGCAACCGGATCGAGCTCGCCAACGCCGGCGCCCGTCTCATCCTGGCACCAGACTGGCAGCCGGTCGTCTGGACGGAAACCGACCGCAAGAAGGGCCAGGCCTGGGGCCTGAAAACCATCGAGACATTCCACACCCACGGCACGCCGCCCGTGAACAGGGAGCACTGACATGGCCGTCGTCGTCCAGAACATCGAGCGGGCGGATCCGAAGATCATCGATCGCCTCGCGGCCGCCGGTGTGGCGACCGTTCACGAGGCGCAGGGCCGTCGCGGATGCCTTGCCTCCTACATGCGGCCCATTTACTCGGGAGCCCAGGTCGCCGGATCTGCCATCACCATCTCGGCACCGCCCGGCGACAACTGGATGATCCATGTGGCGATCGAGCAGCTTCGGGACGGAGACATCCTCGTGCTCGCACCGACCTCGCCTTGCGACAACGGCTATTTCGGCGATCTGCTCGCCACCTCCGCCCGGGCGCGCGGCTGCCGTGGACTGATCATCGAGGCCGGCGTCCGCGACATCCGGGATCTGAAGGCCATGGAGTTCCCCGTCTGGTCGAAGGCGATTTCCGCCCAGGGAACCGTCAAGGAGACGACAGGCTCGGTCAACATCCCGATCGTCTGCGCCGGGGCGGCCATCGAGGCGGGAGACGTGATCGTTGCCGATGACGACGGTGTCGTCGTCGTCAAGCGCTCGGAAGCTGAGACGGTGGCGGCCGCCGCCGAGGCGCGGGTGGCCGCGGAGGAGGCCAAGCGCAAGCGACTGGCCGCAGGAGAACTCGGTCTCGACATCTATTCCATGCGCGAGAGACTGGCAGACAAGGGGCTGAAATATGTCTGACCCCTATGCCGACGGCATTCCCTGCCTGTGGATGCGCGGCGGCACCTCGAAGGCCGCCGTCTTCCTCGCGTCCGATCTTCCGGCAGATCCGAAGGAACGGGACGCGCTGCTGCTCGGCACCATGGGCTCTCCCGACAGCCGCCAGATCGACGGCATCGGCGGCGCCGACCCATTGACCTCGAAGGTGGCGATCCTGTCTCCCTCCACCCGGGCCGATGCCGATGTCGACTACCTCTTCCTGCAGGTCTTCGTCGACCAGCCGGTGGTGACCGACGGGCAGGGCTGCGGCAACATCCTGGCGGCCGTCGGCCCGGCCGCGATCGAACGGGGTCTGGTACCGGCCGAGGACGGCGTGACGCCGGTCCGCATCCACATGGTCAACACCGGCGAGGTGTCGGTCGCCCAGATCGCAACACCCGGCGGCAAGGTCAGCTACCGCGGCGAGGCGCGCATCGACGGCGTTCCCGGGCATCATGCCGCGATACCTCTGCTGTTCCAGAACACCGAGGGCTCCATGTGCGGCGCCCTTCTGCCCTCCGGCAACGCCCGCGACGTGGTCGACGGTATCGAATGCACGCTGATCGACAACGGCATGCCGATCGTCATCCTGCGCGCATCGGATTTTGGCCTCGACGGTACCGAGAGCCGGGAGGACCTCGATACCGATGGCGAGCTCAAGGCGCGCCTGGAGACGAT
>JBKBXP010000121.1:0-9670 GCA_046314035.1 Pseudorhizobium sp. | reverse complement strand
GCCGCACCATCCACGCCTTCCACACGGAAGGGGCGGGCGGCGGTCATGCGCCCGACATCATCAAGGTCTGCGGCCTGCCGAACGTCATCCCGTCGTCGACCAATCCGACGCGGCCCTATACGATCAACACGTTGGCCGAACATCTTGACATGCTGATGGTCTGCCATCACCTGTCGCCGTCGATCCCGGAAGACATCGCGTTTGCCGAAAGCCGCATCCGCAAGGAAACGATCGCGGCCGAAGACATTTTGCACGACCTCGGCGCCTTCTCGATCATTTCGTCGGACAGCCAGGCCATGGGCCGCGTCGGCGAGGTGGCGATCCGAACCTGGCAGACCGCCGACAAGATGAAGCGCCAGCGTGGTCGCCTTGCCGAGGAGACGGGCGAGAACGACAACTTCCGCGTCCGCCGCTACATCGCCAAATACACGATCAATCCAGCGATCGCCCACGGACTGTCCCACGAGATCGGATCGGTGGAGGTCGGCAAGCGCGCCGACCTGGTGCTCTGGAACCCGGCCTTCTTCGGCGTCAAGCCGGAGATGATCCTGATGGGGGGCTCGATTGCGGCGGCACCCATGGGCGACCCGAATGCCTCGATCCCAACGCCGCAGCCTATGCACTACCGGCCGATGTTTGCGGCCTACGGCAAACTGCGCACCACGTCCTCCGTCACCTTCGTCAGCCAGGCCTCGCTCGATGCCGGTCTGGCGCAACGCCTCGGCGTCGCCAAGAGGCTGCTGGCGGTGAAGAACACGCGGTCCATCTCCAAGGCATCGATGATCCACAACTCGCTGACGCCGCATATCGAGGTCGATCCGGAAACCTATGAGGTGCGCGCCGACGGCGAGCTTCTGACCTGCGAGCCGGCGACCGTGCTGCCGATGGCGCAGCGCTATTTCCTGTTCTGACGGTGCACCCAATTCCTGAGGCAATCGCATGACGAGGGTGTTGCGCCGGCTGCTGGCGGTGGTCCTGATCATCGTTGGCGCAGTTGCGGCGGGCGCCCTGATCCCGCTGCCGTTGTGGTCGCAGGAGACCGAGCACAGCGGTGGTGAGACACGGCGTATCCTTGTCCTGTCCAACCCGATTCACACGGATATCGCCGTTCCGCTCGACGCCGACACGCGGGCGGCCTTTGCCTTCCTCGAACGGTCCGGCGTACCTGTCGCGGAACCGGGTGCCCGGTGGATGATCATCGGCTGGGGAGGGCGGGCCTTCTACCTGGAGACGCCGACCTGGGCCGACTTGAAGCCCATGCCGGTGTTTCGCGCGCTGACCGTGGACAGTTCCGTGCTCCACGTGGACGTGACCGGTGAACTGGATGAAGGGCATCCTGCCGTCACCGCGCTTGAACTTGGAGTGGAGGAGTTCGCACAGCTGCAGGTCTTCATCCGCGACAGCTTTGCGCAGCCGGCGGATGCCGTTGCGGCGATACCGGACGCGGGATATGGACCGTACGATCGCTTCTTCGAGGCGAAGGGTGCCTTCAACATGCTGCTCGGCTGCAACACGTGGACGGCGCAGGCGCTGAGGGCGGCACGCGTGCGCACCGGCCTCTGGAACCCCTTGCCACAGACGCTTACCTTGTCGCTCAAGCTTTTCAACTGATCGGAGTTTCGGATGCAGTACATTCACACCCATCACAAGGCCGGCGTCATCACCGATCCGCCGGTCGACACGATCTCGCTGCCCCACGACCTGCGCCACCTGCGCCGCAAGGTACTGCATCTGTCGAACGGCGAGATGGTGATGCTCGACCTGAAGGAGGCGGTGCTGTTTGCCGATGGCGACCGGCTGATCCTGGAGGACGGCAGCAATGTCGCGATCGCGGCGGCCCCGGAGAAGCTCTTCGAGATCAAGCCGCGCGATCCGCTGCACCTGATCGAACTCGCCTGGCATCTCGGCAACCGGCATCTGTCGGCGCAGATCGAGGAGGGACGCATCCTGATCCTGCGCGACCATGTGATCCGGCAGATGCTGGAGGGTCTGGGCGCCAAGGTCGCCGAGGTGGAGGAGCCGTTCCAGCCGGTGCGTGGCGCCTATCACGCGCACGGCGGTCATGATCATCATGCGCATGGCTGACGGAAATGGGTGAGGGGCTCGGCACGCAGGCACTGCTCCGGTTGATGGCCTGGATGTCGCCAGCATTCCCAATCGGCGGCTTTGCCTATTCCGGCGGGTTGGAACGGGCGGTGCATGATTGGCTGGTGGCGGATGCGGCCGGCCTGCAGGGCTGGATTGCCACGCTCCTGCGCCACGGGGCGCTCTGGAACGATGCGGTGCTGTTCTCCCATGCCTGGCGCGGCCATGGGAGCGAGGCGGATCTCCGCGAGGCTGCCGAACTCGGGCTGGCGCTGGCCGGTTCGGCGGAGCGGCATCTGGAGACGCTGTCGCTCGGGCGGGCCTTCGTCACCGCCGCGCGGGCCTGGCCCAATGCGGTCTTCGAGCGCCTGCCGGACGACCTGCCGTTTCCGGTGGCGGTCGGCAGCGTCGCCGGGGCCCAGGCCGTGCCAGCGGAAGATGCGCTGGCGGCCTATCTGCATGCGGCGACGTCGCAGATGATATCGGCCGCCATCCGGCTGGGGGTCTGCGGCCAGTCGGAGGGGGTCGCGGTTCTGGCGGCGCTGGAAGAGGAGATCGTCGCGGTTGCCTCGCTTGCCGCAGCGACCACGCTCGACGATCTGGGCACCTCCTGCATCCAGGCGGAGATCGCCGCGCTTCGCCACGAGACACAGCATTCCAGGCTCTTCCGCTCCTGAGCGACGGGCCTTCGCAGATGAAAGGAAACACCATGAAATCCCAGAACGGTCCCTTGCGCGTCGGCATCGGCGGCCCGGTCGGCTCCGGCAAGACGGCGCTCACGGAAAAGCTCTGCAAGGCGATGCGCGACGCGTATTCGATCGCCGTCGTCACCAACGACATCTACACCCGCGAGGACGCCGAGGCGCTGGTGCGGATGCAGGCGCTCTCGTCGGACCGGATTGTCGGCGTGGAGACGGGCGGCTGCCCGCATACCGCCATACGGGAGGATGCAACGATCAACCTGCAGGCGATCGCCGGACTCAACGAACGCTTTCCTGACCTCGACATCGTCTTCATCGAATCGGGCGGCGACAATCTGGCGGCCACCTTTTCTCCGGATCTCGCCGACATCACCATCTATGTGATTTCCACCTGCCAAGGCGAGGAGATCCCGAGGAAGGGCGGCCCGGGCATTACCCGTTCCGATCTGCTGGTAATCAACAAGAAGGACCTGGCGCCCTATGTCGACGTCGATCTCGACGTGATGGATCGCGACGCGCACCGGATGCGCGAGGCCAAGCCGCATCTCTTCACCGATCTTAAGCGCGGCGAGGGCGTCGACCATGTCGTGCGCTTCCTGAAGGAGAATGGCGGCCTCTGAGCCTCCTGAGGTCGCTAAACGTCCCGCAGGGCCCTGACGTCGCCGATCTGCACGACCCGGCCACGCACCGTCACACCGATGCGGCGGAGCGACGAGAAGGCCCGTGAAAGGGCCTCGGGCGCGAGGCCCAGCATGCCGGCGAGCAGGCTCTTCTGGAATGGCAGGCGGATGGAGGCCGCTCCGCCATCGACGGGGCAGTTCTTCAGCAGGTATTCGGCGACCCGCTGCTGGGCCGTGTGCAGCCGGTCATTTGCAACGCAGTCCATGGTCGTCAGCAGATGCAGCGACAGGCAGCCCATGATCGCCTTGGCGATGTCAGGCTCCTGCTCCGCAAGGGCCCGGACTGTGCGGATGTCGAAACGGGCGAATGTCGTGTTCTCGGCTGTCTGGGCGTTGAAGCGGTAGGTGTCGTCGCCGAAGATCTGGCACTCGGCAAAAGTGTCGCCGGGACCGCAGACGCGGATGTCGGCCTCGCGTCCCTCCCGGTTCAGGCGGTAGAGGCGCACGTAGCCGCCGAGCACGCAGTAGAAGTGTTCGGCAGGCGTTCCTTCGCGGAAGACGACGTGGCGCGCCGGCAGGGTGTTGATCATCGCCGCATTCAGCATCTTGAGGAGCGCTTCGTTGCTCAACGCCGTCATGAACGGCGTGCGCATCAGGAGCGCCTTGTCGCGGCTGTTCACTTTGAGGCTCTTGTTCATCTGCACCGTCGGATCTTCCATCGTCACTTCCGGCTGTTGGAGAGACCGGTGAAGATGGAAATCTAACAGCAGCAGTGCCGGAGGCTTTTGACTTCGATCAAATGTAACGCCGAGAAGACGCGCAGGGAAAAGGCCGGGACGAACCCGGCCTTCGATGCTTTTGCGACTGCGGCTTGCCGGCCTATTCGGCCGCCCAGGGTGTCAGCCTCAGGACATTGGAGCCGGGGGAGCCTGGCTCGTTCTTGCCGCGGTCGTCGTTTGCGCCGTTCTTGTGCTTCTCGATCGAAGCCACGCGCTCCTCGAGGGTGGCAATCGATTGCGACGCCTCCAGTGCGTGACGGCTGAGTACCTCGGAAGAGAAAGCCGCATCTTCCTCCTCCTTCTTGCCGAACATGCCGCCGAAGAGGCGTGCGAGCAGGCGGGAGATATCGTCCATGATCAGGAAGAAGGCCGGGACGACGATCAGCGACAGCACGGTCGAGACGATGATGCCGCCGATCACCGCAATCGCCATGGGGGCGCGGAAGGAGCCGCCTTCGCCGACGCCGAGTGCCGAGGGCAGCATGCCCGCCGACATGGCGATCGAGGTCATGATGATCGGACGGGCGCGCTTGCGGCCAGCTTCCACCATGGCCTGAACCCGTTCCATGCCATGGCGGCGCATCTCGATGGCGAAATCGACCAGCAGGATGGCATTCTTGGTGACGATGCCCATCAGCATCAGGATGCCGATCAGCACCGGCATGGAGAGCGAATTCTGGGTGATGATCAGGCCGATCGCCACACCGCCGATCGCGAGCGGCAGCGACAGCAGGATGGTGAAGGGCTGGATCACGTCCTTGAAGAGCAGGATCAGCACCACCAGCACCAGCAGGAGGCCGAGCAGCATTGCGTTGGCAAAGCCTGCCGTCATTTCCGCCTGCACCTTGGCATCACCGCTTTCGGCCAGCCGGACGGACGGGGGGAGCTCGATCTCGCTGACGATGCGCTTGAATTCCTCGGTGGAGGTGTCGAGCGCCGTGCCGAAGGGCACGTCGGAGCCGATCGAGACAACGCGGCTGCGGTCGTTGCGCCGGATGGAGCTCGGACCTTCCGCATAGTCGACATCGGCGACGCTGTAGAGAGGTACCGTCTCACCGGTGGCCGTCTTCACCTTCAGCGCCCGGATGGCGGAGAGGTCACGTCGGAAATCAAGCGAGGCCTGGACGCGGATCGGGATCTGCCGGTCGTCGATCGACATCTTCGGCAGCAGCGCGTCGATGTCACCGATGGTCGCGACGCGGATCGTCTCGGAGATCTGCTGCGGGGTGATCCCGAGGCGGGCAGCCTCGTCCGTGCGGGGACGGATCTGCAGTTCCGGACGGGGCAGGGCGCCTTCCGAACTGACGTTGGCAAGGATCGGCGAGGCGCGCAGGTTGGATTCCAGCCTGCTGACCGCATCGTTCAGGTCCGCCTCGTTGGCGGAGAGGAAGTTGAAGCTGAGCTCGCGCTCGGCGCGGTCGTTGAGCTTGGAAATACGCACGTCCGGGATCGAGCGCAGCTTGGCCAGGAGTTCCCGTTCGATCTCCCATTGCGGGCGCGTGCGCCCATTGTCGGGCACCTTCGGGATCATGTCGCCGAGGACGGGGATCGAGCCCAGCCCCTTGTTGACAAGCGTCTTGACCAGCGAGTGATCGATGTTTCCAAGAATGACGCGAACGGTCGCCCTGCGAAGCTCGAGATCGCCTTTCGGCGAAGCGCCACCCAGGATGAAGACGCCCTGGACGCCTTCCAGGTCCCGTGTCGCCTCATAGATGAGATCGGTCGTCTCGGCCGTTTCGTCGAGCGTCGCATTCGGCGGCAGTTCGATCGAAAGAACGATGCGCGAGGAGTCCTCCGGGGGCAGGAAGCTTCCTGGGACCTGGGCCAGGAGCGCCAGCGAGCCGACGAGGAAGGCAATCGCACCGAGCAGCGTCGCATAGCGCATGTACCACTTCTTCGTGGTGCCGGTGACCATCCAGGTGTAGGCGCGCATCAGGCGGCCGTCGTTGTCCTGGTGGTCGTCCATGGCGTCTTCGGCTCGCATCCAGTAGGCCGCCATCAGCGGCGTGATGAGGCGCGCCACCAGCAGCGAGAAGACGACCGAGAAGGCGACGGTCAGGCCGAACTGGATAAAATACTGGCCGGGGATGCCGGGCATGAAGGATACCGGCACGAAGACGGCGATGATGGTGAAGCTCGTCGCGATGACCGCCAGCCCGATCTCGTCGGCGGCTTCCAGGGCGGCCCGATACGGCGTCTTGCCCATCTTGATATGCCGCGCGATGTTCTCGACCTCGACGATCGCGTCATCGACGAGAATGCCGGTGGCGAGCGTCAGGGCCAGGAAGCTGACGAGGTTCAGCGAGAACCCGAGCAGGTCCATGACCCAGAAGGTCGGGATCGCCGAAAGCGGCAGTGCGACGGCGGCAATGACGGTCGCGCGCCAGTTCTTCAGGAAGAGCATGACCACGATAATGGCCAGCACCGCGCCTTCGATCAGCGTGTGCAGCGCCGCCTCGTAGTTGCCGTAGGTGAAGTAGACGGAATCATCGACCATCTCGATGTTGACGTCCGGATAGGACGTGCGCACGGTCGAGAGGCTTTCCTCGACAGTCTCCGCCACCGAGACTTCGCTGGCGCCCTTGGCGCGGAAGACGGCGAAGGTGACGGAGGGGACGCTGTTGAAGCGCGAGAAGGACTTCTGCTCCTCGTAGGTGTCGTTGATGGTGCCGATTTCGGACAGCGTGACGAAGCGTCCGCCGGTCAGCGCAATCGTCGTGTCCGCGAGCTGCTCGACGGTGCGGGCGTCGCCCAGTGTGCGGATCGTCTGCTCGTTGCCGGCCACCTGGCCGCGGCCGGAGCCAAGGTCGATGTTGGTGCCGCGCAACTGGTTGTTCACGTCGACGGCGGTGATGCCGTAGGCGTCGAGCTTGTCCGGGTTGAGGGACACGCGGATCTCGCGGTCGGCGCCGCCGTAGCGGTCGATGCGGCCGATGCCGGGCTGGCCCTGCAGTTCGCGCTTGATGGTATCGTCGACGAACCAGGACAGTTCCTCGAGCGTCATGTTGGGAGAGGAGACGGCAAAGGTCTGGATCGCCTGGCCTTCGACGTCGATCTTGGAAACGACGGGCTCCTCGGCGCTGGCCGGAAGGTCGCTACGGATGCGGTCGATGGCGTCCTTGGTGTCCTGGACCGCCTCGTCCGTCGGCTTCTCGATGCGGAACATCACGACCGTCTGCGACTGGCCGTCCACCACCGTCGACGAAATCTCGTCGACGCCGCTGATCGAGGCGACAGCGTCCTCGATCTCTCTCGTCACCTGCATTTCCAGCTCGGCAGGCGAAGCGCCGCTTTGCACCACGGTGATCGACACCACCGGCACGTCGATATTGGGGAAGCGGGTGATCGGCAGCGAATTGAAGGACTGGATGCCCATGAAGAGCAGCAGTGCAAAGCCGAGCAGCGGTGCAATCGGATTGCGGATCGACCAGGCAGAGAAGTTCATCTTAGGTCCTCGATCAATTCGATGCGGCGGCTTCTTTAAAGACCGGTGCGATCCGGTCCCCGTCACGCACGAAGGCGCCTGCCTTCTCGACTACTACATCGCCTGCCTTGAGGCCGGTCAGGACCTCGATAAAACCGTCGTCCTGGATACCAATCTCGATTTTCACCTGCTTGACGACGTCGTCCTCCACCTTGCGGGCGAAGGAGCCATCGCGTGCAGTGGTGACGGCAGACAGCGGCAGGGCGAGCGCCGTCTTCTCGTCGATGATGATCTGGGCGCTGCCGTACATGCCGGCGCGGACGCCGTTCTTCTCGTCGATGTCGATGCGCACGTATCCGAGGCGACTGACTGCGTCTACGGTCGGCGACACGAGGCGGACCACACCCTCGATCGTCGTGGTCCCGCCGGCAATCGTCACGAGCGCTTTCTGACCGGGCTCGACCTTCCGGATGTTGGTTTCCGAAAGGTCGGCCACCAGTTCCAGCGCGCCGTCGCGGATCACCGTGAACAGCGGTTCGCCGGCACCGCTGGCGATCGCGCCGACCCTGGCGTTCCTGGCCGAAACCACGCCGGCGACCGGCGTCTTGACGCCGGTGCGGGCAAGTCTCAGGTCGATATCGGCAATCTGGCTGTCCACCACCGCAATGTCGGCCTCGCCGACAGCGATCGCCTGCTGCGCGGCCTGCAGCCTTGCTTCGGCAACCTCGACGGCGGATGTCGCCTGTTCGACCTGGGATGCCGTGCTGGTTCCAGACTGCTGCAGGCGGACGAGGCGATCGCGCTGGCGAACGGTATCGTCGCGGTTGGCCTCGGCCTCGATCACCTGCGCCCTGAACTGCGCGAGGCTGGCCTCGGCCTTCGACCGGTTGGCTTCCAGCTGGCTCTTCTGCAGAACCAGCGTGTCGTCGTTGAGGGTTGCCAGAACTTCGTCGGCGGCCACCGTATCACCGGCTTCCACATTGAGCTCGCGAACGGAGAGGCCATCGACCAGCGGCTGGACGTAGACCTCCTGGACCGGCTGGATCGTTCCGGTCGCGTTGACACGATCGACCAGCGGTCTTTCCACGGCTTCCGAGACCACGATGGCGGGCAGCGTAGGTTCGCGCGCTGGCGCCGCCTCTTCCTGTGCCGAGGCCGGAGCGGTGGCCAGAGCGAAAACTACAGCCGACATAGGACCGGCAAGATGAAAGAGCTTGCGAAGCATGCGCACCAAATCCAAATGAGAAGGAAGAGCTGAAGTCGGCTTCAAGCCGAAGCGATACAAAGCGCCCCTCGATGCTTTTACAGATTACATATCTGGTGATCACGCAAACAGCTTGCAAGATCGATCGCCAGAGCCACATCACATTAGCGTTTGTACGAGCGCAACGCCCACAAATCAATCCTGCGCAGCAAGGCGAAAGATTACATTTTGTTACGGTTTAGGTAAGAACGCGCAGCAGCTGCCGCGCGTTCTTACCTGCCTACAGGGTATCTGCCGATCGGTTATTCTGCTGCCGCGTCCGTGATCTCTGTCGTATAGGCTCCCTCCGGGGCCTTGGTGATGATGTTCTGGTCAAGCAAGGCCTTGGCCGTGCGGTCGTAGACAGCCGGGTCAAGCTTGCCGGTCGCATCGCCGATCAGTTTGGCCACTTCTCCCATCATCCTTTGCTGGTGGTTCTCGTCCTGGCCGCCGTTGTCCATGACGATCTCGGCCGCTTCCTCCGGATTGGCGATGGCGTACTCCCAGCCCTTCATCGAGGCGCGGACGAACTTCACCATGTTCTCCTTGAAGGCCGGATCGGCGAGCTTGTTTTCCAGCACATAGAGGCCGTCCTCGAGCAGGTCGTTGCCCATCTCGCTGTAGTTGAAGACGATCAGGTCTTCCGGCTTGAAGCCGGCGTCGATCGCCTGCCAGTATTCGTTGTAGGTCATCACCGAGATGCAGTCCGCCTGCTTCTGGACAAGCGGCTGCACGTCGAAGCTCTGCTTCAGGACCGTGACGCCCTCGGCGCCGCCTTCGGTCGAGAGGCCGAGCTTGTTCATCCAGGCGAAGAAGGG
>JBKBXP010000120.1:0-9838 GCA_046314035.1 Pseudorhizobium sp. | reverse complement strand
CGACCATGACGCTTTCTTCCCCTACCCGCCGGTGGTCCGCAGTCGAGTCATCAGCATTAGACCCAGCGAGAATTCCCCTCGCTCCGCCTTGCGGGTCAGGTCGCGCAAATATTCACCGGCGAGTTGATCTGACCGCCACGCTTTAGGATGCACGCGATCGCTTTTGCCGCCATTTTAGCGGCCACCCGCGGCATCCCATCCTCCGAAGCCATGGAGCCGTCGTGACATAAATCAGGCCGGCAGGCCTGTGAATGTTACACGCCGCGACCCGCCGTAGCGGACGAGCAGCTCGCATGCTTTGACTGCCCGGTGTCACAAGCGCTTCCATCGAACGGCTATGGACTGATTTCAGAACAGGAAGGAGGACAGACACAGTGGAATTTGCGCGCTCTTTCCATTGCAGCGCCAAGGCGGTCACAACGCACAATACTTCCCAGCACGCGGTCGCACATGGCACCACGACGGAAAATGGACCACCTTGTTATTCCGCCTAACAGGCGAGAGTTGCGCCAAGATTTCTGCCTGGCAGTGGTGGCTTTTGCCGGACAAGAGCTGGCCGAAGACGCCCATTTTTTTATGACCTCCCCGCAAGGGAGGTAGTGCAAGTGGGTTCGAGTGCGATATCCTCAAGATAAAACCTTGACAGCTGTCAGGGTTGTATCAGGCAGCTCCCACGCGCAGCGGACTGTTCAAGCCAATCAATCCGTCAGAAGGTATCGCTCGCTAACGAGGTGCTACCGGGGGCTTCTCGAAGTCTCGGACGCAGGGGTGGAAACCCAAAGCCCCAGCCCGCTCCGCGGCAGTACGTCTGTCTCTAGTTCTGACCGGCGCCTGGCGGATTCTCACGCTGCAGACTTACCCAACCGTACGGCAACCACTGCAGCTTGTTGCTAGCAGGTAAGCGGGCCCAAACTACCGAGGATATTTCGCCAGGCGTAAAGCAGTTTTCATGGCGGCGGATGTGGGGAAATCGGAACCTCCTCGACCATCCAACGGCCTCTCACTGAGGTGGCGACAGAAACCACGGCGCTAGCCACCGTTTCACCTTTCCCCCGCCGTTTGCTCCCAGCAATGCCATCAGGGCCGGGCCGAGGAAAACTCGCCGCTATGGGCCTTCGACGTCAGGTCACGCAAGATCGTCACGAACCTGTTCTAGATCTTCCAGTGCGTTCTACATCCGGGCAAGGGCCAAAGCCCTGGGGAGAGATACAACAAGCGCCCAGGCGCCCTGGGTAACCTCCGTCTATCGGAAGTGACAAGACCTACCGTTTGACCGACCTGCCATACGCGCTTATCTTTCCGGCAAAGCACGCCAGGACGCCCTACGCCATGACGACGACGATTAAGGTATCTGAAGCAAAGACCCATCTCTTCGATGTGCTGGCCCGCGTCGAGGCCGGCGAGGATTTCGTGATCGCCCGCGGCAATGAGCCGATCGCGCGGATCACCCGGGCGGGCCAGCAGACTGGTATGCAGCTGCTGCTTGCCGAGGTTCGCGCCGCACGGACGAAGGCTGCTTCTTCCACCCATGAGGAAGTCTTGTCTTGGCAACACGAAAGCCGTCGCTGATGTTTGTCCATGATGCCTCGATGGTAACCGTCCGGTTGGCACCGGTGCTTCCGTTGTGCGCCCTGGCGCTCCTCTCCCTTGTCATCCGGTCTTGCAAAAACCTCAAAACGCTTTCGTGGGATCTTGATTGAGAACGTTGACCGGCAATGAAGGAAGAGAGGCGATCTAGCTCTGGTTTTTCGTTGCCCGCGGGAGCCAGCAGCCTCTCCCGCTAGACGCCTCTCAGAAGCTGCATTCCCGTCCACATTTTCCGCCTCAGATGCCCACTGGCGCGCGTTTGGCGGCAGTGACGCCCCATTGCTCATCCGTTATGCCGTCTCGAGTCTGGCAAGTCCTTATCTCCTCCCTAAAACACGCTTGCAACCCCCCCGTTTCTCATGCATTCTTTCCCAAGCACGTTGGGAGACAATCAGACCGCCATGGGGGAGAAACCGACCGCCAGTCTGTCGCCAGGACATCAACGGCTCATCGGCTATGCCCGCGCCTCGTTGAACGATGGAGTGGATGGGCAGATGGAGGAGTTGCGTGCCGCCGGCTGCGACAGGGTATTCGAAGAACATGGTTCCGCAGCCTCTCGCGTCTATCCCGCCCTGAACCGCCTGCTCGGCGAGCTTGTCGCCGGCGACGTCCTCGTCGTGGTCCGCCTTGATCGTCTCGCCCGTTCCGTTCGTCATCTCCTGACCGTCATCGAAGATCTTCAAGAACGCGGCGTTCACTTCCGGTCCATCCGCGACCCGATCGACACCTCTGCGCCACAAGGCCTGTTTGCCCTTCAGGTTCTTGATGCGGTCGCACAGCTTGAAAAAGCCTTGACCACTGAGCGCACCAAAGCCGGCATCAAGGCGGCAAAGACGCGCGGCAAGCTCCCAGGAAATCCCGGCCTGCGGGAACGTCGCCCGGAGGCTATCCAAGCAGTCTCAATGGCTCGTGAGAAACTCTATATCGACAAGCTCATCGCATCCGAGGCGACATGGCTGCCACTGGTGCAGCAACTGCGGCCGCGCCACAGCTGGGAGAACGTCGTGCGGGTGCTCAATCGGCGCGGCCAGGACTGGACCGTCGAACGCCTTCGCCGAGCCGTTCATCGTTTGGTGCGTGAGAAGCGCGCCGAAGAGGAGCTTCTGGTCCGGTCGCCCCGTCGCGAGCCTGGCGACCACTTGATGACACTGGTCGCGGCGATCACCGTGGCCGATCCACATCTCTCTCTTCGTGACATCTGCACGCAACTGGAGCAGATGGGCGAACAGCCTGCGCGGGGGAGCAAGAGATGGCAGCCCTCGTTGGTTCGGGCTCTCCTGGACGAGGCACAACGTTTCGGTCTGGTCCCCCGTTGAGATGCATCGCGACCAACCTGGGTTCCCGTTCCTGCCGCTGACGTCTCTGAGAAAGGATGCGCTAGCAGCGCGGCCTTAAAAATCCTCCTCGGGCAACACCAAAATTCGACCAAAGCGCGACCATCCCGGATGACCCACGGCAATTCTGCTCCTCAACCGATGGGCAACCGTACCTGCGGGATCCCACTCGCGGCAATGACAGACGTGGAAGGATGCTCGGACCGATACACATGGAGGCGGGTCGACACTGTCATCGTCGATCATCCGGTGCTCTTGCCTTGCGTGACAGGAGCTGACGTCGCTACCTACTGTTGACGTTCCCGCCTGCCGTGACCTAACGCGATGAAGGTCGCCGCCCCATCTGACCCCGCGCCCGGCTGATCCTACAGTCCGATGCTCTCACGCGGATCGGCATATTGAGATCGCGCTTCCCGCCGAGGATAATGTCATCACCTTGAACGCCTTGCGAGAGGGCCCTGGCCGGACCCTGCTGCGGAGCCTGCCGTGATCCTGGTCGACGGCAGCAAACAGCCCCCTCCCCTCGCCTACCCCTGAATTCCTGTCGCTGCGGCATGGCGCGCACCACTGACAGTGCCCGATCCAACAATACGCGGCGGGATGCTCCTGGCGTCCAAGTCAAGCCGCACCAGCAATGCCTACCTCGTAGCGATGGCCTCCAAACCTGCGCAATCCACCCACGTGCTACCCGGGCTGATGAGCCAAGCTGCAGTGACCTCTTCCCGAGACCAAACCCTTCGTTGGCAATGTTACAACGAAGCCCTCCATCTCGTGGTTTTATGCCGGCATCCAACTGGTGAGACAAAGTTCCGCAAGGCTCCTGGCCCCTCCGAAAAAGGGCGACCCGGGACGACGACGAGAGTGGCAATAACCGCAGGCGGCCTGGGCTGCGCAAGTAGTCGCAGCACAGTCCGTGCCGCAGACACGTACAACTGAAACTCGCCAAACCGATATCGGGCCGATTGGCGGTAAAGGTTGGTCACCGGAAATACCGGATCATCCAGCAAGCAGGGTGGGCCAAGGCCGACACCTGTACCACCCAGGGCTGGGGGTAGGCGCGACCAGTACCAGCCAGATGTCGATGCCTACCTCGCGAAATAGGTCAGGAGCTCGTAGCGAAAGCGGGGGAGAGAGGCGGGCAGGTCAACCGTGCTATGCCGGACGGCCCATCGCGGCTTGATCGGTCACCGACCAGATCCGATCGCATGACCACAAAGACCCGCCACAGGCATGGAAACTCGCGCGGACGCACAACCAGATCGCGCTGAGCAACTCTAGACCAGCTATCCTTGATGAAAGGCTAAGACGGACCCCATAGAAACCACGACAATCGCGAGTCGGGTGGATTTTATCCAGTGGGCCATCGTCGTGGAGCAGGGTGGCGACCTGGCACTGGCGGCCCGCGACATGGACGACGGCAGAATTGCAGAGGCTGGCAATGGGCTGGGGCAGGCCGTGGTTGATGCGCTCCTGGAGGTCTACGACGGGTTGGCTCATCAGGACTAATGCTCGCACAATCTCCCGCACTCGCGACCAGGCTTTCACCCTCCAGACGCCCCTCGGCGAGAGGCGGCCCTTGCGTTTGGCCTCCATAGCTGCTGCAGCCGCAGCGGGAGTGAGCTGGCACGCCGAACACACCTGCCTACGTCGCCTTACGGCAACACCCGCAACTCAGCGCCGGCAGCCGGTGACGCAGTCCTCAGGCCACACACGCCGCGGCAACAATGTGCCCGTCATAGCGCCGTCAAATCGCAGTCAGAGAGAACACCGCCACACCCTAGCGACTGTCGCCATTCCAGAGGGGTTGTACATGTACAACTGGCCCTCCGTCGTTGCGGTTGTACACGTACAACCGCTTGGCTTTCAGCCCTCCGCGACCTGTGCGCCTTCTGCTTCACTCCAGGGCAGACCCCGGCTCATGCAAGACCGTGATCAAGGATCAGCAAGGGCTTCAGAAGGGTGGTTGTACACGTACAACTGCTCCCACCGCAGCCCGGATAAAAGACAAAACCTTTGCACGAATCACCGAAATCGGCTCTATTGAATCAGCGCATATCGCATCTCCCAGCTAGAAAATGCGCAGATCCCCAAGAGGACACCATGACAGTGGCACCGAAGGCCGAGTACCAGTCGCTTCGTTCGATGATATCTGCGGATGCAGCGGAATTGTCGCGACAGCTACAGGCTCATCAGCTGCGCACCTACCCTCCGACAGCCCAGAAGGGGATCCGGCAGTTCACGCCGGCGGAGGCGGCAGATTTCATCGGCATCCACCAAGGCTACCTCCGGCAGATCGTTGCCGACGGAATCGGTCCGCAACCGCAGGCAAACGGCCGGCGTCTGTATTCCGCCCAAGACATCGAAGCTCTGCGACAGCACCTCGATGAGGGAGGGAAGGGGCCGCGGAAATATATCCGTCACCGGCGGGAGGGCGAAAAACTTCAGGTCGTCTCGGTGATGAACTTCAAGGGCGGCTCGGGCAAGACCACCACGTCTGCTCACCTCGCCCAGTATCTGGCCTTGCGCGGCTACCGCGTCCTGGCGATCGATCTCGACCCGCAGGCCTCTCTGTCGGCGCTGTTCGGCCATCAGCCGGAACTCGATGTCGGCGAGAACGAAACCATCTACGGCGCGATCCGCTACGACGACGACCGCCGCGACATCACCGAAGTCGTGCGCGCCACCTATACCCCCAATCTCCACATCATCCCGGGCAATCTCGAGCTCATGGAGTTCGAGCACGAGACTCCAAAGGCCCTTTCCAAGCGCACCGACAACAACTCGATGTTCTTTGCCCGCGTCGGTCTTTGCCTCGAGGAGATCGAAAGTGCTTACGACGTCGTCGTCATCGATTGCCCGCCGCAGCTTGGCTTCCTGACGCTATCAGCGCTCTGTGCCGCCACCGCCGTGCTGATCACGGTCCATCCGCAGATGCTCGACGTGATGTCCATGAGCCAGTTCCTGCATATGACCGGCGATCTTCTTGATGTCGTGGAACAGGCCGGCGGCACCATGGACTATGACTGGATGCGCTATCTGATCACTCGGTTTGAACCCAACGACGGCCCGCAGTCGCAGATGGCAGGCTTCATGCGCTCCATCTTCGGCAACCGCGTCCTCGACAACACGATGCTAAAGTCGACGGCAATCTCGGATGCGGGATTGACCAAGCAGACCATGTACGAGGTCGACAGAAATCAATTCACCCGGGGCACCTACGACCGGGCGCTGGAATCGCTGACGGCGGTCAACGGAGAGATCGAAAACCTCATCAAGCAAACCTGGGGGCGCAAGTAAGACATGGCACGCAAGAACGTTTTCGGAGTGGACGTCGAACCGGTGGCAAAGCAGGAGGCAACGGCGCATGCGCTGGCACCTTTGAGGCCTCTGACCTCGCTCGAGCGGCCGTTGAAGCGGGCAGGTCCTGTCGGCGCTCTGTCGAGCTCGCTGGGCGGAATGTCGGAGAAGGCCAATCGCGCCGACGAACTTGAACGGCAGTTGGCGCTCGGGCAGGCGATCGTTGAGCTCGAACCGGAGCTGATCGACAGTTCGATCGTCGTCGACCGCCTGGCGATTGTGCCCGCTGATCTCTCGGTCCTGGCCGAGCAGATCCGCGACAACGGCCAGCAGGTGCCGATCCTGGTGCGACCGCATCCGCAAGAGACTGGCCGATACCAGGTGGCCTACGGCCACCGACGCCTGGCTGCCGTGCGTCTGCTGGACCGAAAGGTGAGGGCGGTTGTCCGCGATCTCAGCGACGAGCAGCTGGTGGTCAGCCAGGGCCAGGAAAATAACGCCCGCACCGATCTGTCCTTCATCGAGCGATCCTATTTCGCCTTTCGCCTCGAGCAGCGGGGGTTCGGCCGCGAGATCATCATGTCTGCCATCGGCGTCGACAAAGCGGCGCTGTCGCGGATGATCTCGCTTGTGGAGAGCTTGCCCGCGCCGCTGATCGAGTTCATCGGCGCCGCGCCCAGCTATGGCCGGACCCGCTGGGCGGAACTTGCCGAACTTCTCCAGGATCCCGGGAAGAAAGCCAAGGCGCTGGACACAGTCGCGACCTCATCCTTTGCGGATCTCGCCTCTGACGACCGCTTCCAGGCGGTTTACGACCTCATCCGGCACATGAAGTCAAAGCCGCGGTCGCAAATCTGGCAGACAGCGGATGGGGCCAAGGCTGTGCGGATTACCGAGACCGAGGACAAGCTCAACCTGGCATTCAACAAGATGGTCGCGGTAAATTTCGGGGCGTTTGTCGAGGCAAGACTTGAAGCCCTTTATCAGGAGTACAGCCAGGCCACACATCCTCGCACGTCATCCAAAGGATGATGGCTGGCGGCGACACCAGGGTGCTGTTGCCCGGCCGGCGCGGCCGGCTAATGGCCCGTCGGCGGCCGCACGCCTGAAGGCCTTTGTCTGCGCCAGCGACTGACCACCGATCTAGATCTCTTCGCGCCCGCAGTGTGATGGAGCCCGGGAGATGGGGCAGGAGGGCAGGGGCGGGGGACTTCACCCCTCTGGACACTCCAAGGCCCGATCTCACTGACCCTAGGGCTGACGTGCCCGAGGGGAGGAAACCATTCCCGGTGTCAATGCACGCCAGACCCTCCCTCCTTGGCAGCACCTTGTTAAGGTTAATCGTTCATGAACGGCGGAAATCTGCCGGCTCCTATCCTTGGTTTGGCGTAGCCTGCAAGGGCCTTCCCGACGGCCCTTTCAAAGACTAGAAGACGAGGCTCGCCTCACGAGCGTGCCTCGGCTTAGCCGCCAGACAATGGCGTTCCTGCACCGGAGCAAGCGCGAGCACTGCCGGAGACACCCGTCCTGGACCCCGCATGGCGGACTGGGGTCGGACGTCGGCTTGACACACCCCCCAATCGCCTTCGCACCTAGCGACGCTGGAACTGACAGTTACAGCCCCGAAGCCGACGGCAGCAAAGGCGACTGGGAACCTGCCACAGAGCCAAATGACGCGAGATCCACAAGGTGCGGAGCCTCTGCCGGGGCAGGGGGAGATGCTGCATCCGGTCGGGAGGTCGCATCGCGCATCCGTGGGCGTTTTGCTTCGCACCGCAACGTGGAGAAAGTGGTCGCCCCCCTCAAGGCGGAAGGACAGGCCAGTGATCTGACCCAGTGAGCGAGGAAACGGTAGCCGTCGCCGAGCATCAGCAGGAGGCGCCGTCTTCGACGAGACGGCGACGGGCACCGAGGCCGGATCCATGCCGGCAGGAAAGACAGCCCCAACCCCCGGACGCCTCAGTCGCCCGATGATGCATGGCTGAAGGTGACGGCCGGCCCGCTCCGCAACGGGGAGGGGGCCGCTTCGAACAGCCATCATCGGCGGACATCTGGCAATGGTTGCGGAGGCGATATGCTCTTGCGCTTTGCGATCGCCAAAAGTCGCCTTGCCGGGCCTGTCTGATCCACCACAGCCGCTCTACAGATCCAGCCGGAACTGCGCACTATGCGCCTCGCCGGCCGTCATCAAAGACGAGAGCGTGACGCCGAGCAAGCGCACCCCTTTTCCCACCGGAAATTCCTGCCCCAGTATCACCTCGCAGATCTCCGCTAGCTCCTCGGCCGAGGCGATCGGTAAGGGCATCGAACGGCTTCGGGTTATCTGTCGGAAATCGGCGTATTTGATCTTCACCGTCACGGTGCGCCCGCTCAATCCATTGCTCCTGCAATAGCCCCAGACCTTGTCGACCAGCGGCGCGACATTTTGCAGCGCCTGCGAAAGCTGGTCGATATCGGTCGAGAACGTATCCTCCGCCCCAACAGACTTGCGGATACGGTCGGGCTTCACCGGCCGCGTGTCGATGCCCCTGGCGATGCCGTAGAAGTATGGTCCGGCCTTGCCAAAATGCTGCTGCAGGAGTGCAAGCGGTATCTCCTTCAGGTCAGCGCCGGTTTCGATCCCCAGTCGGCGCATTTTCTCCGCCGTCGCAGGCCCCACACCATGGAACGCCTTTACCGGCAGCGCCTGGACGAAGGCCGGGCCGTGTCTGGGCGCGATGACGAACAAGCCGTCCGGCTTACGCTGGTCGCTTGCGATCTTTGCAAGGAACTTGTTGTACGAGACCCCGGCAGAAGCCGTCAGCCCGGTTGCGGACCTGATCTTGCGACGTATCTCCCCGGCAATTTCTGTCGCAACCTCCATGCCCTTGAGGTTCTCGCTGACGTCAAGATAGGCCTCGTCGAGAGACAGGGGCTCGATAAGAGGCGTGTATTCGGCAAAGATTTGCCGGATCTGCTGCGAGACTGCCTTGTAGACATCAAAGCGCGGCTTCACGAAGATGAGCTCGGGACATTTGCGTTTTGCCGTCACCGATGCCATGGCAGAATGGACGCCGAAACGTCTCGCCTCATAGCTGGCTGCAGCCACGACGCCGCGGGCCTCACCACCGCCGACTGCCACCGGCCTGCCGCGCAGGTCAGGATTGTCGCGCTGCTCAACAGAGGCGTAGAAGGCATCCATGTCGACATGGATGATCTTGCGGACACGCTCCAAAGCCTCCTCCTGCGCAACCACTGTCACTTCCACATGGAACGCATCTGGGCGCCCACATCGATCCTCACTTGACGGGCACTGCGCTCGCCAGCGCTGGCACTGACCAGCGGCCAGGCAACCGTCTCAAAGAACTGCAGGAGTGTTGCAGGGATGAAGCGAGTGCGCGAGGCATAGACGTGGCGATCGCCCTGGCTGTTTTGCCCCCCGGTGAAGAAACGCTGCGGCGTGAGAAGCGTCAGACCGTCCCGCGCTCTCGTCATCCCGACATAGAGCAGGCGCCGTTCCTCTTCGATCTCTGCCGTCGTCCCGGTCGCAAGATCGGAGGGAATGCAGCCGTCGACACAGTTGAGCATGAACACCGACCGCCACTCCTGACCCTTTGCCGAATGGATGGTCGACAGGATCA
>JBKBXP010000119.1:0-9846 GCA_046314035.1 Pseudorhizobium sp. | reverse complement strand
GGTCGCCAGGATCAGCGCCCGGCCCGGGAACTGCATCCACGAGAGCGCATAGGCCGCGAAAGCCGCAATCAGGATCGGGATGATCGTCGCCGGGATCGTCACCGTCAGCGAGTTGATGAAGGACTGCCCGAGCCCTTCGGCTGCAATCACCCTCTCGTAGTTCTCCATGGTGAATTCGGGGGCCGTTGCGACGCTCAGGTAGACCCGCTGGCCGCGGCTGCCCTCGAAAGGGGCGCTGCTGGAATGGACATAGGAGCCATCGTCGTTGACCGTCAGCGTCTCACCCTCGCCGATCTCGGCAGCTTCGCCGGCTTCGAAGGCCGCGGGCTCCTGCACGCGCGTGCCGAAGGCACGGACGGTTCCTGCGGCACCCTCCGCGAAGACATTGCCGGTGATGACGTAGGCACCCGCTTCCTGCCGCTGCTCCGAGGGGTCACCGAGGCGTGCGGCAGATGTCTGGACCGAACTGCTGAAGGCGGTCCACCAGCCCGATGTCGTGATCTGGTCGCGGTCGCGGATGGACGTCACCAGGATCCCGAGCGTCGGGATCAGCCAGATGATGACGATCAGGAGCACGGCCAGATGGACGGCCAGGCGAGGAAGGCCGATGCGACGGAGGCGCGTTGCAATGGCGGTCATCTCAGTGGCCCTCCGACTCGCGATTTGCCTGACGGATGTTCCAGACCATGATCGGTGTCACCGCTGCCATGATGATGAGGGCGATCACGGCGCTTCGACCGCTGTCGCCGCCGCCGCGGAACATCCAGTCGAACATCAGGTTGGCGAGCACCATTGTGTTCCATTGGCCATTGGTCATGGTCAGGACGATATCGAACACCTTGAGCACCAGGATGGTGATGGTCGTCCACACCACGGCAATGGTGCTCCAGATCTGAGGCACCATGATCTTCCAGAAGATCTGCCAGCCGCTGGCGCCATCGATGACGGCGGCCTCGATCGTCTCCTCCGGAATCCCGCGCAGTGCGGCGGACAGGATGACCATGGCAAAGCCGGTCTGGATCCAGATCAGGATCGCCATCAGGAAGAAGTTGTTCCAGAAGGGCAAGGCGATCCAGACCTGGGGATCGCCGCCGAAGAAGGTCACGGCAGCGTTGAGCAGGCCGATCTGCGTTTCGCCCGAGCCGCGATATTCGTAGATGAATTTCCAGATCACCGAGGCGCCGACGAAGGAGATCGCCATCGGCATGAAGACGAGGCTCTTGGCGATATTGCCCCACCAGATGCGGTCCGTCAGCACGGCGATGACGAGACCCAGGAAGGTGCAGGCGGCCGGCACGACCAGGAGCCAGAGGAAATTGTTGAAGATCGACTGGCGAAAGCCCGCGTCTGAGATTGCCCAACGGTAGTTGGCGAGGCCGACGAAAACCTCACCGGTGCGGCCGTAGAAGGAGAGTATCACCGTGGCGATCACCGGATAGACCAGGTAGACGCCGAGCAGGATCAAGGCGGGCGCCAGAAACAGCCAGGGGCGGATGACGGCACGGCGGTTCAGATTTCGGGAGGCAAGCTGCACGTTTCCGGTCGGTGTCGGCAAGACGACCTGCAGGATCTTGTCCGATAGCCAGTAATAGAGCGCACAGGCAAAGACTCCGACGACCATCACCCCGACGGCCGAAATGATCTGCGATGCCATTATTCCCTCCCCCACCCGGAGCAAGCTCCGTCAACGCCTCACCTGCCACCGTCACCGGCAGGCACCAGATGGCGCCACGCCTGCACCTGCAGGCGTGGTCGCGCGTTCTGCGTCAGTTCAGGCCGTCCCAGGCCTGCTGGATCTCGGTCGCGACCGTTTCGGCATCCTTGCCGCCGACGTAGTCGACCATGCCGGTCCAAAAGGCACCGGCACCGATCTTGCCGGGCATCAGGTCGGAGGCGTCGAAGCGGAAGGTGGTGGCCGACGTCAGGATGTCGCCCTGCTTCTTCAGCGGCTCGTTGGCATAGGCCTCGACGTTGACCCCCTTGTAGGGCGTCAGGAAGGCGGCTTGCGCCATCCAGACCTCGTGGGCGATCGGCGTCTTCAGGAACTCGATGAATGCCTTGGCGGCCGGAGTGTCCCTGGTAATGGACACGAGCGTTCCGGCGCCGAGAACCGGTGTTCCCAGGTCAGCCTTGGAGGCATAGGTCGGCATGTAGAAGAAGTCGGCGTCGGTGCCGAGCTCGGTGCCCTCGGGGAAGAACGAGGGGACGAAAGACGCCTGGTGGTGCAGGTAGCACTTCGGCGGGATGTCGAAGAGGCCCTTCGGGCTGTCGCGGAAGTCGGTGGAGGCGACGGCGGCGACGCCGCCGCTGACGTATTCCTCGTTCTTGGCGAACTTGCCGAATTCCTCGATGGCGCCAACGACGGCAGGATCATTGAACTTGATCTCGTTGCTCACCCACTTGTCATAGGTCTCCGCCGGCTGCGTGCGCAGCATCATGTCCTCGACCCAGTCGGTTGCCGGCCAGCCGGTCGCACCGCCGGAACCAAGACCGATGCACCATGGCACACCGCCGTCCTCTACGATCTGGTCGCTGAGCGCGATCAGGTCTTCCATCGTCTCGGGGATTTCGTAGCCGGCTTCCTCGAAGTTTTCCGGCACGTACCAGACCAGCGACTTGACGTCGGCCTTATAGGGGAATGCATAGAAATGTTCTTCGCCTTCCGGGCCTTCGTAGGTGCCGTAGCCGACCCAGCTTTCACCGGCCCCGTAGTTCTCCTGAACCCAGTTTGCCGTCTCGTCGCCGAGCGGCGTCAGGAAGCCCTTGTCGGCCAGATCGGCCAGAAGTCCAGGCTGCGGCAGGATGGCGATATCGGGCGGCGAGCCCGCCTGGGTGTCGATGACGATCTGCTGCTCGTAATTTTCCGACGACGAATAGCGTGCGTCTACGCCGGTCGCTTCGCGGAAATAGGCCAGCACGCTGTTGAAGAGGATCTCGTCGTCGCCGCGCCAGGGGCCGAACAAGGTCAGGCTCTGGCCCTGCAGGTCGGCATGGGCGGACTTGAAATCCTCGAAGCTCTGCCAGTTGAAGCGGCTATCTTCGCCCGGGGCGAATTTCAGTTCCTGCGCGCCGGCGCTGCCCCCGACAAGAGCCGCGATTGCGGCGCTCATCCAAAATGCTCTCTTCATCTGAAAACCCTCCCTGGTCTCATTGATTCTGATGCGAGGGCCGCGTCAGCGACGTCCTCCCCATCTGCTTGTCGATATTGATGTGTTCTTCTTCCGGAGGGAGTCAAGACCCGGAAAGCTCACCGGTGCCGCAAGCTACGACATCCGGCGTGGGGAGCCTATCCGGCGGCAGGATGATGCGAACGCAGTTGATTTGGGGACGCTAGAACTTGGGCACCGGTCGACCGGCGACACGATGCGCGGCGACCACCGTGTTGGCCATCAGCATGGCGATCGTCATAGGTCCGACGCCGCCCGGGACCGGGGTGATCGATCCGGCAACCGCTGCGCATTCCTCGAAGGCGACATCGCCGGTGATCCTGGTCTTGCCCTCGCCTTTTTCCGGGGCGGGAACGCGGTTGATGCCGACGTCGATGACCGTCGCACCCGGCTTCACCCAATCGGCCTTGACCATGTGAGGACGCCCGACCGCGGCGACCAGGATATCGGCGCCGCGGCAGATCGCGGCAAGGTCCTTGCTGCGCGAATGGGCCATGGTGACGGTGGCATTGGCCGACAGCAGCAGCAGGCCCATCGGCTTGCCGAACAGGTTGGACCGCCCGATGACGACCGCGTTCAGGCCCGAGAGATCCGGTCCATGGATGTTGTTGACGAGGATCAACGCACCGGCCGGGGTGCAGGAGATCAAACCGCTAGCCAGGTCGCCGGTGGCGAGCTTGCCGGCGTTGACGACATTCAACCCATCCACGTCTTTCTCAGGCGCGATCAGCTGGATGACGGGCTCGGACATCAGATGACGCGGCAACGGCAGTTGGACGAGGATCCCGTGGATGGCGGGATCGGCATTGAGGTCCGCCACCAGCCGTTCAAGGTCATCCTGCGTCGTCATCTCCGGCAGGCTGTGCTGCACAGAGTTGAAGCCGCACTGCTTGGCCATCTTGCTCTTGGAGTTGACGTAGGCATGACTTGCCGGATCATCGCCGACGACGACGACCGCGAGACCCGGCTTGATCCCAGTTTCCCGCTCGAGCGTCTGCGTCGCCTCGGTGATCGTTGCGATAACCGAGGCCGCGGCCTGTTTTCCATCGATGATGTGTGCCACGCCATATCCCCTGATTGGTCCGGCCCCAGCCTTAGCTTCGCAGAGCGCGGCAATGCAAGGCGGTTGCGACAATTATCCTGTCGGATGACGCAGAGGCGCGGGGTTCTCAGGGTCCGGAAGCGTGCGGCTCAGGCCGCTTTGGAAGCGACGGCTCTCGACGCCGGAAAGATTGCAGACCTGTCGCCGACCGGATCATTGCTTTCGGCGAGGCGCCTCAGGCCCTTGCCTGCAAACACAACCAGCCCGGCGGAGACACCCGAAAGCCGAATGCGCTCCGTGGCGGAAAGCCTCGGCTTCGTGACGATCACCAGGTCTATGGCGGGCATGGGTTGGAGACGGTCGATGGCCACCGACCCGACCAGATGCCATGGGGCATGGTCCTTCAGGCGTGCCTGCAGTTGTTGTCCGTCATGGCCACTCTCGCCGATCAGCAGGACCTTCAGCGGTCGATCGGCATAGGTCAGAAGCGCCGGCACCAAGGTCTCCGCCGAGAAGCCGATCATGGGACGTCGACGCATGAGAACGGCGAGCAAACCGGAAAGGCCGCGGCGCGACGTCAGAAGAAGCTGATCGGAGATCCAGCTTCTGTAGTCGCGGTCCATCAGAGCGGCTGCGAGGGTCGCGTCGTCGAGAAAGGTGATCTCTGTCCGCGCCGTCCGACCCTGGAGCGCAGCTTCGGCCTTCGCAAAGATTTCTGGCCAGCCGACATCAAGGACAGGCAGCCCAAGCAGGCTGCGCGTGCCCGAGGCATCGAGCGAGATCCCCGATCGACTGTCGGGGCGCACTTGAATGAACGAGAAGATTCGCATACCAGCCTCCACCGCCTTTATCAGCCTTTGGCTAACAGACAGCAGTGAATGGGTGCTCAAAGGGAACGCTAAAGCTTTAGCGACCGCTGTCTTTGCTGTTCCTGAAGACGCTCAGTGAGCGGCGGGAGCGGCTTCGTCGACGGGGACGCCATCGACGATCTTGGTCGCAGCGATCGGACGCTTTCCTTCGCGGGCGACATTGGTGCGAATGTCGTCCTTCGACATGAAATCGAGCTGTTCGACAAGCACCTCGGAGACCATCCCATCGCCCAGGTGACGGTTCATGTTGTCCTTGATGCGCGTGCGGAAGGTTTCCAGATCGAAATCACTGGGATTGCCGAGGTCGATCATCTTGTCGCCGACCAGCAGGGTGAACAACCCATCGGTCATGAGCTCCGTCATCGGGAGATCCACGCCCTTGATCTTCTCCTTATCCATCATGAAGGAAAAGCGACCCATGAAATAGCCGGTGACCATGCCATCGGAGATGACCGGGATGGTCAGGGATTCGCCGCGAACGAGTTCGAAGGCTTCCTTCTTCGCAGCCTCTTCGTCGACAGGCGGCGGCGGGGCCGCCATCTGCACGGAAAAATAGACCGCCGCCAGCGTGACGATGCAGACCCAGAGGCCGGTAAGAAGGAGCTTCAGCATCAGTTCTCGCTGTAGAGAAATTGTTCCTGGGTATAGGTGCCGTCGCCATCGGCTTCGCGCGCTGCGTTCTTCAGGAGATCGGCCACGGCCCGAACCGCATGCAGATGCGCTTCGACCCGGCGGGCGTTCACGGCAAGCTTGCGCTTCAGTTCGTGCATCTGGTCGATGTGGGTGACCGCCAACTCCTTCGGATCGGTGCTGCGGAACAGCATCGTCAGCTCGTATAGGCAGCGGCTCTTGTGCGCGTTCGAAACCTTGAGATCGAACTGCGGGTCGCTGCCGATCCTCTGGTTTTCGTTGTCGACGATCAACTCAAGCCGACCGAGAACGGTCTTGATCCGATGATCGTTGGATACAACTTCCATGTTTCCTGCCCCAATATTGCTCATGTCAGGCTTCGCTTTCCTTGGCGGCCGATAGGCCGAGGACCTGACGTTCAAAATCCGTGATCATTCTCATTGCTCGGTCGCGATCACTCTCATCCGTGGTCGCGTTGACGACCTTGCCTTCGCTTCTGGCAAGCGCCTGTGAGTACATCTGCTCTGCGATTCCGACGCCGCCGGTCTTCGACATGCTGTCGGCGATCTGCTCGGCCATCATGCTCTTCCAGAATTCGCCGGCAGAGCCCTTGCCGTAGATTTCTTCCGTATCATTGGGCAGCATCGAACCGATGAAATTCTGCAGGATGCTCGCCTCGAACTGGCGATATTCGTCCGGCATTTCCGCCGCCCGCTTGGCCGGCTCGGGATTGCCCAGTCCCGCCTTCGTGGCCGGGGTCGACAGGATGTCCATTGCCGCTCCGAAGCCTGCCCCGACCTCTGCAAGGCTGGTGGCCGCGTAGGCCGCCCTGGTGGCCTTCAGTTTCGCCTGCGCAGCCTGCACTTCCGTCGGATCTGCAGCGCGCACGACATCGAGGATCAGGTCACTTGGAGGAGAGATCGCCACATCAATTCCTTTCGCCATGACTGTTGCGCGCGCGCCGGTCGGCTGCAGCATCACAACGGCATTTCGGTCTGTCGTGTAAGCCGGATCGTCACAGACGCCGACCTTACCGTGGGCGAGACTATGGCTTCTGAAGCTTGCTGGAGGCTGGCGCACTCAACGTTATTTCAAGAAGATCGTATATGGCCTGGTCCGAGGCCTCACGGTCTTCCAGATCGCGGGCATCCTTCATATGCTCCTCGAGGCGGTCGGCCTTCGTGCGCTCCTTCAGCACGCGCGTTTCCTGCAACTGCTGGACGCTTTCAAGCTGCTGCTCCTTGATCGTCAAGCGGCCGTAGCGCTCGGCATAATTCTGGGAGAACTGGCGATGCACCGGCTCCATGGAGCCGATGGCCGCAATCACCACCTCCATCGACTGCGCAACCTCCTCGCGATGACGGGTGGTGGCGGCGAGCTCGCTCTCGGCCATCTTCTCCAGATGCCGCTGGACGTTGACCAGGCGCTTCAGTTTTTTTGACCGGTTCAGCTCTGCCATGGCGACCTCAGAAGGACATGAAGACCGTAGCGAAGCCATCCGCGAACTGGCGGATGAATGCTGCGATCGACAGATAGAGAAGGAAAAGCCCGCCCGCGAGCAGGAATGGCGTCGAGATGAAGAAGACCGGTATCTGCGGCGCCAGCTTGTTGATGAGGCCGATGCCGACGTTGAACATCAGCCCGTAGATCAGAAAAGGACTGGCGAGACGCAGCATCAGATCGGTCGTCGCCCGCAAGGTGTCGGTCAGGGTGATCAGCATCTTCTGCGAATCGATGACACCACCCACGGGCGTCGCGGTGTAAGATTCCACCAGCGCGCGGAAGATCACGTGGTGAAAGTCGAGCATGAACAACATCAAGAGCGCGCTGAAGCTGAGCAGGCTGGTGAGCTGGTTTTCCGAAGTGTCTTCCAGGACATCGACGCCGCCGGGCGCCGTGAACCCGATCGACATCGTCAGGATGGCACCGGCGTATTGCATGCCGAGCGTATAGAGACGGGCAATCAGCCCGTAGACAACGCCGATCATCGTCTCGCTGACGATCAATCCGATATAGACCGGCGCTGGCGAGGAAACGCGGGGGTAGATCACGTCCCAGAGAAGCGGGAGCACGGCCATCGACACCGCAATGGCGACGATCAGCCGGACGTTGGTCGGCACGCGGGAACTGCCGAAGCCTGGGAGCACCATGATGCAGCCCCCCATGCGACAGAACGCCAGGAACAACGCGAGTATGGTCCCTTCCGGGTCGAGAAACATCGGCACGATCCCTTACGGGTCGGTCATCAGGAGATGGCGCCCAAAATCTTGATCTCGAGTCCCTTTGCAAGCTCTACATGGGAAAGGACTGGAAGCGTGGCGAACAGCCGCTCGATGATCATGCGCACATAGGAGCGTGTTTCGGGCGAGGTTACAAGGACGAAGGGCAGTCCGCGGTCCATGAATTCACGGATAACTTTCGTCGCCTGCTCGCTGAACTCCTCCAGGCTGCGCGGATCGATGTCGAACTCGACGACCTCGCCCTTGGCATCACGCTTCAGCGCCTGATGGAAGATCATGTCCCACTTTGTGCCGAGGCGCAGCACGCGCAGCACGCCGTTGTCGGCAAGATCGCCGCAAAGCTGCTGCGACATGCGGATGCGCACGTGCTCGACGATCTGCTCGGTCTTGCGCACATGCGGGGCAAGCTCGGCCACGGCTTCCAGGATGAGGTGGAGGTTGCGGATCGAGACGCGTTCGGCCAGCAGAAGCTTAAGCACGGCCTGCAGGCCGGAATAGGACATGTGCGAGGAGCAGATCTCGTCGGCCAGCTTCTTGTATTCCGGGTCGAGCCGGTCGATCAGGATCTTCACGTCCTTGTAGGACAGAAGCTGCGGCAGGTTGTTGCGGATCACCTCGGACAGATGGGTCAGCACCACCGAGACGTTGTCGATGGGGTGGAAGCCTTCGCGCTTCAGGTCTTCTGCGAAGGTTTCGAGAATCGAGACTGCCGGCATGCCGAAGGCGGGTTCGCGGATCTCGTCGCCCGGAATGCTCGGCTTGCGGCCGGCGCCGGTCACCACCAAAACGTCGCCGACGCGCAGCGTGTTGGAGGCGATCGTCGTGCCATGGACGCGGATCTGATAGGACTTCTCCTGGATCATGATGTCGTCCGTGACCTTGATCTCGGGAACCACGAAGCCGTATTGCGAGGCGAACTTCTTGCGCATCTTGCCGACGCGGAAGGCAAGCTCCTGGTGGGCGCCGAGCAGACGGGTGGAGACCTGCTTGCCGAGCGCCAGCTCAATTTCGGCAGTGCGAAGCGCGCTCTTGACGGAATCCTTCTCGGCTTCCTTGTTCTGGACGACCTTCTTCTCCTCGTCCTCGCGGCGAACCTTGTTTTCCGCTTCCAGCTGGCGCGGGATGAGCCAGGCGCCGAAGCCCATGACGGCGCCCAGCGCCGCGAAGGGGATCAAGGGGAGGCCCGGCACCAGTGCCAGCATGCCCATCAGGCCCGCCGACATGAAGAGGGCGCGGGGATAGCCGCTCAACTGGTCGAGGACAGCCTTGTCGGTCGATCCCGCAGTCCCGCCGCGAGAAACAAGAAGGCCGGCCGCCAGCGAAACGATGAGAGCAGGAATCTGCGACACGATGCCGTCGCCGACGGAAAGCTTGACGAAAACGTCTGCGGCTTCGCCGATTTCCATGTCGTAGCGGAAGTAGCCGATAATGATGCCGCCGAAGATGTTGATCGCCGTGATGATCAGGCCGGCGATGGCATCGCCACGCACGAACTTGGAGGCACCGTCCATGGCGCCGAAGAAGGAGCTTTCCTGCTCCAGTTCCGAGCGCCGGCGCTGCGCCTCCTTTTCATCGATCATGCCGGCGGAAAGATCCGCGTCGATCGACATCTGCTTACCGGGGATGGCATCGAGGGTGAAGCGGGCGCCGACTTCCGCGATGCGGGTGGCACCCTTGGTGATGACGATGAAGTTGACCGTCACCAGGATCATGAAGACGATCACACCGATGACGAAGTCGCCCGACATCACGAGACTGGCGAATCCGGCGATGACGCCGCCGGCCGCATCATGCCCTTCGTTGCCGTTGGAGAGGATGACGCGCGTCGTAGCGATGTTGAGCGACAGCCGCACCATGGTCGAAATCAGCAGAATGGTCGGGAACGAGGAGAAGTCCAG
>JBKBXP010000118.1:0-9886 GCA_046314035.1 Pseudorhizobium sp. | reverse complement strand
GTCTGCCTTTGACGAACTCCAGCAATCCCATCTCAATGAGGTGCGGATGGAGCGGAACCAGTCTGTACTTCCTGGTCTTCACGGTGCCAGCCTCTGGGCTGATACTGACACACTCAATGCCATACTCGGTGATGAAGTCTTCCTTGCGAAGCTGAGTGATCTCTCCTGCCCGTGCCCCGGTGTAAGCGCACATCCAAGGCACCCACCGGCAAGCCAGCTTGTTGAGTTCCGACATCCCGCCAAAAGTGGATGGGTCTTGAAGAGCGCATTGGAGGATTGCTGCGGCCTCGTCGTCCCTAAAGCCTTTCGACCTCTCCCTCACCGGTTTGGACTGCCGGACCTTGACGTGCTCCGTTGGGTCTTCTCTGACGACAATCTTGGATATGCCGGTGCGATAGATCGTACGGATCGTTGCGAGGTACTTCGCGCCAACTGTCCGCGCTGCCAGGTTGCGCTCATGCCGAAGGTGCTCGACATAATCCGCAACATTCCTCTGCGTTACGCGAGTGGCGTCGTCATGGCCCAAGAACTTGATGAAGTCGGCAATCTTCTGGCGGAAATCCTCCACAGTGCGCCGAGACTTGCCGTCCCTTAGATGGTCCCGTTCCCAAAGTTTGAAGAGATTCAGGAGCGTTACCTCTGTCTCCTGCCTCTGAGGCTGTAGGGGAGGGAACCGGTTGGCCTTCGGATCGGGACTATAGTCGCCTTGCGATTTTCTCAGCGAGACTTCCGAAGCTTGCTGGATTGCCTCGGCTGCCGCCAGGATCAGCTGCTTCCTGCTCTCCTCATCCGTCTTCAGCTTGTGTCGTGCAAGGAGGGCGTCAATCGAGGAGCCGAACCACCTGATGGGATCACGCCCCAGCTCTTGCCTGTTCCTTTCGAGCAAAGCTTGCCAGACGCTAGGCTCTCCGGGCTGCTCGTCGTGCTGCTCTACCCACTCCCGATAAGCCTCACCGGCCAGTGCGAAGATCTGCTTCTGTGTCAGAGGCTCGGGCTTTGCTCGTGCAAGGCGCCATTGGTCCTGGATCTTCTGAAGGGCTGTGACGTGCCTCAGCTTGGCTTCCGTAGGGTCCTTGGTCCCAAGCGAAACCTTGACCTCCTTCTTCCCAACCGTGGCCACAAGATCGGTGGGGACACGCTGTCGGAGATAGTAGACGCTAGTTCTGGGATGTTTCCATGGACGGGTCATTGCGAGGACCATGTGTATCACCTTTGTGTACCACAAAGGCAAGCTCAAGGCTCTGATAACGCCTAAACTTCTGTTCTTAAACAGGAAAGAATGGTGCTGCTAGAGAGATTTGAACTCTCGGCCTCTCCCTTACCAAGGGAGTGCTCTACCCCTGAGCTATAGCAGCTTAGGCCCGTGTCGGTTTGGTTGTCCGTGGGCGAGGGGCCTATTGCCATAGGTTCACCATGAGCGCAAGGCGCAATTTCAAGTTCCGTCGTCCTGCCGCCGCAAGTCGCGCTCTTTTTTCTGGCCCGCTTTTCCGCTAAGCGGGAGCCATGACGAAGGATGATGCGGTAATACCGGCGCAAGAGCCCAAGGCGGACGGCAAACGGCAGGCGGAGGCCCGCGCCGAAGAGCGCAAGGCGCGCGCCGCCGCCAAGCTTCGCGAAAACCTGATGCGCCGCAAGGGACAGGCGCGGGCCCGCCGGTCGGGTGCCGCCGACGAGGCCTCCGGCCTGCCTGCCGCAAAAAAAGACAAATCGGACTGACAGGATGTTCATGGGAACGCTCGGTCCCAAATCATTTGAAGCGCCTTGGCTTTTCGGCTAAGCACGCCGCTTCGTGCCTGCACTCGCAATAAAAGGACGGGTTCAACCCCGCTGGACCTCATGGATCGCATCAGAATTCGCGGTGGCAACAAGCTGAACGGCATCATCCCGATCTCCGGGGCCAAGAATGCCGCCCTGCCGCTGATGATCGCCTCGCTCTTGACCAGCGATACGCTGACGCTCGAAAACGTGCCGCATCTGGCCGACGTCGAGCAGCTGTTGCGCATCCTCGGCAACCACGGCGTCGACGTCTCCGTCAACGGCCGGCGCGAAAGCCAGGGCGAGAGCTATTCCCGCACTATCCATTTCACCTGCCGGACGATCGTCGACACCACGGCACCCTATGACCTCGTATCGAAGATGCGCGCCAGCTTCTGGGTCATCGGCCCGCTTCTCGCCCGCGAGGGCAGGGCGCGTGTTTCGCTGCCCGGTGGCTGCGCCATTGGCACGCGGCCGGTTGATCTGTTTCTCGAAGGCCTGCAGGCACTCGGCGCGATCATGGAGATCGACGCCGGCTACGTGAACGCCACGGCCCCGAAGGGCGGCCTCGTCGGCGGCCATTATACCTTCCCCAAGGTCTCGGTCGGCGCCACCCACGTGATGATGATGGCAGCCTCGCTCGCCAACGGCACGACGGTGATCGACAACGCCGCCCGCGAGCCGGAAGTGGCCGATCTCGCCAAATGCCTGAACGCCATGGGCGCCAAGATCTCGGGCGCCGGCACGAGCACCATCACCATCGAGGGCGTCACCTCGCTCTCCGGCGCGCGCCACCGCGTGCTGCCGGACCGCATCGAGACCGGCACCTATGCCATGGCGGTCGCCATGACCGGCGGTGACGTGACGCTCGAGGGCACCGATGCCTCGCTTCTCGACACCGCGCTCGACGCGCTTCGCATGGCCGGCGCCGAGGTGACCGCGACCGACAGCGGCCTGCGCGTCGTGCGCAACGGCAACGGTATCCAGCCGGTCGACATCATCACCGAACCCTTCCCGGGCTTCCCGACCGACCTGCAGGCCCAGTTCATGGCGCTGATGACCCGCTCCTCCGGCGTCTCGCACATCACCGAGACCATCTTCGAAAACCGCTTCATGCACGTGCAGGAACTGGCGCGGCTCGGCGCCCGCATCACGCTGTCTGGCCAGATGGCCCGCATCGAGGGTGTCGATCGCCTCAAGGGTGCACCGGTCATGGCGACCGATCTGCGCGCCTCCGTGTCGCTGGTGATCGCCGGCCTCGTCGCCGAGGGCGAAACCGTCGTCAACCGCGTCTATCATCTCGACCGCGGCTTCGAGCACCTCGAGCAGAAGCTCACGCGCTGCGGTGCCGACGTGGAGCGAGTCAGCGACTAAGGTTCCGGTGGCGTTGCGCATCGTGCCGGGTCATCCTATCTCCGTGGCAGGATGAACACACGCCGACCGGCGTCTCGACTGGAAATGGAAACCATGGCCGACCTCAAGCTTCTTGCTCTCGACCGGGATGATCTCGACATCGTCTCCGCGCATATGCAGGACAGCGTCTTTCGCGTTGCCGACCTGAGCTACGACGCCCGGGGACGCCAGTTCATGGTGGTCTTCAACCGTTTCGTCTGGGAAAAGGCCGACCGGAAGAGCAAGGGCTTCGAACGCCGCCGCTCCGCCATCTCGTTCAAGCGGGTGGAGGCGGTTCGCACGCTGGGTGTCGACCGCAACGATCCCGACGCGGTGTGCTCGCTGCTGGCCATGCGCTTCGATCAGAAGGGCGACGGACCCGAAGGCACCGTCGAGCTGATCCTGGCCGGAGGTGCTGCCATCAGCCTCGACGTCGAATGCATCGAGGCGCAGATGATGGATACGGGCGGCGCCTGGGAGACCGAGTGGATGCCGCGGCATCCCAAGGGGGACTGATTTTTGGGCGCTTCGGGCGCCGCGCATTGAGGGGACTGTCGAGTGGCGATCTGGCTGGAGCAGGCATCGGGTGATTTCGAGAAGCGGTTTTCCGACTTCCTGTCAACGAAGCGTGAGGTGTCCGACGATGTGAATGTCGTCGTCAAGGCGATCATCGACGATGTCCGTGCCCGTGGCGATGCCGCCCTTATCGACTATTCCGCCCGCTTCGACCGGGTCGATCTTGCCGCCGTGGGCCTGAAGGTCGCCGAAGCGGAGATCGATGCGGCCGTCGCCGCGACGGAACCGGCGGTTCTCGACGCCCTGCGGTTCGCCGCCGAGCGCATCGAAAAGCATCACGCACGACAGATGCCGAAGGACGATGTCTACGAGGATGCCCTCGGCGTCGGCCTCGGCTCGCGCTGGACCGCGATCGATGCGGTCGGCCTCTATGTGCCGGGCGGCACGGCAAGCTATCCGAGCTCGGTTCTGATGAACGCGCTGCCGGCCAAGGTCGCCGGCGTGCCGCGGATCGTTATGGTCGTGCCGGCCACCGGCGGGGCGATCAACCAGACGGTTCTGGCCGCCGCCCGCATCGCCGGCGTCTCGGAAATCTACCGCGTCGGTGGCGCCCAGGCGGTTGCAGCGCTCGCCTATGGAACGGAGACGATTGCGCCGGTCGCCAAGATCGTCGGCCCCGGCAATGCCTATGTGGCCGCCGCCAAGCGCCAGGTCTTCGGCCAGGTGGGCATCGACATGATCGCCGGTCCGTCCGAAGTCCTCGTCATCGCCGACCGCGACAATGATCCCGACTGGATCGCCGCCGACCTCCTGGCCCAGGCCGAGCACGATGTCGGCGCGCAGTCGATCCTGATCACCGACAACCGGGCGTTCGGCGAAGCCGTAGAGCAGGCGGTCGAGCGCCAGCTGAAGACGCTGTCGCGCGCCGATACGGCAGCCCGCAGCTGGGCCGATTTCGGGGGCATCGTGCTCGTTGCCAATCTGATGGCGGCGCTGCCGCTCGCCAACCGCATCGCGGCCGAGCATCTGGAACTGGCGGTCGCCGATCCGGAGGCCTTCATCCCCGGCATCCGCAACGCCGGCGCCATCTTCGTCGGCCGCTTTACGCCCGAAGTGATCGGCGATTATGTCGGCGGCTCCAACCACGTGCTGCCGACGGCACGTTCGGCGCGCTTCTCGTCGGGCCTCTCCGTGCTCGACTATGTCAAGCGCACCTCGATCCTGCGGCTCGGACCTGACCAGCTGGCAGCGCTTGCACCGGCGGCCATCACGCTGGCCCATTCCGAAGGGCTCGATGCCCATGCCCGTTCCGTTGCCATACGGTTGAACCGCGGAGGCTGAGGATGGCGAAGGGCGATTTCCGGCTCTCCGACGTCGTCCTTGACGAATCCATCGGTCGTTCGACGCCGGACGTCGAACACGAGCGGGCGGTGGCGATCTTCGACCTGGTGGAAGAGAATGTCTTCGAGCCGGTCGGCCATCCCGGCGGGCCCTATCACCTGAAGCTGTCGCTGGTGGATGCCAAGCTTGTCCTCGGCATCACCACGGAGGACGGCGAGAACGTCGCCGCGCACATTCTCTCGCTCACCCCCTTCCGGCGGATCATCAAGGATTACTTCATGATCTGCGAGAGCTATTACGAGGCGATCCGATCGGCGACCCCGAGCCGCATCGAATCCATCGACATGGGCCGACGCGGCATCCACAACGAGGGCTCGCAGACACTTATGGATCGGCTGGACGGCAAGGTCCGGATGGATTTCGACACGGCACGACGGGTCTTCACGCTCGTCTGCGTCCTCTACTGGCGGGGATGACGGCCATGGTCGAGGCGCCGGCTTCCTGGTCGATGACGCAGAAGCCGGGCGCCGTCCTCTTCATGTGCGGCTGGAATGCCATCCGCTCGCCCATGGCCGAGGCTATTGCGAAACGGCTGTTGCCACACGATATCTATGTGCAGTCGGCGGGCGTCCGCTCCGGTGAGCGCGATCCCTTCGTGGATGCCGTTCTCGATGAGGTCGGGCTGTCGATCGGCAAGCACAGGCCGCGCACGCTGGACGATCTGGAAGACGATTTCTTCGACCTGATCATCACGCTGACGCCGGAAGCGCACCATGCAGCCCTAGAGTTGACGCGGTCCAGCCCAGTGAACGTCGTCTATTGGCCGACCATGGACCCGACGGTCGAAACCGGCACCCGTGACCAGCGGCTGGACGCCTACCGTCAGGTCAGGGACCATCTCTGGAAGCGCATAGAGGCGCACTTCGCCGGGTTTCGGAACCCTCCGGCATCGGCGCTTTGACACACGAATCGAATTGGAATTATGCGAGTTCACAAACAGGACATGATTGTGTAGTTTCCGCCCAAAATTGCAGGCAGGCGCCTTCGCCCGCCCGACACCCAACCGACAGGAAGAACATCCATAGATGGCTAAAGAAGAAGTCCTTGAATTTCCGGGCACCGTGATTGAACTCCTGCCGAACGCGACTTTCCGCGTGAAGCTTGAGAACGAACACGAGATCATCGCGCATACCGCTGGTCGTATGCGCAAGAACCGTATCCGCGTGCTCGCCGGTGACAAGGTCACGGTTGAAATGACGCCTTACGATCTCAGCAAGGGCCGCATCACCTACCGGTTCAAGTGACGCCTTGAAGCGGCAGGACGGCTGAAAGACCATGGCGTCTGATCAAAAACTCATACTGGCCTCCGGCTCGCCGCGGCGTCTGGACCTGCTCAACCAGGCCGGCATCGAGCCCGTGCGCATGATGCCGATGGACATCGACGAGACGCCGAAGAAGTCGGAACATCCTCGCTCGCTGGCCCGCCGCCTGTCGACCGAGAAGGCCGAGGCGGCCTTCGCGGCCCTGAAGGGTGACCTGGCCTGGCGCCACAGCTATATCCTGTCGGCCGATACCGTCGTCGCCGTCGGTCGCCGCATCCTGGAAAAGACCGAGTATACGGAGGAGGCCTCGGCTGCCCTCCACCTTCTGTCCGGGCGCGGGCACTGGGTCTATACGGGCATCTGCCTGGTGACCCCGGGTGGCCAGTTCCGCCAGAAGGTCGTCGAGACCAAGGTCCGCTTCAAGCGGCTATCGGCCGGCGAGATCGACAGTTACATCGCGTCCGGCCAGTGGCGCGGCAAGGCCGGTGCCTATGCCATCCAGGGCATTGCCGGCAGCTTCGTCCAGAAGATGGCCGGCTCCTATACGAATGTGGTGGGCTTGCCCCTCTATGAAGCGCTGTCCCTGCTGTCTGGCGAAGGCTTCGACGTGCAGGCGGCATGGCCGGAGGGCTGATCATGGCGTCTCCGATCAAGCCCGGTGGCAAGGTGGAGCCGCTTCGTAAGGCGCTGCCTTGCCCGGAATGCCGCAAGCCGTCCAGCCGCGACCACTACCCCTTCTGCTCCGATCGCTGCCGCACGCTGGACCTTTCCCGCTGGCTGAAGGGGTCCTACGCCATCCCCGTTGCCGACGACGAGTCCAAGCCGGATTACGACGAGGAATGACACTTTCGGCCCGCACCTCCGGGCCGCTTCGGAAATCGATCCGAGAGGCCAAAAAAGTCGCCGGCGGTGCTGGACATGGCCTCGCAAGATGTTATAACCCCGCTCGCTTCCGGGGGAGACACCCCCGCCGGTTTTGGACCGGAAGGCTTGATACAGCCTCGATGCCCGGATAGCTCAGTTGGTAGAGCAGCGGATTGAAAATCCGCGTGTCGGTGGTTCAAATCCGCCTCCGGGCACCATTTTTCTTCACATAATCAATATGTGAGGCTTTGGTGTCAGCCGAGCATTGTCAATCAACTGGCATTGCCATTGTACCTACCGTTTACCTACCGTTGCCCTGGAAGTCCTGCGCACTATGAGGCTTTCAACTCTCTTGGCCGGTCTTCGATTCTGCTCCTACCGTTGCCATCAATTCCTTTGACCGTTGGGGTGTCCTCGCCGCACCGGTAGGATCTAACCGGTCTACCCGCTCCCGCGGGGCATGCGACCACCACACCCCAGGCGCGGCCGTATCCCGACACTGGGTGCAATCCCGGTGCAAGAAGACGGATGCAGAGAATAGCGCCTCGCCAAAAGGACATCCTCACACTGCTGGGCATCATGGAGAGTGAAAAGAGCCGGCGGACCTTTCACGGTTGCTTGCCAGCATCATCTACCGGATTTTCCACTGATGGATGCTGCACGAGATCGCAAAGGCGAAGACGCCCCACGACGTCGATCTGCTCAGTGCCTCGCCGCGGGCGGGTCAGTTCTGGTTCTGCTGCGGTGTCGTTCTTGGCACGCCGGTAATCATGTTTATCATGTTCCTTTGGACGCGTTAACTCGCCGATCGCTATACCCGCGGCAGCCGCTTGCCGGAGGCTCGTGAGCCCGGCATACCTCAACGCCGACAACGAACGCAGGAGGCAGGCATGGCTAATTTCGGAAATCCAGCGCAGACGGCGGCCATGGGCAACTTGGCTGGCATGGCACTCATCGCCGGTGGCGCGATGGCTCTGACAAACGGTCTCTGCAGCGCCCTTGACGCGGTGGCGGACGCACGTCGACAACGGGCTTACGGAGACGCGCTCTGGTCCGCGACCGCCCACGCTGACGAGATGGAAGACATCGCCCGAGCGGCGGTCGTTGCATGCGGCAAGCTTGAAGCCGAAGTCGCATCGCTCCGCGCAGCCTGTCGTCAGAGGCAGGAAGTCATCGACATGCTCGTTGCCAGACGCCGCGCATGACCGAGACGGAACGGGAAACAACAACGCCGCCTCGAAGGGCGGCCTTTTGCGTTCAGAGTTTGAACGCGGCGCTCTGATAAGGCTTCAGCCGCTGCCCCACCGCTTTCCACGCTACAGATTCATCCGTCGCCATCGCAGTCCTCCGGACGTCGTTGGCGGGTGTCGAATGGACACCGATGACGGGCACGCCGTGGACGCCGTGTTCCTTTCCGACGACGAACTTCCGAATTGCACCCGGACCAGAATTGCCGAGAGCCAGCAGTTCGGTGTCGCTCATCGTCAGGAGTACGACCCTGGCTTCCGAGGGGAGGGCGCTCAAGTCCATGTCGGCCCGCTGATGCCGCGGGGACTTGCAGAACTTGCGAACTATGTCGATCCCGCCAGGGTCCAGCCTGTAAACGGCAGACGCGGCGGTGCGCGCCATCTGATAGTCGTTTTCGAGATCGGGCGGGGTCATTCGCGGCGCGAAGCTCGGCAACGGCTGCTGTCCGGCACCCAGCCAGCGGAAGGGCGTGGTGACGAGTTGTTCCGTCCAGTCGAGGATGGAAGGGATGTGAGAGATGCCAGTCCGCAGGTCGCGGGCGATGGACTTCAATGCGGCGACAAATCTTGAAAAAAGTGACACGGTAGCTCCCCTGATGGTGTTGGCAGATCATCGGGCCGGGGAACGCAAGCCACAAACGCGAAATGGGTGGGAGCGAACTCCCAAGCGTTTGATCGATCTGGACCTCCGTGCTGCCTGCCGGCCGATGGCATAGGAGAAGACGGTTGTTTCAGCGGCACAAGCTAGCCCAATTGCTGACAATGAGGATGTGTGAATTTGCGGCGAATCAATGGATATGTTCGATGAACGGACCGCGAAATTAAGTCGAGAGTGTCACGATGATCACTGCAGCAGAGCATACAGTCTACGAAGTGTTGGGTGATCGTTTCCTCCACGAAATACCCCCTTACCAACGCCCTTACGCATGGACCGATGAGGAAGCGAAGCAACTTCTTGCTGATCTCGTAGAGGCGATGGACGACGCGGGCGAGGAACCGTACTTTTTAGGCAGTCTCGTGCTCATTAAACCCGCAGGACAGACAATCGGGCAGGTAGTCGATGGGCAGCAGCGATTGACGACCCTCACCATACTCGGCGCTGTGCTACGGGACCTGGCCGGGGACGAGAAGGAGCGAACTGCGCTCGATTCCATAGTGTACATCCGTCTCAATGAGTTCCTTGCTCAGAAGGAAGCGGTCAGAGTGTTAGCCCACGAGGACGACCGTCTCTTTTTTCGAGAAGCCATTCAAACACCCGGTGCTACCGCAAAGCTGGCTCCAGCCGGCCCACCGAAGACTGAAGCGCAGGAACACATGTGGGCAAACGCAATGGCCCTCAGAAAGGAAGCGATGAGTTTGGCAACCGGGCAGCGGCAGCAGTTAGTCGCCTACCTCCTAAACCGCTGCGTCCTTGTGGTGGTGTCTACTGAATCTCGTGCTGCTGCCCTT
>JBKBXP010000117.1:0-9951 GCA_046314035.1 Pseudorhizobium sp. | reverse complement strand
GGCGTTGCCTGGGTGAAATGCGCAGCACTTGCCGGGGTTTCGAATAGGCCGAGCGTCTCCAGGCGCGTCAGCACGCCCTCGGGATAGAGCACCTGCGCGCAACGGCGCTGGGCCGGCGATTCCAGCAAATGGAAATGAAGGCCGATCCCGCGCCGCGCCGCGTCTTTTGCAAGTGACCGCCACGCCTCGTCGCTAACCCATTGCGGTCCTGCGGGGCCATAGGCCAACGTGATCGTTGGATGGCCAAGATATTCATCTGCGAGACGCGACATCAGGTTAAGCGTCTGGGCCAAGGGCAGGTAGGCCGGCTTTGCGGCGGCCAGCAACTGCCGCGCCTGCAGCGATAAGCTGTTGCGAAACGCAACCTCGTCTGCCGGAGGATAGACCAGCCCGCCGCGGTCGGCGTATCCGATGCAGATAGTGGCGCGCAGGCCGGCATCTTCATAGGCGCGAATGGCGCCGCGCAACTCGGCTTCGTAGGCCCCGGTCGAATAGCTATAATTGGCATGAAGCGTGGAGGTCACGCCATGGGCTAGCATCTCTTCGGCAGCAAGCAGCGTCAGAGCGTAGCTGTCCGGCGCCCCGCGTCCGCGGCGGCGGGCAATCCACGGCTCGAGGGCATCGTCCGGGTAACCGAGCTGAATCTGGCTGAGACCCCGTCCGTGCTGATGGGCATTGACGAAGCCCGGGAGAAGCAGCGCATTGGCGAGCCGCTGTCGGGCTGCGTCGGGGAAACGGGATACGATTTCGTCCGTCCGCCCAATGTCTAGGATCTTTGCCCCCCGGATCACCACAGCGCCCTCGGCGATCATGTTTGCGCCGCCGCCGGCGAGCAGAAACTTCGCCTCCAGTACACGCATGGTCAAAACAGCTGACGCGGCAGCCAGAGCGCCATGTCCGGCCAGACGATCAGCAGGCCGGTGAAAGCGAGCATGACCAGCACGAAGGGGATGGCGCCGCGGATCACATCCATGATCGAGCCTTGGCCGCGCACGCCTTGAACCACGTAGAGGTTCATGCCGATCGGCGGCGTGATGAGGCCGATCTCCATCATGAGTACCAGGAAGATGCCGAACCAGACAGGATCAATGCCCAGATGCACGATCAGCGGAAACACCACCGGCAGCGTTGCGATCATCATCGACAGTGTTTCCATGAAACAGCCAAGGATGAGGTAGAAGACGATCAGCAGCAGCAGGATCTGGATCGGACCGGCACCTAATTGCGACACGAAGGAGGTTAGTGCCTGGGGAATTCCAAGAACGCCAATGACGAAGTTCAGGAATTGCGCGCCGACCATGATCAGCAGGATCATCGCCGAGATCCGCACCGTGGCGATCATCGCCTCATGCATCATCGACATCGAGAACCGCCGCTTCGCCATGGCGACAAAGAGCGAGCACACGACACCGATGGCAGCCGATTCCGTCGGCGTCGCCCAGCCCAAGTAGATCGAGCCCATCACCACGACGAAGATGACGAAAGGGGGAAAGATGTCGAGCAGGCTCGCCAGTTTTTCGGCCCGCGTGCGAGCCGGGAGTGCCGGACCTGCCAAATCCGGTTTGACCATGCAGATCGCGATGATCAGCAACATGAACAGCGCCGTCAGCAGCAGCCCCGGCACGATGCCGGCCGCAAACAGCTGGCCGATCGAGGTATTGGTCATAGAACCGTAGATAATCATATTAATCGAGGGCGGTATCAGAATGCCAAGCGTCGCACCGGCGGCGATCGAGCCCGTCGTCAGCCGCTCGTCATATTGGCGTTCCTTCAAGATCGGCAGCGCCACCGTGCCAATGGTGGCGGCAGTCGCGACTGACGAACCCGAGACCGCTGCAAACACGGCACTTGCGCCGATATTGGAATGAAGCAGTCCACCGGGCAGCTTGCGCATCCAGTCAGACAGGCAGCGATAGAGGCCGTCTGCGACGCCGGAACGGACCAGGATCTCGCCGAGGAACACAAAAAGCGGAATGGCCGTCAAGATGAAGTCGTTCTGGCCGCTCCACATCTGGTTGCCAAACCCAAGCAGGGTTGGCCAGCCGAGAAAAGCCCAAGCGCCGATGAAGGCGGTCAGGAAAAGGGAGACGGCGACCGGAAGCCCGACCAACATCAATCCCAGCATCATCAGAAAGCCGACAGCGGCCCCGGAAACCCCGATCATCGGCGAAAACCCTCCAGCCCGTCCTGTGTTTCCACCCGCTCTTCCTCAATGATCTCCTCAAGCGTCTTGATGCCGTAGAGGCGGTTCAGCCGGAGCCGATTTTGCGCCGCCAGCACCGTGGCGTGCACGCTGATGCTGGTCGACACGATGGCAAAGAAGACGAGTCCGGTGACCCAGGCCAGCTGCGGCATCCACAGCGGTGTCATCAACGGAGTTCCAGACAACGACCCAAACTCAATGCTCTCCATCAGCGCGCCATACCCGCGCCACGCGATGAACATGGCCATCACGGCAACGCACCAGCAGGAGAACAGGTTGAGGACCGCCTGCGCCCCAGCGCCGACCCGTTCGACAACGATCTCGACGCGCGTGTGCGCGCGCTCCAGAAGCGCGTAGGAGAAACCGAAACTGGCAAGGACGGCCAGCGCATAACCGCCGTATTCGTCCGATCCCTGGAGGGAGAAATTGAAGAACGTGCGCAAGATCACCTCGATGGTGATCAGGAGGGAAAGACCAAGCACCAGGTAACCGGCAATCAGCGCCATAAGGCGCGCAATAGGCATGATGGTCTTTGCCAGCGGATTGTCATTCATAGTCATGGCAGCTCCCGCGGAAAATGGACCGCTCCGGCAAGGAGCGGCCCGAAGCAGTTTTATTTGATGGTGAGGCCAGCTGCGGCGCCGGCCGTCTTGTTCCACGTTTGCGAGCAGGTCGCATCAATGGCGTCGCAGGTCTTCTTCCAGATCGGCAACACGGTGTTTTCCGCAACCGCCTTGATCTTCTGGCGATCCTCATCACTGATCGTCACCAGCTTCATGGCGAACTTCTTGTGGTTTGCGCAGCTTGCCGCGCCGGTATTGCAGGCAATGGCATCGTCGTTAGCCGAGGTTGCCAAGCCCCAGAGCTGATCTTCCAGCGTCTTGAACTGGGCCATGACGGCAGTCTGCTGCTGCGTGGAAAGTTTGTTCCAGGCGTCCAGGTTCATGAAATGTCCCTGCACCGAGCCGGATACCGAAAGTGGCAGCAGATAGGAGGTCACTTCAGGCCAGTTCCCGGTATTGCCGGAGGTCGGCGACGTCACGCCGCAGGACGCCACGCCGCGCTGGAGGGCCGGATAGACCTCCGAGAACTGCAGGGTCACCGGCGTCGCACCAAAGCTTTCAAGCATCGCCGACATGGACGGCGTGAAGGAGCGCACCTTCAGTCCCTTAAGATCGGCCAGCGACGAGATTTCTTGGTTGCAGTAGAAAACCTGGGGACCGAACGGCCACAGCGTCAGCACCTTCGCATTGAACTTCTGCTGCAGGCGTTGGTCGAAGGCCTCGCGGTAGGCATCGACCACCTTACGCAACGCGGGCATGTCGGTCGCCACACCGATCAGGTCCACACCTTCGAAGAAGGGGTCGTCGCGTGAGGCCATGCCGATCTGAACCGACATTACGTCGAATGAGCCGCCGCGCAGCATGCGGAGCGCATCGGGGGCTTTCACGCCGACGACATCCATCGGGTTGTAGTTGACGGCGAAATCGACGCCGGATGTCTTCGGTAAACCTTCAAAGAAGCTGCGCTCGATATCCACCTGCTTGTTGTTCTGTGAAAAGTTACCCGCCACCCGTAGAGGGGTCTGGGCCGTTGCAGAGCTCGAGACCGCAAGCAGCAGCCCGGCAGCAAACAGCGAAACTGAGAGAGTATTGCGCATTTGAGTTCCCCTTTTTGAATTCATTTCCTCCCAAGCTTTGCAGATATTTCTCGTCTCGCCAACGCCAATTCGCACCTTCACGCCAAATTTTTGAGCCAGCGCCGCGTTTGCCTAATATTTCATCTTCTGTGGCTAAACAACAAGCAACCAAGGGCATTTCTCTGTGTGTCACGGTGCGCTCAGTTCTCATTTTCCGCTTGCCAGAGAATACCGACTGCGACCATAAACGCTAAGCGCAAACTCCGGCGCATTCATCCACCTAAAATTGCCCCAGGGTGCAAGACGGATTTTTTGAATGCAAACTCATCAAGATCGAACAGTCATTGCGATGCTGACGCCGTCGTCCAACACAGTCGTTGAGCCCTATACCAGTGCCCTGGCGTGGCCGCTCTTTCCGCAAGTCAGCATCCACTTTGGCCGCTTTCGCGTCACGCGTATCGCCATCGACGGGGATTCAGACCAGCAATTTGCACTTGAACCGATTTTGCATGCGACCGAACTGCTGATGGATGCCAAGCCGGACATTGTCGCCTGGAACGGCACGTCTGCGAGTTGGCTGGGTTTTGCAACCGACGATCGGCTCTGTGCGACCATCCGTGAACGTTTTGGGGTCAAGGCCACTAGCGCGATCCTGAGCCTGAACAGGCTTCTTCAGCAGCTTGGCGTTCGCCGCCTGGGCCTGGTCACGCCCTATACGCAAGACGTGCAGCAAAAGATCATAGCCAACTATCAGGCAATCGGCATCGAGACAGTTGCCGAGAGCCATAGCGGCCGCTCCGATAATTTCTCTTTCTCGGAGGTAACGGAAGACGAAATCGCCGCCATGTGCCGGCAGGTCGCTCAGTCACATCCCGATGCCATCGTCATTCTTTGCACCAACATGCGCGGCCCGCTGGTTGCGGCAGAACTTGAACGTGAGCTCGGCATTCCCATTCTGGACTCAGTCTCCTTTACCCTTTGGGGATGCCTGAGCGAGACTGGGGTTTCCACGTCGCAGCTGCGCCAATATGGCACGATGTTCGATAACTAGGTCGTTGCGGTGACGGCGGGAAAGAACATGCCAGAAAGCGAAACTGAAATGGCGGACCATAAGGTCCTAGGTATGGGCGCACCGGAAGGCTCTTTGCATGAAGCCCACGACGGCGAAGCGACTTTGCATGGCACTCTCGTCGTACAGTTGCGGGCGATTCTCATGGAGGGCGCATTGCCGGGAGGTGCCCGCATTCCGGAGGCCGAACTCTGCAGACGGTTCGCCGTCTCGCGGACGCCTCTGCGGGAAGCGTTAAAGGTGCTGGCGGCAGAGGGTTTCGTGATCTTGCGCCCCAACCGCGGCGCGATCGTCGCCCCTGTCGATCTGGAGGAAATCGGCCCTCTCTTCGAATTCAAAGGCGCACTCGAGCGGTTGATCGGTCTGACGGCTGCAGATCGCGCCACCGGCGAAGAGATCAGCGCACTCGAAGCGATCCATGTCGAACTGAACGCGGTGCTGCAGCTAGGCGATCACGACGGCTATACACGCCTCAACTACACATTTCACCGAGGCCTCGCGCAGGCGACGCGCAATCCGGTTTTGATCCAGAGCTACGAGACGGTGCAGCATAGGATCTGGCGGTACCGTTTCCTTGTCAACGAACACGACAGCCGCCTGCAGCAATCCTTTGCCGAACATGAGCGCATCGTCATTGCGCTCAAGGCGCGCACGCCTCTCGATCTGGCCGACAGGCTCGAATTCCATAATCGCGTGACAGCCCAGGCGATGATGGAGGTGCTGAAGAACCGAGGCGAGTTGGAAAAGGCTGCTGCAGGATAGGTGTTCGACAACACTACTGCAATCTTCGCGGGGGTGCGCTGCGCGCAACTGCCTCAGCTTTAAACGGGTCCGAACCGGATCTGATGCAAGCCAGGTGCCTTCGGGACGTTGGTGGAGCAGACCCGCCAGGAAGCCTGTATTTTGCGCAATTGTCTTCCCGGAGCGCTCGTCTAGCTCCGCTATCAACCACGAGAAGGCGCGCCGTCTTCGCCATCAAGGAAATCGAACTGACCGCCCCTGTGACTATGCCAAGCCTTGGTCGCATGATGTCGCGCATGTCCAACCGCAAACACCGCCATGGACGACGGCCGCTCACGAGAAACGCGTCGATGAATGGGATCACGGTGACCTGAGATGGTCTGCGGGACAAGCACTCAGGACAGTGCAACCAGTGTCCCATGCGCCATCAATTGTACGTCGACCAGGCTCGCCAGCTTGGCGAGCTTTGCAAGCTCGGCCTCACTTGCCCGACGGGGCTGTCGACCGATAACGCAAAGAGCACCGACGCCATTCATCAGTTTGACGCCGGCATAGAAGCGGATGGCGGGGCCAGCGGTCACGAGGGGATTGCTTTGAAAGCGGCTGTCTTTCGTCGCATCTTCCACAACCATCACGCCAGGGGTTTCGATCGTATGTGAACAGAACGACTGACTGCGGGGCGTCTCCTTGGCTGACAAGCCAACAATGGTTTTAAACCACTGGCGTTCATTGTCGATCAGGCTTACGGCTGCGATACTGGCACCTGGAAACAGCGTGAGCGCCTGTTCGGCAAGTCCTCGAAACATGCGGTCCTCCGGGGTGTCCAGAATCTTAAGGTCATGAAGCCGCTTGAGCCTTTTCGTCTCCTGATCCGCTTCCACTACTCTACCCTTCTTGAAATCATGGTCCTTCGACCGAATTGGAGGCTCGTGAGACCTTCGCGATGACACAAAAACCTCAGAAAGCAGTTCAACCTGTCGCTCTGGAGGAGCGCAGCGCCACCACCACCTCAGCAGCACCGTCATCTTGGCTAGCGAGGCGTATGGCGCGCCTTCGGACCCGATCTTCTTCGCCGTCGATACGGAACTCGCCGATCAATGCGCACATTTCCGCAGCTGCCGACTTCAGGCGGGCAGAAGCATCCGTCGCCTTGCCAAGCATGACAGCATTAAGCTGCGTCACCTCGTCCATCTGATTGACCGCGATGTTGACTTCGGCCAGTCCGGTGGCCTGCTCCTGGGAGGAGCGTGCCATCTCGGACAAGACGACGTCGATCTCTCCAACTTTGGCTGTCACAGCCTCCAGAGCCGTTGCGACGTCACCCACCAGTTTCACACCCCGCTTCACCTGATCGGAGCTTGACGAGATCAACGTCTTGATTTCCTTTGCGGCTTTTGCCGAACGTTGAGCCAGTTCACGCACTTCCTGGGCCACCACTGCAAACCCTCGACCCGAGTCGCCAGCCCGGGCAGCTTCGACGCCCGCGTTTAGCGCCAGGAGATTGGTCTGAAAAGCAATGTCGTCGATCACTCCAATGATCTGCGAAATCCTGGTGGAGCTGTCATCGATTTCACCCATCACAGCCGCCGCCTGACTCATGACCTGCCCAGAGCGCTCTGTTCCACTCCTGGCACCGGATGCGGCGAGTGCAGCTTCCAATGCACATTCTGCACTCCGTCTCACCGTTGCGGTGATCTCATCCAGCGCAGCCGCTGTCTGCTCAAGGCTGGCAGCCTGCTGTTCGATCCGCCGGGACATGTCAGCTGATGAATGCGCGATCTCGTCGGTACCAACAGACATAGTGGTGGCGCTTGAAGCAACTTTCTTCATCGTCGCCTGCAGGCGGTTCACCGATGTATTGTAGTCTAGGCGCAATGGCTCGAAAGCCGGCTCGAACTCATCGTGCAACCGGTGCACGAGGTTGCTGTCGGCCAAAGCGGCCATACCCCCGGCAACCTTAGAAATTGCGCCAACGCGGCCGGTCACATCGGTGGCAAACTTCACGATCGATGTGACCCTGTTCTCCAGGTCGAAGATCGGGTTGTAAGACGCCTGGATCCAAACCTCCTTTTTGCCTTTTCCGAACCGCCTGAATTCGCCAGCCACGAATTCGCCAGCGTTCAGCTTTCTCCAAAAATCCTGGTAATCGGAGGAGCGGGCCAGATCGTCATCGACGAACATCCGATGATGCTTGCCCTGGACTTCGTCTCGATGGTAGCCCAGCAATGCGAGAAAATTGTCATTGGCGTCGATGATCTCGCCCGTGGGCTTGAACTCGATGACGCCCTGTACGCGCGAGATGGCGGCCAGTTTTGCTTCGAAGGCTGCGTTCTTTTGATGCGCTACGGTCGTATCCGTCGCGACTTTGACGACTCTGACAACCTTTCCTCGCCTGTTCACCACGGGATTATAGGAGGCTTGGATCCAGACCTGGCGACCGCCCTTTGCAATCCGACGGTACTCTTGCTGATCGAATTCTCCGCGACCCAGCTTCAACCAAAAATCGCTATAGTCGGAGCTTCTCGCATAATCGGGATCTACAAATATGCTGTGGTGCTTGCCGATGATTTCGGAAGGCGAATAGCCGACGACCTTACAGAAGCACGCGTTAGCCCAGAGAATGTTTCCCCGCGGATCGAATTCGATTATGGCGAGTGACTTGTCCAGTGCGCTGAGCAGGCCGGCGGCTTTGGAGTTGAAGAAGCTGAATTTGCCTCGCATGCCGCTACGCCCTGGTTGCCGCTCGTCTGAGCCCTGCCGCTACTTTAGGTGAGGTTTATTTACGCACCTTTAATATGCGGAGCAGGTAACTCCCAAACAGAGGCACTTGCCAAAAGTCAAAGCAGAATATTGCGCGTTGACCGCGACCGCTACAGTCCGCAGATCTTGGGGATAGGTGGACCACACCTGTCTCATTCGCGTTAGCACGGGGTGCCGCCCGGTGATCAGCGAATGCACCTCGACTTCATCGTTCGAAACGTCCGGTCAAATATTCGCTCAACGCTTCAAGTGCGGTGCGACACCAAGCGCCCTGGGCCTCGCTGCCGGATAGAAGCTCCACCGGCAGCGCCCCTCGTGGGTGGCCCGGATGGTAAGACACAAACTGCGTCCAAGACGGCCAAACCCCTTATTCCAAGCACCACGGCGGCACGATCGCGCACCTCGGCATCCATACGAGTTTGTACCAGCGCATTTGCAGCCATATCAATCACCACTCTGGCCAAGTGCGCTCCTATCCCGCGCGCCCTCGGCACTGGGCGCGTCCGGCGAGCACGAGCGCGACATAGACGAGAACCCGCTTTCAACTCAGATAATGCCGCCAGAGCTACCCCTGATGGCGGGTCGCGCGGAGGCAACCTTTGCACGGTAGCCGCTTTCCCGATAGGTGGCCACCGGATCGATGGCACCACCAGCACGAAGACGGGCCTCGGCCAGGATAGGCTCGACATCGGTCCGATACGCACGCTTCAATGTCTCGGATGCCATGAGAGCGTCATTATGGCTCTGATGACCTTCCAGGGTGACTCGATCCACGAGCAGGGCCTGCGCATAGGCCCGGCGGATCTCGTTGGCGCTAGAAATGAGGCTCTCGATCGGATCGGTTACATTGTGGCTCTGATCGATCATGTGCGCCGGAGAAAACCCCTTTACTCCACGACGTTCCGCATCCACCAGCTCGTTGAACACCAGGAACAAGCGGTAGGGCTCGACCGAGCCGGCATCGAGGTCATCGTCACCATACTTACTGTCATTAAAATGGAAACCGCCGAGCTTGCCGAACTGGATCAGCCGCGCAACGATCATTTCGATATTCGTGTTCGGCGCGTGGTGGCCGAGATCGACGAGGCAATAAGCCTTCGGAGCAAGTTTCACGCCAGCCAAGATAGTCGAGGGTAGGCCATTTTGTGCTGCTCATTTCGATTTTCCGATCATGCTACGGGGCAAAGTGATGAAACATGCCAGGTTTGTCGACAGAACGCTTGGAGACCACCCGCGACCGAATGAACGGCGTCCTTCCAGAGGCAGGTGTGGCGGACTATCGCCCGTTAATCGCGGATCTCACCTTACCGGATCCTGACGATCGAGATGTTCTCGCAGCCACTATCGCAGGCAAAGCCTCAAATATCGTCACCTTGAACCGCGGTTCCCTGGCTTAGGGAGTATGTCGCTCTCATTGAAGTGGTGGGCATACTTCCAGTCTCTTGAGCGTCACCTCCGAGAACAAGAAAGGCCGCTGGGGTGACCATCACGATGCGATCTGCACCTGCAGCCGAAGTGACGGCGGCCGCTCGCGATTGG
>JBKBXP010000116.1:0-10062 GCA_046314035.1 Pseudorhizobium sp. | reverse complement strand
TGCTGCGGTGCTGGCCTTTGGCTTTGTCTATATTCACCCGTTTGAAGACGGCAACGGGCGTCTTCACCGTTTCCTGATTCATCACGTGCTGGCCGCACGGGGTTTCAATCCGCCAGGCATTGTGTTCCCGGTATCCGCCGTGATCCTCGATCGCATGGATGATTATCGGCGGACATTGGAAAGCTACTCCCGGAGATTGCTACCTTTGATCCGCTGGGCGGCGACGGAGCGTGGCAACGTTGAAGTGCTCAGCGAGACCGCTGATTTTTATCGCTTCTTCGATGCGACCCCGCATGCCGAATTCCTGTTCTCGTGTGTAGCACGGACGGTCGATGTCGATCTGCCGGCGGAGACAGCCTTCCTTGCCGGCTACGATACATTCAAAAAGCGCGTGTCCGCCCTTGTCGATATGCCTGACAGGATCATGGACCTGTTATTCCGCTTTCTACGGCAGAACGATGGAACGCTCTCTAAACGTGCACGCGAGCGCGAATTTGCCGGACTCACGGATGCAGAGGCCGCAGAAATACAGGCCATATATATCGAGATTTTACCTACACTTGGTGGAGGCCAATAGCGGCATCAACTGAGCTGTGGGGCAATACATCAAGGGGGAACTAAATGGCTTTGGATATCAATAGGACTTATCGGGCGATCATCAACGCCGCGCGGGAGCAACGCTTTATTTCCGACGGGGAGATCGCGCAAGCGAGTGATGAGCCTTGAAATAAAGCCTACCGGGTATGCGAAGATGAAGACGGCACTCCTCCATCGCCTGACCCATCACTGCGAGATCGTCGAAACGGCAACGAGTCCTGGCGCTTCAAGAACCGCTCTCGAAGCGAAAGCCAAAGAGCCCGATCACCCGCATCTGGTTCGCCCTCTGTAACCTGGCCAACGTGTCGCTTTCCAACGACGGAAGCGCCAACGGCGAGGAACAACCGCAGCATGGTTCGATTTATCATCGGACGAAGCATGTGGAGAAAAGCAACGCGTGTCGAAAGCCTGTGTCCGCGTAATTGACCTTGAAACGGCCGGCAACGGCGCAAACGACGTATGCGAAATCGGATGGCAGGACGTCATCCTCGATGCGGGTGGTGTTTGGACCGTCAACGACGAGCGCGGCGCGCTCTACGTCAACCCCGGAAAGCCGATTTCACCCGACACCATGGCTATCCACCATATCCTGGATGCGCACGTCGCCAGCGCACCCTTTTGGAAGCAGATCGCCTCCCGTGTGTTACGTCCATCCGGCAGGATCAATGCCTTGGCGGCCCACCGCGCCGCTTTTGAACAGAGATATTGTACCTCTCGCCTCACCGGCGGCACGACCTGGATTTGCACTTGGAAATGCGCTTTACGCGTCTGGCCGGATCTGCCGCGGTTTTCCAACCAGATGCTGCGCTACGAGCGGATGCCGGAAGGTTTGGTCCACGAGATCGGCCTCCCGGCGCACCGGGCCATGCCCGACGCCTACGTCACCGCCCATCACCTGCGCGACCTGTTGAATGCAGCGTCTCTTGAGCAGCTCCTGGCGTGGAGCGCTGAACCCGGTCTTCTGCCGCGCGTGCCCGCCGGCCCGGCTCGGGGCAAGAGCTGGGAAAGTCTCAGCACGGAGACACTCCTGGAATTTCTCAGCGATCGGGACATCGATATCCGCTTTAGCGCCCAGACGGAATTGGCCAAGCGGAATGATGAGAGGCTCGCTGAGGTCGCCGAACCAGCGCAATGGACATTGCTATGACGCCTGGTGCGACGACGACCGACTATCCCGACACGCCGGACGGCAGGTATTTCGTCGTGCGTGGCCGCCTCTGGCGAAAGAGCAATCCGGCGCTCGATGAAGAGACAAGGCAGGCGCTCATCCGGGAATTGATGTCGGCACGGCGGGCGGTCCGGGATGCGAAAGGCGACCCCGACGCTATGGCTGATGCGCGCCATAAGGTCGATGATGCCAAGGTCGCGCTCGGCGAGCGCGGACCTGTCTGGTGGGAGGATGGCGAGCCGGACCTGAACCGGCATCTCGCCAAGAATACGCCCTATGGCGCCTGGTTTGCCCGGTTGCCGGAATAGGGCAGCGGCGGGATCGGTTAGATCCGGGCACCGCCTGTCGCATCGATCTTCTGCCCCGTCGTCCAGCGCGCGTCATGCGATGCCAGGAAGGTGATGACGTCAGCGACGTCCTCTGCGCGGCCAACACGCGAGAAGACCGAGAGCGCTTCAGCGCCAGCGCGGGCGTCCGGCGACGCCAGCCACTCTGCATTCATGTCCGTCTCAGTCACGCCCGGCAGCACCGCATTCACAGTAATTCCCCGCTGTGCAAACGCCGGCGCCAGCGCCAATGTCAGTGTCTCCAGCGCTCCCTTGGAAGCGGCATAAGCGGGATGTGTCGGCGCTGCGATCCGCGTAAAGCCGGTCGAGACATTGATGATCCGGCCATTGTCGCGAATATGGTCGGCAACCGCCTGGATAAGAAAGAACGGCACCTTGTAATTGATCGTCATGACCTCGTCGAACGCAGCTTCACTTGTCTGCTGCACAGGTAACGCAGGCGCAATCCCCGCGTTGTTGACGAGAATATCGACAGCGGCCGAACCAGTCTCGGCTTGAGCTGCTTGGCTGAACTGTGCCCAGAGGCTGTCGGCGGCGTCCTTGCCGTCCCTGAAATCGGCTTTGACGGCAGCAGCCTTCACGCCAAGCTTCTCGATTTCGCGGACGGTGGAATTGGCCGCATCGGCATTTGCGGTGTAATGTACGCCGATGAGCGCCGCGCCCTCCCTTGCGAAAGCAAGGGCCGTTGCGTGGCCGATACCGCGCGAGCTTCCGGTGATGAGGGCTATCTTGCCTACCAGTTTCTTGGACATGGATCACTCCGTTTGCTAGATTTAACTAGTGATCGCTATATTATTACCTCGCAACTGACTGTCAATCTTTTAATAGGGATCACTATTTTAATGGAGAATCCAGTTCGCAAACGCGGCAGGCCACGTGTGCTTGATCGTGAAGTCGGGCTCGACATCGCGTCACGCCTGTTTTGGGAACATGGCTACGAGGGAACCTCCACGGCTGATCTTACCAAAGCCATGGGGATCAACCCGCCGACGCTCTATTCTACCTTCGGTTCAAAGGAAGACCTGTATCGCCAGGCGCTCGACTTCAGCGCTGCCCGCGAGAGCAGGCGCCGCTCCGAAATCCTGGCGTCTGGTCTTCCGGTATACGAAGCTCTAGGCCTCTATCTCTACGATATTGCCGATGGCAACACCCAGCCGGACAAGCCGCGGGGATGCATGGTCTCGACCGCCGTCCTGCAGCACGCGAAAGAACATGCATCCGTTGCCCGAATGACGGCAGATCTGCGCGAAGCGTCGATACAGATCCTCAAGTCCCGCTTCGACCGTGCCGTCAGCGAAGGCGATTTGCCCGCGCAAACCGACACTGACACGCTTGCCCGGTTTTATGGCGCGATCATTCAAGGCATATCCGCCCAGGCCTGCGACGGCGCCTGCAACATGCGGCTGAAGCGACTGATCGACGTCGCACTTACGGCATGGCCAGGAGAACGTCGCACCTCGACCAGGAATGCAGATTGAAAACACGCCACCCGCTCATTTTGACCGCAAGGGTCGCAGACAAGGACATTGAGCCGTTCGATCGCCTTCGACAGGCGCATTTCCCGCCGGACCGCAATGTTCTTCGTGCGCACCTGACGATGTTTCACCGACTGCCGGGAGAATATTCTGAAACGATCGTCGAACGCCTCGAGCGGGGCGCCGATGGATATGGTGTGGTTTCAGCCGAGGTCAGCGGGCTCCGGCACCTTGGCGCCGGGGTTGCCTATTCGGTCGCGAGCCCGCCACTGCAGCAGATCCACGCCAATCTCAGGGCCGAATTTCTTGCATGGCTTGGCCCGCAGGACATGCAGACATGGCAACCGCACATCACGATCCAGAACAAGGTGTCGAAACCGAAAGCGGACGCACTTTACGATGATCTCAGCCAGAGCTTTCAGGCTCATCCGATCGAATTCCTCGGGCTCGACCTCTGGGACTATCTCGGCGGACCCTGGCGACACTCGAAATTCTTCCCGTTCAGTGAGACCGACCAAGCCGGCGGGGGTGACACCGTGAGACGTGGGAACGGGCTCAGGCCCTGAAGCGGTCGAAGGCGGTCAGATATTGGGTTGGCGGATCCGCTTCCGGATATTGATAGATCTCGGTGCGCAGATAACGAAGTTCACCCTCCAGGTCCGGCTCGTCCACCTCGATCCACCAGGACTTCGGCCGACCTTCGCTTCCGTCGGACCAGCGATAGCCGCGTGCCTTGAGATGATCCTTGAAATCGTAGGGACTGTTTTCTGCAAAAATGCGCACCCGCGATCGCTGGCTTGCCCTATGCAGCTCGGCAAATGCCGTCGTCGGATGCGCATGGTCGGCGCGTGCAAGGATTTCCAGCAGCGCAAAGCAGTCGTCGACGGCGCGATGGCCATCGTGGAAGAATCCGGCCTGCCCTACCAGATAGCCCAGTTTCGTGCCCTCGAAACCGCGCAGCCGCCAATCGATCTCGGAATTGGAGCATGCCCAGGCCTTGCCGGTGAATACCGGCGAGAACGTCTCGCAAAATGGGCGGTCGAAGCCGGCGTTATGGGCGATGATCAGATCGGCTGGTTCGATAAATGACCGCAGCGCCGGCATGTCGATGACCTGGCCCGCCACCATCTCATTGGTGATGCCGGTCAGCTTTGTGATTTCAGCCGGAATGGCCACGCTCGGTTGCTGCAGGCCGGCATATGTTCCGGTAACATCGCCAATGGCGCCCTGTGCATCGAAGGTGAAGGCGATGACGCCCACTTCGATGATCTCGTCCTTGCGGGGGCTGAGACCGGTGGTTTCCGTATCGAGAATGATGCCCCTGAAGGGAAACCCGGGGCGGATGGCGGTCGTGATGGGTCGCGGCTCAAGTTTTCGCAAGATGCGATAGCGGCCGGTGGCGACAAGGTGGGCGACCATCGCATCTTCGTCCATCGGCGCACCGGCCGGCCGCAAGACGCGCGCATCGGCAACGGAAAGCCGCCGCGGCATGCTTGGCGCATCGGCAAACATGTCGAACTGGGCAATCTCTCCGGCGGCGACCCTTTGCGTCATATCTTCAGATCTATCATACACAGCCTTCCAGGTCATCTTGGATGACGGGCGTTTTCCACAGACAGCGGCATCGCAAAGATCAAAGATCGCAAGATGCTCGTTGCTAAAACCGAGCGTTCCGCGATTGAAGCTTGCTCGCCTACCGGGCCGGAGCACTGGATTGCGGGATCGTATGATCTGCTTCACTTGCTTCTGCAGTTTACTAACAACTCAACGGCTTGATACCATGAATGAAGATCGCAAACGTACCAACGCATTGCTGGACGTTGCGGAGCAGGCAGGCATTTTGCGTGCGACCGCTTCGCTGGTGGTACGCAAAAGTCCCTTGGTGGGGGCCGTTACCCGCAGACGGGTGGGAGAGGGCATGCTTGTCCTCGGCTATGTCTACAACATGGGGGCAGTGCGCTTGAGGGCGGGGCGGAGCGCAGCCATACCGTTGGGGTTATCGTTCCAAACCTCACAACCCTTTTTGCCGAGCTTCTGGGCGGCATTGAAGCCGCGATCGACGCGGCAGGCCTTGTGATGATCATCGCCAACAGCGGCCATCTGGTATTTCTACAAAGCGCGGTCATGTATGCGTGAGCACGGCGTCGATGGGATTATCCTCTGCCCTGCCGCTGGCACAAACGAAGATCTGCCCTCCCAGATCAACTGCTGGAACCTGCCGGTGGTGCAAGACCTGCAGCATGTCACCTCGCAGCTCGATTATGCCGGGACTGACTATGCCGCCGGCATGCATCAGGTTCTCGACGATCTCACCTTGCTCGGACATCACGCGGTTGCGCTGGCGGTGCATGGGCCGGTGCATTTCGCCTACGAGGAACGTGTCGAAGGCTTTCGCGACGCCATGGCCGAGCAGGGAACACGCCGGCCGTTGTCCGTGTCCCCGATGCGCTGGCTCAGATCGCCGATGAAACCCGACTGTTCGTCGATCGTCAGGACCGCTTCAGCGCGATCGGCTGCTTCAACGACCTGGTAACACCTGGAATGGCAGCCGGACCCCACGATCGCCATCTGATTGTCGGTCGCGACATGTCCCTTGAGGGCTTCGACGATGTCAGCGACGCTGAAGCCATGCGACCGCGCCTGACGTCGGTGGCCACGGCGCCCGTAACAATCGGGTGCAACGCTGCCACCCTTTTGGGCGAGAGGATAGAAAACCATCGTTGCTCCTCGCCGCATCGTCAGCGCGACCCCTCTCGTGGTGCGCCAGTCCTGCGACGCACTCGTGGCATCGACGGGCCCTGGGGGGTGACGGCGAACGGGCACTCAGGTTGACGGAGGTCTGGAATGGTTTTAGATCGAGCCAAACGGCCACGCACTTCGCCGGGACGAGGAGGGTCCGCACGTGTACGATTTTAACTTCGGACCAGTATTCGCATCCTTCGATCAGTTGCTGATCGGTGCCTGGCTGACCGTACAGCTCTCTGTAGCAGCCATGCTGCTCGGCCTGATCGTTTCGGTCGTGTGCGCCTGGGGCAAGACGGCAGGGCCCTTGCCGGTCCGTTTAGTCATCAACGCCTATATCGAGATCATCCGCAACACGCCCTTCCTGATCCAGATCTTCTTCATCTTCTTTGGGTTGCCTTCGCTCGGCCTGCGTTTTTCTCCCAACAGTGCCGCCCTGCTGGCGTTGGTCATCAACTTCGGGGCCTATGGCACGGAAATCATCCGCGCCGGCATTGAATCCATCCAGAAGGGGCAGATCGAGGCGGGTACAGCCCTTGGTCTTAGGAAGCTGCAAATCTTCCGCTACGTCATCATGAAACCGGCCTTGCGGACGGTCTATCCCGCTCTGACCAGCCAATTCATCTACCTGATGCTGACATCCAGCGTCGTCTCGGCGATCTCCGCCGACGATCTCGCCGCAGCGGGCAACGATCTCCAGTCGGCGACCTTTGCAAGCTTCGAGGTCTACATCGTCATCACCCTGATGTATCTGGCGCTGTCGATCGGCTTTTCCGCCATTTTCGCCGTGGTGGAGAAGACGGCCTTTAAATATCCCTTGAGCCGATAGCGACGCATCATGATTAGACCATTCGGCTGGAACGAGTTTTTAATCATCGTCATGGCGGCGCAGTGGACCCTCGCGCTCTCGGCGATCGCCTTTGCAGGTGGCGGGATCGGCGGCCTTCTCGTGGCACTGGCGCGCGTGTCCGACGTCCGCCTGTTGCGCATCATCGCGCTTGGCTTCATCCGCGTGTTCCAAGGTACGCCGCTGCTGATGCAGTTGTTTCTGGTGTTCTTCGGCATGAATATCTTTGGACTTGCCATCAACCCATGGGTCGCTGCCAGTATCGCGCTGACACTGCACGCGAGTGCCTTCCTGGGCGAAATCTGGCGTGGCTGTATCGAAGCGGTTGCGCCCGGTCAGCGCGAGGCGGCGACGGCGCTCGGCCTCAGGTATTTCAACCGAATGCGGTATATCATCTTGCCGCAGGCGATGCGCATCGCCGTGGCGCCGACTGTCGGCTTCCTGGTGCAGCTCATCAAAGGAACCTCCCTTGCCGCCATCATCGGCTTCACCGAGCTGACGCGCCAGGGGCAGATCATCAACAATGCCACCTTTAGCCCGTTCATGGTCTTTGGAACGGTCGCAGTCATTTATTTCGTGTTGTGCTGGCCTTTATCGCTTATAGCCCGTCGCATGGAAGTCCGCTTCTCTCGCTCGACACAGCGTTGACGAAACCCAGCCGGCGGGAGGCCGGTTAAACCAAAAGGGTAGGAAACATGACTATCAACATCACCAGAAGAATTGCACTGGCGCTTGCCGGCGCCGGCTTCATTGCCGCCGCAGCTTCCATCCCGGCGATGGCGCAGACTGTCGAAAGCATCAAGTCCGCAGGCACCGTGAAGATCGGCATGCTCGTCGACTTCCCCCCCTTCGGGATCATGAACGAAAGCAACCAGCCGGACGGCTACGATGCCGATGTGGCAAAGCTTCTTGCCCAGGAAATGGGCGTGGAGGTGCAAATTGTTCCGGTGACCGGCCCCAACCGTATTCCCTATCTGCAGAGCAATCAGGTGGATCTGCTCGTCGCATCGCTGGGTATCACCGAGGAACGCGCCAAGAGCGTCGACTTCTCCGAGCCCTACGCCGGCATCTCGATCGGGGTCTTCGGGGCAGAAGACGTGAATATGTCAGCAGCTGAAGATCTCTCTGGAATGACGATCGGTGTTGCACGCGCCAGCACACAGGACACGGCAGTGACGGCTATTGCGCCGCAGGACGCCACGATCCAGCGGTTCGATGACGATGCGAGTGCCGTTCAGGCCCTTTTGTCGGGCCAGGTAGAATTGATTGGTGTCTCCAACGTCGTTGCCGCCCAGATTGAAGCGGCGGCACCCGGCCGCTTCAATCAGAAGCTTGAACTCACCCAGCAGGTGCAGGGCATTGCCGTGCGCCAGGGCTCGTCCGAACTTCTCGAAGCTGTGAACGTCTTCCTCGACAAGGTGAAGGAAAGCGGCGAGCTCAGCGCTATCCACGAAAAGTGGCTGGGCGCTCCACTGCCGAGCTTTATCGCCGACGGCAACTGAGACTGATTGACAGGAGTTCCCGGCATGACCGAGGTCACCACAAGCCCATCGACAGCGGCCATGCTGGGAACAACCGATATTGCCGTGGAGATGCGCGGCGTAAACAAATGGTATGGACAGTTCCATGCCCTGAAGGACATCACACTGACGGTGGCCCGTGGCGAGCGGATCGTCATCTGTGGGCCCTCAGGCTCTGGCAAATCCACTTTGATCCGTTGCATCAACAGGCTTGAGAGCATCGTGAAGGGGCGCATCGTGGTCGACGGCCATGATCTCGCTGCAGGAACCAAGAGCGTCGATATCGTGCGCCAGGAAACCGGCATGGTGTTCCAGAGCTTCAATCTTTTCCCTCATATGACTGTCATCGAAAATTGCACGCTGGCGCCTATCAAGGTGCGCGGTGCCTCAAAGGCAGAGGCTGAAGCGACCGCGCGCAAGTTTCTGCAGCGCGTGCGCATTCCCGAACAGGCAGACAAATATCCCGCTCAGCTCTCTGGGGGGCAACAACAGCGCGTTGCGATCGCCAGGGCACTTTGCATGAACCCAAAGATCATGCTGTTTGACGAACCGACATCTGCGCTCGATCCGGAGATGGTCAAGGAGGTTCTCGACACGATGATCGATCTTGCCAGCGAAGGTATGACCATGTTGTGCGTGACCCATGAAATGGGCTTTGCCCGTCAGGTCGCCGACCGCGTCATCTTCATGGACCAGGGCGAGATTGTTGAAGAGGGCGCGCCGGAGCGCTTTTTCTCCAACCCCAAGCACGAGCGTACGCGCAACTTCCTGGGGCAGATTTCCTAGACCGAGGGCACTTATTCACAGCCGCCCCACCGGCTTGTCCGGCCTCCAGTATCAACCCGCGGAGAAAGCAATGATAGTCCGGCAAGCCTTCTTCGACGGCACCATTCACCCTGGCAAGGAGGCTGAATTCAGGGCCTATGTCACGGAACAGCTGATGCCCATGTGGGTGCAGTTTCCAGGAGTGAAGGAGGTGCGCGTCCTCTACGCATTCGAGCGAGATGACGGTGCGCCTGCCTATCCGATGGTTCTCTGGACGATGTACGGCAGCCGTGAAGCGCTTACTCTCGCACTGGATTCACCCATCCGCTACGCAAGCCGGGATACGACGCAGGGCTTGCTCTCGATGTTTGAAGGCCGGATTCACCACCACGTCTTCGACCTTGCGGACACTCATCCAACCAACGGCTGAAGCAACAGACAGATCGTGTCCCGCCGAGTGGTGTAGCTGGGTAATAGCGAAGCCGCTCGCGAGCGCACCCTCCATAGTGCTGTAGGGAGCGGGCGGCGTAGCGGTGGTCACCAGTGTTTTCCGGTAGGGTCGGGTTGTTGAAGCTCAACCTGAGGGAAGACCACCGATGAC
>JBKBXP010000115.1:0-10121 GCA_046314035.1 Pseudorhizobium sp. | reverse complement strand
AAGTGGAGGCAATGACGCTGGCGGACCGGATCGTGGTGCTGAACGGCGGCGACGTGCAGCAGGTCGGCTCGCCGCTCGATCTCTACGACCGGCCGGCCAACCGGTTCGTCGCCCAGTTCATCGGTTCCCCGACCATGAACATCCTGCCTGTGACGCTGGATGACCGGGGGCTGCCCCGTCTGGCCACTGGCGCGGCCGTGCCGCTTGACGGCTTTGCCCCGGAGGGCGTGGCCGGGCGGATCGCCGAGATCGGGCTGCGGCCCGAACATCTGGTGCCGGGAGCGGCTGAAGGCGCTTTGGTCAGCGGCACGGCAGATCTGGTCGAGCATCTGGGCTCGGATACCAACGTCTATGTCCGCACGCAGGATTACGGCACGCTGGTGTTGCGCGTGCATGGCCATCACCCGGTGCGCTCTGATGACGCGCTGCATCTGCACGCAAGACCCGGCACCGTGCATGCCTTTGACCGCGATGGCCTGGCCTTGCCGCGCCGGAGCCGCTGAGCCAGCAGCCCAGGTCCGACGGGTGGAAAACCCTGCGTCGAGATGCCGGTGTCGACCCGGATAGCAGGGTCGGCACCCATGCTGGCCATCTAGATCCCGACCCCAAACATGATTCCGCAGCGCATCCAGCTGCCGGCACCGAGTGTATCGGCCACTCCCGTCAGGAGGCCGACGCACTCGGCTTTGTTTTGGTCAGGCGTGCTCCACTGCCGCCGGGCTTAGCAGGATCGTACCCTTGGCTGACCGGACATCGTCAAAAACTGCACATTCAGTCAAGTTTCAGCTTGTTCAAGTTACTTGAACTTGATTGCAAGCCTCTTTACCGTGCGTGACGTACCTGCTGCAGCGCTCGCTCGTCAGGTGCTGGGGGAGGGTTACGGACATGGCGCGCCATCGCTTGCTCACGCGCGTTGCACCGCACGTTCCCTCATCGGAGGGGAAGTGATTTCGTGCGTCAAAAAGCGGAGGGAGCCACATCATGAAGACTACACGGCGACAATTTCTTGCGGGTACGGCAGCCGTCGGCGTCGCGGGAGCCATCGGCGCGCCCAATCTGTTCTCGCAGGCCTTTGCACAGGCCTCCAACACGCTGGTCTTCGCGGCCGCCGGCACGGTGACCGGCTCGTGGGATCCGAGCTCGCACACGGTCGCGCCGCAGATCACGGCGGAAGGCTTCCTGTTCGGCCGGCTGACCCGCTGCCCGATGACGCCCGCGAACCCGGGCGAGATCCTGCCCGATCTCGCGGTGTCGTGGAGCCAGATCGACGCGCACACTCTCGAGTACAAGCTGCGCGCCGGCGTCACCTTCCATGACGGCCAGCCGTTCACCGCAAGGGACGTGAAGGCGACCTACGAATACGCCTCCGACCCGAGCCGCCCGGCTTCGGCCTGGTATCCTGGCCGCGTCGATGTCGAGGTCGTCGACGATCTCACCGTGCGGCTGTCCACCAAGGCGCACGGCTATCCTGCCCTGAACTTCTGGTATGTGTCCTCGTTCCTGCCGATCCTGTGCGCGGACGACGTCGCCAACCCGGAGAAGCTGAAACAGCGCCCGAACGGCACCGGCCCGTTCAAGTATGTCAACACCACCGGCGACCAGATCAACTTCCAGGCCTTCGACGGTTATCACGGCGGCAAGCCGGCGATCGAGAACCTGGTCTGGGCCTATGTGCCGGACGCCAACACCCGTGTGCTCGGCCTCCTGAACGGCCAGTACCACCTGACCGAACGCCTCGAGCCCGAGCAGTATGTCTCGCTGTCGAAGGAAGCCGGCATCAAGACCGACCGCTCGCTGTCCAGCGAGAACAAGTACCTGCACTTCCGCTGCAACAAGCCGCCGTTCGACGATGTGCGCGTACGCCTCGCCGCCTTCCACTCGATCGACCGGGATCAGGTTCTCGCCATCGTCGGCGAGGCAGGCCAGGCATCCAACTGCCATGTGTCGCCGGTGAAGTTCGGCTTCACCGATGTCGAGGGCTACCCGGAATACAATCCGGAGAAGGCGCAGGCGCTGCTGGCCGAGGCCGGTTACCCGAACGGCCAGGGCCTGCCGGAAATCGAGTACATCACCTCGGTCGGCTTCTATCCGAAAACGCGCGAATACGGCGAGCTCATCTCGGCGATGCTGCAGGAGCAGGGTTTCCCGGTGAAGCTCACCACGCTGGAACCCGCCGCATGGGAAGAGCAGCTCTACCGCCGCGCCGACGGCCAGGGCCCCGGCCATATCGTCGATGTCGGCTGGCTCACCGGGTCGCCGGAGCCTGATCTGGTGCTGCGCCCGAACTACCATTCGAGCTTCGCGCTGATCAACGGCATCAACGATGCCGAAATCGATGCCTCGCTCGACAAGGAGCGCAACGCCCTGACGCAGGAAGAGCGCCTGAAGGTGCTGCAGAGCGAAACGCTGCCGCTGATCGCCGCCAAGGCACCGAGCATCTCCCTGTTCTCGAGCGTGTTCCTGCGCGCCATGAGCAGCAAGCTCGACGGCGTGACGTTCTTCCCGAACGGGCCGGTCGACCTGAGCAAGGCGACACTCTCCTAAGCCTGTCTCTCGCCAGACAGCGGACTGCCGGCCGGATCATCCGGCCGGCAGCATACCCCGTCGTGTCCGTTTCAGGCCCCGGCCCTGCCAGGAATCCCGTCTATGGCATTTGCAATCGAGTTCTTCCTCAGGCGCCTGAGCCAGGGACTGCTGATCGTCCTGCTCGTTGCCTTCGTCATCTTCACGCTGCTGCGCATCGCGCCGGGTGACCCGATCCGCATCATTCTCGGACCAATGGCGACGGCGACGGCCATGGAGGAGACAGCGCGCGAACTTGGCCTGCGCGACCCCATTCCCGTGCAGTTCGGCCGCTTCATCGTGCAGGTCGCCAGCGGTGACTTCGGCCATTCCTTCATTCGCGGCAAGCAAGGCGGGGCGAGCGGCGGCTCTCAGGACGGTGCGCCGGACCTGTCGCAGCGCGCCTCGGTGATGGACCTCATCCTCACCGCCTTGCCCTACACGCTGATCCTTGCCAGCCTCGGCCTGATCTTCGCCTTCCTGATCGCCATCCCGATCGGGCTCGCCGCCGGCCTCAATGCCGGACGATGGCAACAGAAGCTCGGACTTTACATTTCGTCCTTCTTCGTCTCGCTGCCCAACATCTGGGTCGGCGTGGTGCTGATCTACCTGCTGTCGGCGAAATCCGGGCTGCTGCCGGCCATCGGCTATCGCGGCATCGCCTATGCGATCATCCCGGCCATCGTCGTGGCCATCGAGATGTCTCCGGTCCTGATCCGCGCCATCGCCGTGTCGATCGCCGCGAACGTGCAGGAAGGCTATTTCAACGTCGGCCAGGTGCGCGGCATCCCGCGCAGCAAGATGATCTACCGGCACGTGGTCCGCAACGCAGCCGTGCCGCTCCTCAATGTCTTCAGCGCGCAGATGATCGGCATGCTGCTCGGCGGCCTGTTCGTGGTCGAATACATCTTCTCGTTCCCGGGCATCGGGCTGCTGACCATCAACGCCGTGTTCCAGCGGGATTTCCCGATCATCCAGGCGGTTGCCATCCTCGCCAGCGCCGTCCTGGTGCTGATCAACATCCTCGTCGATTTCGCCTCGACGACGATCGACCGCCGCCTGAAGTTCTGAGGACCCCGGATGACTGACATCGCTCTCTCTGTCCGGCCCCGCAGCCGTTCGGTCGCCCACCGCATTCTTGCCGGCGCCTGGGCGACGACCGAGATGAAGGTGGCCTTCTTCATCTTCGCAGCCCTGGCCGTGCTGACCGTGGTCGCCCCGTTCGTCATCGACGCGTCGGCCACGAAGATCACGGTGGCCGACCGCTTCCTGCCGCCGATCTTCATGGAGGGCGGGCGCTATCCCTATCTGCTCGGCACCGACCAGCTCGGCCGCGACCTGCTGCTGCGCTCGCTGATCGGCCTGCGCAACGCCTTCGCCATCGGCATCGTCTCGGTGGTCATCATGTTCGTGATCGGCTGCGCCATCGGCATTTACTCCGGCTATCGCGGCGGCTGGGTCGATGTGGTGCTGATGCGCATCACCGACGTGCAGATGTCGATCCCGGTGGTCATCCTCGCCATCACCATCCTCGGCATGTCGCGGCCGAACGCCTTCACGGTGATTGCCGTTCTGGTGCTTGCCAGCTGGCCTGCCTACGCGCGTGTCGCGCGCTCGGTCACGCTCGCCGAGCGTCAGAAGGAGTATGTGCGCGCGGCGAAGATCCTCGGCGCATCGGACCTGCGGATCATGGCGCTACACATTGCCCCGTCGATCCTGCCATCGATTGCCTTCGTCGCCGTGCTCGACATCGCGCGGATGATGATCTTCGAGGCGATCTTCGGCTTCATCGGCATCGGCATCCAGCCGCCGACGCCGACCTTCGGCACGATCATCTCGGCCGGCACCCAGTATCTGCTCAACGCCTGGTGGATCACCATCGTGCCGGGCTTCCTGCTCGCCCTCGCCCTCACCAGCCTCAACCTGATGGGCGGCGTGCTCGAGCGCTCGCGCAACCTCGTGCTTCAGGGACAACTGTGATGGCGACCGAACCAATCATGCGGGTGGAGAGCCTGTCGGTCGTGCTCGACAGCGCGGCCGGATCCCGCCCGATCCTCTCCGATGTCAGCTTCGACGTGGCGCCGCGCTCCGTGCTTGGCATTATCGGCGAAAGCGGCTCGGGCAAGACGGTGCTCTCGAACGCGCTGATCAACTGGATCCACAAGCCGCTGCGGCTGATCTCCGGCCGCGTCCTCTATCAGGGCCGCGACCTTCTCGCCCTGCCGGAACAGGCGATGGCGAACCTGCGTGGTCGTGAGATCGCCAATATCGGCGCGAACCCGACCATCGCCCTCGACCCGACCATTCCGGTCGGCCACCAGATCGTCGAGAAACTCAAGGAAGTCGAGCCCGGCATCTCCGAGGCGGATGCCCGCAAGCGCGTCATCGACACGCTCGACGCGGTGCGCATCCCCTCGGCCGTTCGCCGGTTCGACGAGTACCCGTTCCAGTTCTCCGGCGGCATGATGCAGCGGGCGATGATCGTCGACGCGCTAGTGTCCAATCCGAAGCTCCTGATCGCCGACAACATCACCCAGCCACTGGACGTGACGGTGGCGGCGCAGATCATCCGGCTGCTGCGCGACCTGCAGAGCGCCTTCGAGACGTCGATCGTCTTCATCTCCTCTTCACTCGGCGTCGTCACCGATACGGCCGACGATGTCATCGTCATCAATGCCGGCCGCATCGTCGAACGGCAGCCGGCAGCACGGATTACCGCCGCGCCGGAGCATGCCTACACCCGCGACCTCATCGCCAAGGTGCCCCGGCTGTGGGCCGAGGCTGAAACCCCGGAACCGAGCCCGGCCAACGACATCGTGCTGGAAGTGCGCGACGTCGAGCGCACCTATGTCGTGCGCGACCGTGCCCGGCTCTTCGGCGAGAACCACGTGCGCGCCGTGCGCGGCGTCAGCTTCGATGTGCGGCACGGCGAGAGCTTCGGCCTGATCGGGGAATCGGGCTGCGGCAAGTCCACCCTGTCCCGGCTGCTGTCCTCCATCGAGCAGCCGGACAAGGGCTCGATCAAGGTCGAGGGCCGCGACATTGCCGGGCTGAAGGGCACGCCGCTGCTGGCGATGCGGCGGCGGTTCCAGTTGCTGTTGCAGGACCCCTACAACGCCATCCCCGCCCATGCCTCGATCGGCCGCACCATCGAGGAGCCCTTGCGCATCCACGGGCTGGCGCGCGGCGCGGCACTGAAACAGCGCGTGCGCGACGTGATGACCGAAGTGGGACTGTCACCGGATCTCTATGACAACCTGCCGGTTGGTCTTTCGGCCGGCCAGCGCCAGCGCATCAACATTGCCCGCGCCCTGATCCTCGAACCGAGCCTGATGATCCTCGACGAGACGCTGTCGGCGCTCGACCAGGTGGAGCAGGCGCGGCTTCTCACCCTGTTCGAGGCGCTGCAGAAGCGCCACGGCATCACCTATCTCTACATCTCGCATGATCTTGCCATGGTGCGGCGCGTCTGTGCCCGCATTGGCGTGATGTATCTCGGCCGCATCGTCGAGCTTGCCGACAATCACACGATCTTCGAGAACCCCGCCCATCCCTATACACGCACGTTGCTGAGCTCCGTCCTGACGGTCGAGCCCAAGCCTTTCCTGCCGGAGACCTATCTGATGGAAGGCGAGCCGCCGGATCCGATCCACATCCCGGCCGGCTGCACGTTCCGCACGCGGTGTCCGTTCGCCTCCGCCCGCTGTGCGACCGAGGACCCGCATCTTGTTGCCACTGCCGAGGGCAACGGGGCGGCCTGCCATCTCGAGCCCGGCCACCTGCCGCCGTCCTCCCTGCTGCCCGCGCCTGCCGGGCGCGCCGCCGCCTGCCTCGAGACGTGACCATGGCCCGAGAAACCCCGGATCCGACCCGCTTCCTCACCGAGCGTCTCCCGATCTACCGGGACTGGCGCCAGCATCTGCACCGCCACCCGGAGACGGCCTTCGCCGAGCATGAGACCGCCGCCTTCGTGGCCGGACGGTTGCGCGACATGGGGCTCGAGGTGGCCGAGGGCCTGGCGGGAACCGGCCTTGTCGCCACGCTGCGCGGCACCGGTCAGGGCCGCACGATCGGCCTGCGCGCCGACATGGACGCGCTGCCGATCCCCGAGACGGGCACCGTGCCCTGGCGGTCGCTCCGACCCGGGGTCTCGCATGCCTGCGGCCATGATGGCCACATGACGATGCTGCTGGCCGCCGCCGACTATCTGAGCCGCCAGGTAGATCTAGCCGGCACCATCCATTTCGTGTTCCAGCCGGCGGAGGAGGCCGCGGGCGGCGGGCAGAAGATGGTCGAGGACGGCCTCTTCGACCGGTATCCGATGGACAGCATCTTCGGGCTGCACAACTGGCCGGGCCTGCCGCTGGGCCAGGTCGCCGTGCGGCCGGGTGCCATGATGGCGGCGATGGACCTGTTTTCCTTCCGGATCCGGGCGCGGGGCGTGCATGCGGCCATGCCGCATCTCGGCACGGATTCCATCGTCGCGGCCGGCGCGCTGGCCGGAAGCCTGCAGAACATCGTCTCGCGCGCCATCGACCCGCACCATCCGCTGGTGCTGTCGTTGACCCAGATCCATGGCGGCCAGTCGCTCAATGCCCTGCCCGACCAGGTCGACCTGCAGGGAACGCTGCGCTACTTCGACGACACGGCCGGCGCCATCGCCCACCGGCGCATGCGCGAGATCGCCGAGGGCATCGCCCGCAGCCACGACGTGGCCATCGATCTCGACATCAAGCCGGCCTATCCGGTCACCTTGAACGAGACAACCGCCACGGCGACGATGGTCAGGGCCGCCCGGCGGCTGCCCGGTGGACTGGACATTGTCGAGCAGTTCACCCCGAGCACGGCGTCGGAAGACTTCGCCTTCATGCTGCAGGCCCGGCCCGGCGCCTATGCCTGGATCGGCAACGGCCGGGACACGGCGCTGCACAATCCCGACTTCGACTTCAACGACGACCTGATCCCGATCGGCGCACGCTACTGGATCGAGGTCGCCGGCGAGGCACTGGATGCCCCTGGCAACGGCGCACGCAACTGACCCAACCCGGTTCAAGGAGACAGGACATGAGACTTTCCGGCAAGCGAGCCCTCCTCATCGGTGCAGCGACCGGCATCGGCCGGGCTGCGGCCATCGAGTTTGCCCGCAACGGCGCAAGCCAGGTGATCGCGGACATCAACAAGGACGCGGCCGAAGACTGCGCGGCGCTGTGCCGCGCGGCCGGCGGCGCGGCCATCGCGCTCCAGTGCGACGTCCGCGACGAGGCATCGGTGCGGTCCGTCGTCGAGACGGCCGAAGCGACCCTCGGCGGGCTCGACACGCTGGTCTATCTGGCCGGCCTGCAGCGCACTGGGCTGATCGACCAGTTCGATGCGGAAACCTGGGACGCCATCTTCGACGTCAACGCCCGTGGCACGTTCTTTGCCGCCAAATATGCAGGTCCGGCGATCGCGCGGGCGGGCGGTGGCGCCATCATAACCACGTCGTCGCTGGCGGGTCTGCGCGGCGCTGCCGGAATGGCATCCTATGCCGCGGCCAAGGGCGCGGTGATCGCCTTCACCGTGGCCCTTGCCCAGGAGCTGGCCCCGCAGAACATCCGCGTCAACTCGGTGCTGCCGGGCTGGATCGACACGCCGTTCAACGCGCCCGCCATTGACCTGATGGGCGGTGTCGAGGCGCATGCCGAGATCGTGCGCCGCGTCGTGCCGCTCGGCCGGCAGGGCACGCCGGAGGACGTAGCTCCGATCTATGTGTTCCTCGCATCGGAGGAAGCACGCTACATCACGGCAAAGTCGATGATGGTCGATGGCGGGATGGCGCATTGACGCGGCAACATGCCGGGGGATAGTGGCATCTGCCTCGCGTTGCGGCAGTTGCGCGCCCGAACGCATCTGCGCTTATATCGCCGCCTGTGGCAGCCTGGGGCGATACTCCCTCGGCCCGCCGCGCAGTGTGGAGGCGGCGCATCGGCGCGCCGGACATCATCTCCGCAAGGGGACATGAGAATGACACGAAGCAAGGCTGCTTCAGCGGTGGATCTCGGCGACGCGCGCCGCAATCTGGGCATCAAGCTCAAGCTGGCGCGCCAGACCAAGGGCTTTACCCTGAAGGAGCTTGCCGAGCGCGGCGATTGTTCAGAGAGCCTGCTCTCGAAGATCGAAAACGGCAAGGTGATGCCGTCGTTGCCGCTGGTGCACCGGCTCGTGCATGCGCTTGAGACCAACATCTCGTGGCTGTTCGAGGAACAGGGTCCGCAGGACAACGTTGTGTTCCGCAAAGGCGAGCGTCCGTTCATCTCGCTGGAAAAAAGCAACGGGCGCACCAGCGGCGTCATGCTCGAACGCATCATTCCCTACAAGGAAGGCCACCTCCTGCAATGCAATATCCACCATCTTGAAGTGGGCGGCCGCTCCGGTGGGTCGATCACGCATGAAGGCGAGGAAGTCGGCTATGTGATCGCGGGCCAGGTTGCGCTCGATCTCAACGACCAGACCTATGCGCTCGAGGCTGGCGACGGCTTTTGCTTCCGGTCCAACATCCCGCATTCCTACCGCAACATCGGTAGCGAGCCGGCGAGCATCCTGTGGGTCTGCACACCGCCGACTTTCTGAAGCCGGCTGACATACCGGATCAAGCACATGGGGTGCATCGGCGACGGCGCGTCAGTCGGGTTCAGGAAAGGCCGGGCTATGGGCCTTTTGCGTTATGAGCGACGCTATCCTGCAAGATACCTCGCGTACGCCGCCGGATTATAAGTGGTACAATTTTGACGAGCCAATGCGGGCAGCGGTCGTCACCCTTTCTTTCCCGTGATGTTGGTCAGGGCGACACTGTGAAGCCTGACGTCGGCCAGCATCTGCTTGAGCTTGGCGTTCTTGTCTTCCGACGCTTTCAGCCGTCTTTCCTCGGATATCTCCATGCCGCCGAAACGGGACGTCCACCTGGAGATGCTGGCGTCGCTGACCGCGTGCTTGCGACAAAGGTCCGCGACCGACACACCGGCCTCGTGGTCCTTCGGAACGCCGCAATGGGAAGGTCCTCTCCCCCCGCATACGCTGAAGCGTCTTTGGCGGCTTGTATTTTTCCGGTTTGGCGAAGCGTTTCCGGACGTGTTTGAAGACTGCGGCACGATCAGCGGCATCACCGGTGTCCGCGGCCCGGAAAAGCGCGGCCATGTGCTGCGTTATGTCCGCCACCATCCGGAGGAACTGCGGGCGTATTGCATGGCGGTCCGGGCTTGAGTGTTGGGCGATTGCCGGCTGCTTATGTTCCTGTTTTGTTCTTATTGTGATAAGGTTTAGTTTTGGAGGATTTGTATTTTTTGAAGTTTTGGTTGCGGGGGCAGGATTTGAACCTGCGGCCTTCAGGTTATGAGCCTGACGAGCTACCGGGCTGCTCCACCCCGCGTTTATTTTTTTGTCCTATCGGCCTTTGGCCTACTTGAGGACGTTTTGTTTGTCCTACCGCGGTTTGCGCTACTTGAGCGCGTTATGTTTTTTGTGATGTGTGTTTTTGAGTGCGTGTGATGTGTGTTGATGTTTTTGTTTTGCCTGTCGCGTTT
>JBKBXP010000114.1:0-10171 GCA_046314035.1 Pseudorhizobium sp. | reverse complement strand
CGTAAGACCGGACTGATTGGATATCAGGGAACGATGATGGAGACCGGCAGCGGGGCCGGTTCGATGGTCAGCGGCGTGACGCCGAACGGGTCGCCGTCCACCTGTGCCGGCACGCGCCTAGCTGCGGTGATGCTGATGCGCTCCGCACTGAGGACCTTGACGCCCCGAGCCCTGTCGAGCCGTCCCATCATCAGCGCCAGCCCGTAGCGCAGCGCCGAGAGCGCGTTGTCCTGCGCAAGCGTCACCAGATGCAGCCCGGGCTCGGTCACCGACGCCTCACGGCACACGACGAAGGGGCCGCCATAGCAGCGGCTCTTGGTGGCAATGGCAAGCCGGCAGGTCATGAGTTCCCCGTCCGCCTCGACGATGAGATCCTCACCCTTGCGCGACAACGCGACTTCCACCCCGATCATGCCATAAGCGAGCTTGCCCAGCCGCCGCTTCAGCGACAGCGGTACGGCATGCACCACTTCCGCATCGAAACCGGCCGAGGCCATCAGCACGAAGGGCCGGCCGTTGGCGAGGCCATAATGCAGCGGTTTGGTTCGGCGGCGGGCGATCATGGCGGCAATGGCATCCGCCTTGCGCGGCAGGCCAAGCTCGGCGGCCAGCACATTCGCTGTCCCGGACGGGATCACGGCCAGGGCAGGGGGATTGGCGTTGTGCTGAAAGCCGGTGATCGCCTCATTGACCGAACCGTCGCCACCTGCGACCGCTAGAATGCCGGTGGCAAGGCCGGGGTTGGCGGCGATTTCGCCGATTTCGCCGGCGCGCTTGGTCAGGTGCAGCGTGACCGCAAAGCCGCTGTTGGTCAGCCCCTTGCAAATCGCCTCAAGGCGGGCAGGGCGATAGCTGCCGGAGGTCGGATTTGCCAGGATCAGCACCGTCCGGGCCGCATCTGCCGTCATGTCCGTCTGCGACGGGCTGACCGTGTCCGGCTGCGGATCGGCTTTGCGCAGGGCCATCATGCGCCGGTCTCCGCCGCGCCTCCACGGCCCCGCTGGTACGGCTTCATGCCGAGCCGGGCGAGTTCATCGGCGCGCTCGTTTTCCGGATGGCCGGCGTGGCCCTTGACCCAGTGCCATGAAATCTGATGCCGGCGCTGCGCCTCATCCAGCGCCTGCCACAGCTCGGCGTTCTTCACCGGCTTCTTGTCCGCTGTGCGCCAGTTGTTGCGCTTCCAGTTGAACAGCCACTTGGTGATGCCATCGCGCACATAGACGCTGTCGGTGTAGAGATCCACCGTGCAGGGACGCTTCAACGCATTCAGCGCCTCGATCGCGGCCATCAACTCCATGCGGTTGTTGGTGGTGTCGGCGGCCCCGCCATTCAGCTCGCGCTCATGCGGGCCGAAGCGCAGGATCGCGCCCCATCCACCCGGCCCGGGATTTCCCGAACAGGCACCGTCCGTATAGATCACCACGCGCTCGCCATCGCTCTCGCTCATGCGCTCAGACCATAGTCGCGGCCAGACCGGGCGCTGCGGTGGAAGCGGAGCTTCTTGAGATATTCCATCGGATCCTTGGGCGTCACCAGCGCGCCGGGGGGCACGCGCAGCCAGTCGTACAGGCGGGTCAGCAGGAAGCGCAGGGCCGCGCCGCGCGCGAGCACCGGAAGCGCTGCAAACTCGGCTTCTGTGAAAGGCCGGACCTTGCGATAGGCATTGAGCAGCGCCCGCGCCTTGGTCACGTTGAACGAGCCGTCGGCCTCGAAGCACCAGGCGTTCATGCAGATGACCACGTCATAGGCAAAGGCGTCGGTGCAGGCGAAATAGAAGTCGATCAGGCCCGACAGCTCGTTGCCGAGGAAGAACACATTGTCGGGGAACAGGTCGGCGTGAATGACGCCAGACGGAAGCCCCTTCGGCCAGTTGCCTTCCAGGAATGCCAGTTCCTCGGCAAGTTCCTGTGCAAGGCCGGGCGACACGGTGTCGGCCTGGGCCTCGCAGCCCTCGTAGAGCGGCCGCCAGCCGCTGACATCAAGCGCGTTCTTGCGCGTCATGGCAAAGTCGCTGCCGGCAAGATGCAGCTGCGCCAGAGCCTCGCCGAGCGCTGCGCAATGCTCCAGCCGTGGCCGGCGCACCCACATGCCATCAAGGAAGGTCACCATGGCGGCCGGGCGCCCGGCCAGCGTGCCGAGCATGGCGCCATCCTCGGTTTCCAGCGGCTGCGGGCAGTTGATGTCCTTCATCGCCAGATGCTGCATGAGGCCGATGAAGAACGGCAGGTCATCCGGGCTCACGCGCTTTTCATAGAGCGTCAGGATGAAGTGCCCGGCCTCGGTGTGGACGAGGAAATTGGAATTCTCCACGCCCTCAGCAATGCCCTTGAACGAGAGGAGACGGCCAATGCCGTATCGGGCGACAAAGGCGGCAAGGTCTTCGTCGGCAACTTCGGTATAGACGGCCATGTCGGGCTACTCGGCGGCGCTGGCGCTGGGGGCGTCCGCCATGGGGCGAAGCTCGCGCGGCAGGTTGAAGGCGATGGTTTCTTCCGCGGTCCGGACTTCTTCCACCGAAACGGTGAAGCGCTCGGCAAAGGCGGCGATGATTTCCTCGACCAGGGTTTCCGGCGCAGACGCACCTGCGGTCAGACCGAGGCTGGTGATGCCGGCAAAGTCGTCCCAGTTCAGCTCGGAGGCGCGCTGCACCAGCACCGCCGTGGCGCAGCCGGCCCGCTCGGCCACTTCCCGCAGCCGCTGCGAGTTGGACGAGTTGGGGGCACCAACGACGATCATGGCATCCACCTGCGGCGCGACCACCTTCACCGCATCCTGGCGGTTGGTGGTGGCGTAGCAGATGTCTTCCTTGTGCGGGGCGACGATATCGGGGAAGCGCTCTTTCAGCACCTCGACAATGCCCTTGGTGTCGTCAACCGACAGGGTGGTCTGGGTGATGAAGGCAAGCTGCAGACCGGTGCGCGGCTGATAGTTGCGCGCGTCGTCTTCGGTCTCGATCAGCGACACGGTTCCGGCAGGAAGCTGGCCCATGGTGCCGATCACTTCCGGATGGCCGGCGTGGCCGATCAGCAGGATTTCCCGGTCGCGGCGGAAATGGATCTCGGCTTCCTTGTGCACCTTGGAAACGAGCGGGCAGGTGGCATCAAGGTAGAACATGTTACGCCCGCGCGCGTCTTCCGGCACGGACTTGGGCACGCCATGCGCGGAAAAGATCACCGGGCGTTCGCGGTCCTCGACCGGGATCTCGTCCAGCTCCTCGACGAACACGGCGCCCTTGGCCTTCAGCCCGTCAACGACAAAACGATTGTGCACGATTTCGTGGCGCACGTAGACCGGACGTCCGAACCGGGCAAGGGCCAGTTCGACGATCTGGATGGCGCGATCAACGCCCGCGCAAAAGCCGCGCGGCGCACACAGTTTTACTGCCAGAGCCGGAAGGGCTCCCGCTGGCTCGGTCATGTCGGATCCTTGAGCATGGCTCATGGGCGCAATAGAGGGTTGCCCCCCGTGCCTGTCAAGTGAAATGCCTTTCGTGATCAACGCCAAAGGCCGCTGATGCGGCTCCCGGCCTCGCCAAGCATCAGGTGACCTGATATAGACACGGGTCGATTTCTTCGTGAACGAGTGGACAATCGCATGCTGAACGCCAAGTGCCCCGCCGTCCGTAAGTCCTTTTCCCGTACGGCGCTTGCCCTCGTTCTGGCCGGATTGGTGGCCGGGTGCGGTCTGACTGGGGACGACACGAGCTCGTCCACGCCGTCCTCGGGAACGGGCAGTGTCGTCTCCAGCATCGTCACCACCGGCCAGGGTCCGATCAAGGTTGACCCGCGCACCTTCGAGCAGCAGCCCAACTGCCCGCGTCTCGAACTTCGGTCCGAGACGTTCCTGATCATGAAATACGAGAAGGGCAAGCAGGACGATCCGCGCCATCTGCTCTACCAGGCCAGCGTCGAGAACTGGGCCCGCGAGTGCATCCGCGTTGGCGATCAGGTCCAGGTCAAGATCGGCCTGTCCGGCCGTGTCACGCCGGGACCGGTATGGCCGGGCGGCGAGATCGTGCTGCCCTTGCGGGTTTCGCTGATCAGCGGCAGCTTGGACGACAAGCCGCTGCGCAGCGAACTGTTCTCCATCCCGGTCACCGTCGGCTCCGGCGCGCCGGCCGAGATCTGGACGCTGGTCGATGAGTCCTTCACGGTCTCGTCCGAACCCGGCCAGCGGGTGATCTTCGGCTTCGATGAAAGCAACCAGAAGCCCGGCAAGCGCCGCTGAAATCCGCGCTGCGCCGCCGTTTTCCGGCAAAGAAACCATGCACGGCGGCGCGTATTGACAATCGCAGGGCGGAATCAGACAATCCGCGCGCCGGCTCGGGTCGTGACGAGTCGGTGAGGGGCAGGTCTTGCCCTTGAAAAAGCGACAGCGGGAGAGGCTGGACGAGGGGGCATTGCCAGGCATGGCAGGGCTCGCGGGCGCCAGCGCCGAAGGAGCAACCGCCCCGGAAACTCTCAGGCAAAAGGACCGCTTCGCTTCGACGCTCTGGAAAGCAGTGCGCAGGCTTATGCCCGCGTGCTCACCGAAGGAGTAACCGGTGCTGCGCAGGAACTAGACCTGCGCGATTGCCGGGAAATCTCTCAGGTACTCGGACAGAGGGGGTGGTGGATGGGTCGCTTGCGGTCCGTTCCGGCACCCTTGCGACGAGGACCTTTGATGGGCACGACCGATTCTCACGCCGCCGACGCGGCGGATCTCAAGCGCACTCCCCTTTACGATCTGCACGTCGAGCTTGGCGCCCGCATGGTGCCCTTCGCCGGCTACGACATGCCCGTGCAGTACCCCACCGGCATCATGACCGAGCACCAGCACACCCGTGCCGCCGCCGGTCTGTTTGACGTGTCGCACATGGGCCAGGCCTGGCTCATTGGCCCCGATCACGAAACGACCGCCCGCGCGCTGGAAGCCCTGGTGCCGTCGAACATGGTCGAACTCGGCCGCGGCAAGCAGCGCTACACGGTCCTCCTCAACGCCGAAGGCGGCATCGTCGATGACCTGATGGTCACGCGCCCGGTTGCCGACGCGCAGGACGGCCGCCTGTTCCTCGTCGTCAATGCCTCGCGCAAGGACGTGGACTACCCGCTGATCCGTGCCGCTCTGCCGGCCAATGTCCGTCTTGAGCTGATCGAGGACCGTGCGCTGATCGCCGTGCAGGGTCCGCAGGCGGTCGCAGCCGTCGCAGCCCATGCGCCGAAGGCCGCCGAGCTTGCCTTCATGAGCGCCGACTGGATGGAATTCGACGGCATCACCTGCCACGTCTCCCGCTCCGGCTACACCGGCGAGGACGGCGTCGAAATGTCCGTTCCGGCCGACAAGGCCGAGGCGATCACCCGGGCGCTTCTGGCGGACGAGCGCGTCAAGCCGATTGGCCTTGGCGCCCGCGACAGCCTGCGCCTTGAGGCCGGCCTGTGCCTTTACGGCCATGACCTCGACGAGACCACCTCGCCGGTCGAAGGCGACATCACCTTCATCCTGCAGAAGCGCCGCCGCGAGGAAGGCGGCTTCCCCGGTGCTGCCCGCATCCAGCGCGAATTCGCCGAAGGCCCGGCCCGCAAGCGCGTCGGCCTGAAGCTCGATGGCCGCGCCCCGGCCCGCGAAGGCGCCGAGATCAAGGTGCCGGGTGGCGACACCGTTGGCATCGTCACCTCCGGCGGCTTCGGTCCGACGGCTGGCGTGCCCGTTGCCATGGGCTATGTCGCCGCGACCCATGCAGCCCCCGGCACAAAGCTTGCCCTTGTCGTGCGTGGCAAGGACCTCGAGGCGACCGTCGTCGAGATGCCCATCGTCCCGCACCGCTATTACCGCGCCCCCAAGGCGTGACCTCATCCGATCCGAACAGCATTACTTCCGGAGACTGACCGCATGACCACCTACTACTCCAAGGACCATGAATGGATCGCCGTTGACGGCGACACCGCCACTGTCGGCATCACCAACTACGCCCAGAGCCAGCTCGGCGACGTCGTCTATGTCGAGCTGCCGGACACCGGCAAGGCCCTGAAGAAGGGCGACGAGGCCGCCGTGGTGGAATCGGTCAAGGCCGCCAGCGAAGTCTACGCCCCGATCGACGGCGAAGTCGTCGCCACCAACGCAGCGCTGGTGGACAGCCCGGCCAATGTGAACGAGGATCCGGAAGGCGGAGCCTGGTTCGTGAAGCTGAAGATCGCCGACAAGGGCCAGTTGGCTGATCTGATGGACGAGGCGTCCTACAAGGCCTACGTGGAGACGCTGTAATCCCATGGCTGGACACATCTACAAAGCTGGCGTCTTCTGGCGCATGGAAGGTGACTTCAAGCCGGGCAAGTACTCGCGCGGTCACCTCTGGCGCTTCGACGGCGGCGTGGATGTGCCGGCCTCGTCCTCACCCCATGTCGTGCCGCTGCCCTATTCGGTGACAGCGGCGGTCGACCCGGAGGAGGCGCTCATCGCGGCCCTGTCCTCGTGTCACATGCTGACCTTCCTCGACCTTGCCCGTCGCGGAGGCCTCATGATCGATGCCTACGAGGATCAGGCCGAAGGGCTGATGGAGCGGATCGCTCCCGGCCGCATGGCCATCACCAAGGTGACCCTGCGCCCGTTGCTCACCCTTCGCGCGGCCGAGCTGCCGGATCCCACCTGGCTGACCGATTTGCACGACAAGGCGCATGAGGTCTGCTTCATCGCCAATTCGGTGAAGTGCGAAATCAGCGTGGCGCCCGAACCCGTGCGCCTCGTGGCTCCCTGAGCCAATACCGAGCCAATAAACGCCCTGTTCCGCTGAAGAAGGACGCACCCGACGATGCGTTATCTGCCGCTTTCCGACACCGACCGCGCCGATATGCTCGCGCGCGTCGGCGTGTCATCCATCGATGAGCTGTTCGCCGATATCCCGGAAGCCGCCCGTCTCAAGGGCCTCGTTGATCTGCCGACCCGCAAGTCGGAGATCGAGGTCGAACGTCACCTCAACCGCATGGCAGCCAAGAACGTGGCGGCCGGCTCGGTGCCCTTCTTCGTGGGCGCCGGCGCCTACCGCCACCACGTGCCGGCAACCGTCGATCACCTGATCCAGCGCTCGGAGTTCCTGACCTCCTACACGCCGTACCAGCCGGAAATCACGCAAGGCACGCTGCAGTACCTGTTCGAGTTCCAGACCCAGGTTGCCCGCCTCACCGGCATGGAAGTCGCCAACGCCTCCATGTATGACGGCTCCACCGGCACCGGCGAAGCCGTGCTGATGGCGCACCGCGTCACCCGCCGCAACAAGGCGGTGATCTCCGGTGGCCTGCATCCGCAGTACCGCGCCGTGGTCGAGGGCCTGTCGAACCTCTCCGGTGACAAGGTCGTGTCCCTGCCGGCCGACCCGATGGGCACCGAGGACATCCTCGCCGCCATCGATGGCGAGACCTCCTGCGTCGTCGTGCAGTCGCCGTCCTTCTACGGCCAGATCATCGACCTGAAGCCGATTGCCGAAAAGGCGCAGGCCCATGGCGCGCTGCTCATCGCCGTCTTCACCGAAGTCGTCTCGCTCGGCCTGATCGAGTCGCCGGGTGCGCAGGGTGCGGACATCGTCGTCGGCGAAGGCCAGTCCATCGGCAACGGCCTCAACTTCGGCGGTCCCTACGTCGGCCTCTTCGCCACCAAGCAGAAGTACATGCGGCAGATGCCGGGGCGTCTGTGCGGCGAGACCGTGGACGCGGAAGGCAAGCGCGGCTTCGTGCTCACCCTCTCCACCCGCGAGCAGCACATCCGCCGCGAGAAGGCGACGTCGAACATCTGCACCAACTCCGGCCTCTGCGCGCTGGCCTTCACGATCCACATGACGCTGCTTGGCGAAGCCGGCCTGACGCGTCTGGCCCGGATCAACCACGCCAATGCGGTGAAGCTGAAGAAGCAGCTGTCGGCCATTGCCGGCGTCGAAGTCCTCAACAAGGCCTATTTCAACGAGTTCACCGTCAGGCTGCCGAAGCCGGCGCATGACGTCGTTGAGGCACTTGCGGCCCGTGGCATCATCGCCGGCCTGCCGGTGTCGCGCCTGGAGCCGGGCAAGGCTGACCTTGCCAACCTTCTCGTGGTCGCCTCGACCGAAATCAACACCGACGAAGACCGTGCTGCCTTTGCAGCCGCCCTCAAGGAGGTGCTGGCATGAGCGAGTACCCGTTCTCGGAAAGAGAACAGGACGCTATTCGAGAGCTTGGAAAGGCAGGCTTTCGGTATGTTCGGGAAACTAAGAAGGCGGTCGAGTTTACGAATGAACTTGGACAGTTCATCGAACTGAACAGAGAACATTCTGAGATTGCCTTAGTGTTTGGTTTCGGCGTGGCAAGTGATTGCGCCAGCATCCAGCACGTCAACGGTACCGGTACACGAGCAAGTTCGAACTTCAGGGGACTGGACCAGTCGCTCACCAAAAACGGCAAATCTAACCATCAGGGGCAGCAAGTCGTTGTTGACCACAGGTCTGCAATTCAGATCGTTGTTGAAACGATGATGAAGTCTGGAAAGGTTTCGGCATGAGCATGAACACCCAGGGCCGTCCGACGGCCGCCGGCGATGCCGGTTCTGCATTCCGTCCCAAGACCTTCACCGGCAACCGCGCGCTCGACATGGAAGAGCCGCTGCTGTTCGAGATCGGCCGCCTGGATGTGACCGGCGTCGATCTGGACGAGCCGGAAGCCTTCGAGGCCGAGCTTGGCGCCCATGCGCGCAAGTCGGGCATCGGCCTGCCGGGCCTGTCCGAGCCGGAGACGATGCGTCACTACGTGCGCCTGTCGCGCAACAACTACGCCATCGACGCCGGCCTCTACCCGCTCGGCTCCTGCACCATGAAGCACAACCCACGCCTCAACGAGAAGATGGCGCGCGTGCCGGGCTTCGGTGACATCCACCCGCTGCAGCCGCTGTCCACCGTCAAGGGCGCCGTCGAGCTGATCTCGGAGCTGGGCGACTGGCTGATGGAACTGACCGGCACCTCCGCCGTCGCCATGAGCCCGAAGGCCGGCGCGCATGGCGAACAGTGCGGCATGATGGCGATCAAGGCCGCGCATATCGCCGCCGGCCGTGATCCGAAGATCGTGCTGGTTCCCGAAAGCGCCCATGGCACCAACCCGGCCACGGCCGCGCTGCTCGGCTTCAAGGTCGTCACCATCGACGCCAAGGAAGACGGCACCGTGGACCTTGCCTCGGTGAAGAAGGCCATTGCCGACAACGCCGGCAACATCGCCGCGATCATGCTGACCAACCCGAACACCTGCGGGCTGTTCGAGCGCGACATCATGGAAATCGCCGCCGCGATCCACGAGGCCAACGCCTATTTCTACTGCGACGGCGCCAACTTCAACGCCATCGTCGGCAAGGCCCGTCCGGGTGATCTCGGCATCGATGCGATGCACATCAACCTGCACAAGACCTTCTCCACCCCGCATGGCGGCGGTGGCCCGGGCTCGGGTCCGGTGGTCCTGTCGGACCGTCTCGCCCCGTTCGCCCCGCTGCCCTTCGTGCGCAAGTCGGCCTCGGGTCTGGAAATGGTCGAGACGGAAGCCGGTCTCAAGGACGGCGAGAAGCCGTTTGGCCGCATGACCGCCTTCCACGGCCAGATGGGCATGTTCGTGCGCGCGCTGGCCTACATGCTGAGCCACGGCTCGGACGGCCTGCGCCAGGCTTCGGAAGATGCGGTGCTGAACGCGAACTATGTCCGCGTCGGCCTGCAGGACCTGATGACCCTGCCGTTCGGCGTGCGCCCCTGCATGCACGAAGTGCTGTTCGACGACAGCTTCCTGAAGGACACCGGCGTCACCACGCTCGACTTCGCCAAGGCGATGATCGACGAGGGCTATCACCCGATGACCATGTACTTCCCGCTGGTGGTGCATGGCGCGATGCTGATCGAGCCGACCGAGTCCGAAAGCCGTGCTGCCCTCGACCTGTTCGTTGCTACGCTGCGTGACCTCGTCATGTCGGCCAAGCGCGGTGAGACGGAGCGCTTCACCGGCGCGCCGTACCTTGCCCCGCGCCGCCGCCTCGACGAGACCCGCGCCGCCCGCGCGCCGATCCTGACCTATCAGGACCCGGTCCCGGCCATGGTCACCCCGGCAGCCGCCGAATAATCCTCGGCAAGGCCAAAGACAAGAAAGCCCCGAAGCGTCACCGCTTCGGGGCTTTTTTGTTTCGGCGTTTCAGCAATCAAACC
>JBKBXP010000113.1:0-10334 GCA_046314035.1 Pseudorhizobium sp. | reverse complement strand
AGTTCCTGGCCCTTGAAGCGGATCGAGCCCTCCGTCGGCTTGGTGCGGCCGCAGATCAGGTCGAGGACGGTGGTCTTGCCCGCGCCAGTGGGGCCGATGATGACGCGGATCTCGTTCTCGTCGACATAGAAGGAGAGATCGTTGACGGCCTTGAAGCCGTCGAAGGAGACCGTCAGGCCCTCCACGCTGAGGAGGAAATCGGCAGGTGCGATCGGATCCATGGTTGAGGGCCTTTCACTTGGCGGAGGAGGAAAGGGGCACGCCACCGGCACGCCAGAGAGGCAGGCGATGTGCAAGCTTCAGAAGTGCCGGTTCGACATGATCGCGGAAGACGCCGGCAAGCCCGTTGGGGAAGGCCATGACGACCGCGATGAACAGCCCGCCCATGGCAAACAGCCAGAGCTCGGGAAAGCTCTCGGAAAACGTGGTCTTGGCGAAGTTGACGAGAAGGGCGCCATAGACGGCGCCGAACAGCGACATGCGTCCGCCGACCGCGCAGAAGATCACCATTTCGATCGACGGAACGATGCCGACGAAGGAGGGCGACATGAACCCCACCTGCAGGGTGAACATCGCACCGCCGATGGCGGAGAAGGCCGCCGCCAGGCAGAAGATGAAGATCTTGAAGTTGGCGACGTCATAGCCGGAAAAGCGGACGCGATCCTCGCGGTCGCGCATGGCGACGAGCAGGCGGCCGAACTTGGAGACGCGCACGAACTGGGCCGCGACGAGGCAGGCGATCAGAAGCACGGCGTTGAGGAAGTAGAGCGCCGTCTTGGCGTCGTCGGTGCGGATGTCCCAGCCGAGCAGCGTTCGCAGGTCGGTGATGCCGTTGACGCCGCCGGTATATCCCTGCTGGCCGATGATGAGGATGGTGAGGATCGCCGCGACGGCCTGGGTGATGATGGCGAAATAGACGCCGCCCACGCGTCGCTTGAACATCGCCGCGCCGATGATGTAGGCGAAGAACGCAGGCACGGCGACGATGGCGATGAGCGTGAAACTCAGCGAATGGAACGGCTGCCACCAGAAGGGCAGTTCGGTGATCTGGTTCCAGTCCATGAAGTCCGGAATGCCGGGTGTCGACTGGATCTTCGTGGCCTCGGGCGTCGACGCCTCGAGCTTCAGGAACATGGCCATGCAATAGCCCCCGAGCCCGAAGAAGATGCCCTGGCCGAGGCTCAGGATGCCGCCGAGCCCCCAGCACAAGACGAGGCCGATCGCGACGAAGGCATAGGTCAGGTATTTGCCGACCAGGTTCAGGCGGAAGGCGTCGACGCCGATCGGGATGACGATCAGGATGATGGCGGCGAGAATGGCGAGAGCAAGCCATTCACGGGGTCTGAAAAGCTGGGTGTCGGAGGTCATGGGCTGGTCCTCAGCGGCGGATGTTGAGAGTGAACAGGCCTTGCGGGCGCAGCATCAGGATGCCGACGACGGTGAGCAGGGTCAGGACCTTGGCCATCGACCCGCTCATGAAGAACTCCATCGTCGACTGGGCCTGCGAGATGGTGAAGGCGGAGGCGATGGTGCCGATCAGGCTGCCGGCGCCGCCGAAGACGACCACCAGGAAGGTATCGACGATGTAGAGTTGGCCGGCGGTGGGGCCGGTGGAGCCGATCATCGTGAAGGCCGCACCGGCGATCCCGGCGATGCCGCAGCCGAGCCCGAAGGTCAGCCGGTCGACGCGCTTGGTGTTGATGCCGACCGCACCCGCCATCACCCGGTTCTGCAGCACGGCGCGCACCTGCTTGCCGAAGGTCGAGCGGGCCATCATCAGGTAGACGCCGAAGGCAATCAGGATCGTCAGCCCCATGACGAAGAGGCCGTTGATCGGGATCTCGATCATGTCGGTCAGCGCTACCGAGCCCATCATCCAGTCCGGCAGCGTGACGCCCACCTCGCGCGCGCCGAAGACGGAGCGGTAGAGCTGCTGCAGGATCAGTGACAGGCCCCAGGTGGCGAGAAGCGTATCGAGCGGGCGTCTGTAGAGATGCCGGATCAGCGCCCATTCGACCAGAACCCCCAGTGAAAAGGATGCGCAGAAAGCAAGCACCATGGCGCCGAAGAAGTAGACCGGAAACAGCACCGGCACATAGGTCGTCACCAGGTGCGAGCAGAGGTAGGTGACATAGGCGCCGAGGATCATGAACTCGCCGTGGGCCATGTTGATGACGCCCATCTGGCCGAAGATGATCGCCAGGCCGAGCGCCATCAGCACGAAGACGGAGAACAGGCTGAGGCCTGCAAAGCCCTGCATGGCCAGGATCGAAGTGAATTCGCCGAAGGTATAGTCGCCAATCATCGAAGCCTCGCCGGTTCGCTGCCGTGGGAAAGGAGAAAGGGCGCTGCCCGCCGTCGCCGAGGGGCAGCGCGAGGCGAGGCTTATTGGTAGCCTTCGGGAAAGGGATCGGGCTCCATCAGCTCACTCGTCTCGTAGACCACCTTGTACTGGCCATCGAGCTGGGCATGGCCGACGCGGGCCTTGGACCAGAGGTGATGGTTCTCGTGGATCTTGACGTAGCCCTCGGGTGCCGTGGTGAGCTCGATGCCCGGCGAGGCTGCCTTGATCTTGTCGATGTCGAAGGAGCCGGCCTTCTCGACGGCGGCCTTCCACAGCCAGGGGCCGAGATAGGCCGCCTGGGTGACGTCGCCGATGACGATGTCGTCGCCCCACATCTTCTTGAAGGCTTCGACGAAGGCCTTGTTGTTGTCGTTGTCCAGGCTCTGGAAGTATTTCATCATGGCATAGGCGCCGGCCATGTTCTCGCCGCCGATGCCGAGGATTTCGTCCTCCGTCACCGAGATCGTCAGGAGCAGCGGCTTCTCCTTGGCAAGATCGATGCCGGCCGCTTTCAGCTGTTTGTAGAAGGCGACATTGGAGCCGCCGACGACGATCGCATAAATGACGTCGGGCTTCCTCAGCTTGATCTTGTTGATCACCGAGTTGAACTGGGTGTGACCGAGCGGATAATACTCCTCGCCGACCACTTCGAGCCCCAGCTTTTCAATGTGCTTGCGAGCGATCTTGTTGGAGGTGCGCGGCCAGATGTAGTCCGAGCCCAGAAGGTAGAAGGATTTAGCCCCCTTCTCCTTCACGACCCAGTCGATGCCGGCAAGGATCTGCTGGGTCGCTTCCTGTCCGGTGTAGATCACGTTCGGGCTCTGCTCGAGACCCTCGTAGAAAGTCGGGTAATAGAGCATGCCGTTGTACTGCTCGAAGACCGGGAGCACGGCCTTGCGTGAGGCCGATGTCCAGCATCCAAAGACGGGTGCTGTCTTGTCCTGAACCAGCAGCTTCTTCGCCTTTTCCGCAAAAGTCGGCCAATCCGAAGCGCCATCTTCCTGAATGAACTCGATCTTGCGCCCAAGCACCCCGCCCATGGCGTTGATCTGCTCGATCGCCAGCTTCTCAGCCTGTACCGAGCCGGTCTCGCTGATCGCCATGGTGCCGGTGACGGAATGGAGAATGCCGACCTTGACGGTGTCGTCGGTGACGGCAAGCCCCGTCGTGTTGACCGTTGCCGTCGGGTAGTCGGCCGCCAGCAGCGGCACGCCGGTGATCGACAGAAGCGGTATGGCGGCGATGCCTGCTAGCAGGGATCTGCGGGTCACGGACATCAGGTTCTTCGACGGTTCATCCTTCATGGCGGAGCCTCTTCTCGCGGGTTTCGGAAGGTGCTGGCTACGTCCAGCCAACTGTCGCGAGTGTCACGGCGTTGCTGCGGCGCAACAATGGAGCGTTTGACGTATTTGCCGCTGAGCATTTTCCCCCTAGCATCGGGATAGATGACGCAAGGAAGGGAGCGAGCGGCTGATTTTGCTCGAAAAAGCAGGCTCAGCTTCTATGGCCTGGAGGGGCGGGCGACCGTGTCGGGGAGAATGGGAAGCCCCCCTGGAACATTTCTTGCTTTCTGCATTGCAGCAAGGGCGCCGTGTCTCGTGTGACGGGTGTCGCAGTTGATCTCGAGGAGTAGTATTTCGTGACCGCAGCCGAGCGGGTGCCCCGAAATCGCCGGATCTACAACAAGTGGGTCGCCAACCAGACCCTGGAAGACTACGCGCTGCGTTTCACCGCCTACCGGGTCCGGCGTTTTTCCACCGGCCGCATCGCCAATACGGCCATCGGCGCAATCTCCTTTCTGGCGCTGGAAGCGATCGGCGGGTCGATCACGCTGAACTACGGCTTTGCCAATGCGGCGATGGCAATTGGAGTTACCTGCACGATCATCTTCCTCATGGGCGTGCCGATTGCCTATAATGCCGCCAAATACGGGGTCGATATCGATCTTCTCACGCGCGGGGCGGCTTCGGCTACATCGGATCGACCGTCACCTCGCTGATCTACGCGACCTTCACCTTCATTTTCTTCGCGATCGAGGCCGCCATCATGGCGACGGCGCTGGAGCTGTGCACCGGGCTGCCGCTCTCCATCGGCTATATCGTCAGCGCGCTGGCGATCATTCCGCTGGTGACCCACGGCGTGACCTTCATCAGCCGCTTCCAAGCCTGGACGCAGCCGTTCTGGATCGTGCTGCAGCTTGCTCCCTTCGTTTTCATCGCCGCGCAGAGCCACGTCTCCGTGCGACAGTGGACCGGCTACACGGGGCTTTGGGGGCACTCCGACGGCTCGGTCGATATCGTCTATTTCGGCGCCGCGTCCGCGGTGCTGTTCTCGCTCGTGGCGCAGATCGGCGAACAGGTGGACTTCCTGCGCTTTCTGCCGCGCCAGGACCGACAGAACCGGTGGCGGTGGTGGGCAGCCCTCCTGTCGGCAGGCCCCGGCTGGGCCGTCATCGGCGGCCTCAAGATCATGGCGGGATCGTTTCTCGCCTTCTACGCCTTCCAGCACGGCGTCGACTTTGCCGATGCCGCCGACCCGACGCAGATGTATCTCAGCGTCTTCAGGGAAATGCTGGCGTCGCCGGAGCTGGCGCTGGGACTGACCGGCGTCTTCGTGATCATCTGCCAGGCCAAGATCAACGTCACCAACAGCTATGCCGGCTCGATTGCCTGGTCGAACTTCTTCTCGCGCCTGACGCACAGCCACCCGGGCCGCGTCGTTTGGCTGGTGTTCAACGTCCTGCTCGGACTGCTGCTGATGGAGTTCGGGGTGTACAAGGCGCTGGAGCAGACGCTCGGGCTCTACTCCATCCTGGCCGTCTCGTGGATGGGCGCCATCGTTGCGGATCTGGTCATCAACAAGCCGCTGGGGCTGTCGCCGCGATCCATCGAATTCAAGCGGGCGCATCTCTACGACATCAACCCGGTTGGCTTCGGCTCCATGTCGATCTCGGCCCTTGCCGGACTGATCGCCTATTTCGGCGTCTTCGGACCGACGCTTGCGGCAGTCTACATCTACGTTGCGCTCGCCTCGGCTTTCGTGCTCTCGCCGGTCATCGCGTTCGCCACGGGCGGGCGCTACTACATTGCCCGCCAGTCGCCCGCCGACTGGAAGACCGCGCAACGGATCGAGTGCTGCATCTGCGAGCACCACTTCGACAGCGAGGACATGGCGCGCTGCCCGATCTATTCGGGTCCGATCTGCTCGCTCTGCTGTTCGCTCGATGCGCGCTGCCTCGACGCCTGCAAGACGGACGCGCGCTTCATGGAACAGCTGCGCGGCTTCACGGCAGCCTTCCTGCCGCAGCGTGTCGCCACCTTCCTGGAGAGCCGGCTTGCCCAGTATCTGGCGGTGCTGACGGTGGTCACCGCGCTGATCGGCCTCGTCTTCTGGCTGATCTATTTCCAGAGCAGCCTCGACAAAACCCTGCCGGCCGCGCAGATCGCCACCGTCTTGTGGAAGCTGTTCATCATCGTCTTCATCATAGCCGGCATCATCGTCTGGCTGTTCGTGCTCGCCCAGGAGAGCCGCAGGTTCGCCGAGGACGAGGCGCGCAAGCACACGCGGCTGCTGATGGACGAGATCCAGGCGCACGAGGAGACGGACCGCCTGCTGCAGAAGGCAAAGGAGGTGGCCGAGCAGGCGAACGTCGCCAAGAGCAAATACGTGGTGGGCCTCAGCCACGAACTGCGCACGCCACTCAGCGCCATCCTCGGCTATGCGCAGCTGCTGGAACGGCAGAAGGGGCTGCCGGTCTACATCCACAATGCGGCACGCACGATCAAGCGCAGCGGCGAGCATCTTGCGGACATGATCGAGGGGCTCCTCGATATCTCGAAGATCGAGGCGGGCCGGCTGGAGATCTTCCGGCACAAGATCGCGCTTCGGCCCTTCCTCGACCAGATCGTCGACATGCTGACGCTGCAGGCGCAGGCCAAGGGGGTCGACTTCGAGTTCCACGCCAGCTCGTCGATGCCGGACTACGTCGTCACCGACGAGAAGCGGTTGCGGCAGGTGCTGATCAACCTCCTGTCGAATGCGATCAAGTTCACCGACCATGGCAAGGTCAGTCTGACCGTCACCTACCGCGGCCAGGTGGCGACCTTCGAGATCGAGGACACCGGCATCGGCATCGCCGCAGCAGACATCGAGCGGGTATTCCTGCCGTTCGAACGGGCCGAGCAGGCGATGGATGCAAACCGCCCGCCGGGCACCGGACTTGGCCTGACCATCACCAAGCTCCTGGTCGAGATCATGGGGGGCGAACTCACGGTGCACAGCACTGCGGGCGTCGGCAGCTATTTTGGCGTCCGGCTTCATCTTTCGGCCGCTGCCGGTCCGGAAGACGCTCCTGCCGCCGTCTCGCGCATCAGCGGCTACGAGGGACCGCGTCGGACCGTTCTGGTGGCCGACGACGACCGCAACCAGCGTTCGCTTCTCGAGGATGTGCTGCGGCCGCTGGGCTTCACCGTCATCACGGCGGCCGACGGACGCGCTTGCCTGTCGGCCCTGTCGCTGTACCGGCCGGATATCCTCGTCCTCGACATTGCCATGCCCGGCATCTCCGGCTGGGAGGTGGCGCGACAGGTGCGCCGGCGGATCGGCCGGCAGCTGCCGATCATCATGCTGTCGGCGGATGCGGGCAACGAACGGACCCGGCCGGAGCATGCGGACCTTTTCGACGCCTATCTCATCAAGCCGTTCAGTTTCGACGAACTGTTCGACTGGTTCGCGACGCTGATGTCGGTGACCTGGGTGCATGAAGGGGAAGGGGAAGTCGAGGTGGAAATGCAGCACGCCTTTTCCGCTGGCGAACTGCCGGACCGCAGCAAGCTGAAGCAGTTGCGAACACTCGGCGAAACCGGCTTCGTCCGCTCCATCGAAGCCATGCTGAACGACATCGAGAGCTCGTCGCCGTCAACGGCCCGGTTCTGCGGCCACATGCGGCTTCTCGTCACGAACTACCGTCTTCGTGACTTCCTGGCCGTCATCGAGGAGGTGAAAAATGCCTGAGCTTCCGCAGAGCAGTCGCGTCCTTGTGGTCGACGATTCGCCCGATGCCCTGTTCATGCTGTCCGATGCGCTGACCCTGGAAGGGATGGACGTGCTGACCTGCAACAGCGGTCGGCAGGCGATCTCGATGGCCAACAGCAAGTCGCCGGATATCGTGCTGATGGATGCGGTCATGCCGGGGCTCGACGGCTTCGAAACCTGCCAGATCCTGAAGTCGGAACGCGGCTTCGAGGATATTCCGATCATCTTCATGACCGGCTTCAATGAGAGCGAGCATGTCATGCGCGCACTTGCGGCCGGTGGCGTGGATTTCGTCAGCAAGCCGATCGAACTGAACGAGCTGTTCGCGCGGATGCGCGTCCACCTGAGCAATGCGCGCCGGGCGCGCTCGGCGCGGCGCGCGCTTGATTCGACAGGGCGCTGGATCATCTCCTGCGACCGACGCGGCCGGATCCTTTGGTCGACGCAGCAGGCCGCCGACCTTCTGCAGCGCGCCGGCATCCGTTCGGACCAGGGAGCCTATCTGCCCTGGGATCTGGTGGAATGGCTTGGACAGGTCGTGGAGACTGCACCGTCTGCAGCTCTGGGCGGGGCATTCCGATGCTCGCGCAACGGCCAGGATCTGGAGCTTCGCCTGCTGTCGGCCGATGGCGACGATGAGTTGCTGCTGCGCCTCGTCGATCGGTATCGGGGTACGGACGAGGAGCAGCTTGCCAAGGCCTTCGGCGTGACGCTTCGGGAGGCTGAGGTGCTGCTCTGGATCGCGCACGGGAAGGCCAACAAGGAGATCGCCGACATTCTTGAGATGTCACCCCGCACGGTCAACAAACATCTCGAGCAGATCTTCAACAAGCTGATGGTCGAGAAGCGGACGTCGGCTGCGACCATGGCTGTCAAGGTGCTATGGCGCGACGGATGACTGCAAGTCGTTTCAAGGAGCAGCGATGGTTCGATGACATGCGCCGCTGGCGATCAGCTCTTCTATTGTCGGTGCCGCTGCCATGTTATGTCGGTTCTCCAGCACTCACGATACCATCGACCAGCACGGGTATTGGGACCATGAACCGTCATCGATTATTGCCGCATAGGGGTTTTCCAGACTACGCCTATCTGCCAGGCCGGCTATCGCATCCCGTGCGAGACCCTGCCGGCCATAGCTATGGCGTTCAAGGCGTGCAGCCGGTTTTTGCAGACCTCCATTCAGAAGAATTCACATGGGGATGCGAGCTCTTCAATCATGGGTATTACTGGGAGGCACACGAGGCCTGGGAAGGGATTTGGCAGGTCGCGGAAAGGGGCAGTCCTCTGCGGTCCTTTTTGAAGGCTCTGATCCTCCTTTCAGCCGCGGGTGTAAAGAGCCGCGAAGGGAAGCGGCCCGCAGCAATGCGACACGCCGGACGCGCTGCGGGTCTGCTCCGCCAGCTCCCCAAGTCTCCAGGGGACCGGTTTTCCCGAGCACTTGCCGTGGAGCCGTCCACCATGGCCGATGTCGCTCAGGCGACAGCTGCTGCGCCGCCAATCTTACAGGTCACCGAGCTGGGGAGGCCTGAACCTGTTTTTCGTTTCATCATTGGAGGCCATCAATCCGTTGAAGCGGGTGTGCCCGCACACGGAAGTACTAGTTTGCAGCCTTAAGGCTGAGAAGATGCTGCTCGTCGCAAGCGAGGGGGCCAACTTAAGGTCGACGTCGGATACGATCGGGGTGCGCCGCCGGGAGCACTCGATGGGTGCGGCTTGTGGGTGTCAGGTGCGGAGGTGCGACCCTTTCCTGCAACTTTCGCAGGCGTCACACGTTCGGTCCTGCTCAACGCGAAGCTGCCGAAACGGGACGCAGGAGACAGACATATGGATGCGAGACAACTTCCTGCGTCGCGCCCCCAGCATCCCGTCTTTCGGCTGCTGTTTCCGATCGGGCTCGCGGTTCTCTCGCTTTGGGCGATCAATTTCGAGTTTCCGCGCGTCGTGTCGGATCACGGCTTTTGGGATTTCGGCGCCTTTGTCGCCTCCGGGCGTGCTGCCGCGGCAGGCCTCGACCCCTACGGCATCTACCCCCCGCTGACGCCACATGTGGTCTTTCCGGGCTTTGAGGCCTGGAACCCGAACCTGAACCCACCGATCTCCGCGCTCCTCTTCCAACTCTTCGACGTCGCGGATCTAGACACCGCGCTGCGGGTCTGGTGGGTGATCTCGCTCGTCTGCTATCTGGCCGCCGTCGTCCTGCTGCTGCGACGCTACAGCGAAGGCCTCGAGGCCATCCTCCTTGGGCTCTGGGCTTTTGCCTTGGCGGGCTTCTGGGACACGCTGTTCCTGGGGCAGATCTACACGCCGCTGGTGCTGGCGGCCGTTATCGCCTGGCTGTCGCTGGAGCAGGGAAAGCTGGTTCAGGCGGGTATCATGATCGGCCTGCTGGTGTCGATGAAGCCGAATTTTCTCGTCTGGCCGGTGCTTCTCTTCCTTGCCGGCTCCTGGCGACCACCTCTTGTCGCCGCCGCCACGGCTGCCGTCGTCGCGGCAATTCCGCTGGCCGTCTTCGGGCCGCAGATCTATCTCGACTGGCTGACGCTCGTGGCCTCCGACGGTGATCGCGCCGTCTTCCTCACCAACGCCTCCTTCGCGGGGCTTGCGGCGCGGGCGGGGCTGCCCTTGCTCGGGACCGTGCTCAGCGCCCTCCTGCTCCTGACGCTTGCGGCATGGGCCGCTTGGCGAAAACCCGGGACGATGGATGTCAGCAGCTTTGCGCTCGTTGCAGCGCTTCTGGCGTCACCGCTTGGCTGGATCCACTATACCCTGTTTCTGCTGCCGGTCCTCCTGCATCATTGGCAGCGTCCCTGGACCTGGCCGGTCGCAGTGGCCCTCACCATCCCGGTGCCGCTCGTCCTGGCGCAGTTCGGCGCGGCTCCATGGGTGCAGCTGGCGATCGGCTCGGTCTACGGCTGGTCGCTCGTCCTGCTTCTCCTTGGCCTCATTGCCAACGAAC
>JBKBXP010000112.1:0-10364 GCA_046314035.1 Pseudorhizobium sp. | reverse complement strand
GACGGACTGGTCGCCATCGGCAGCACCAGCGAGGAGGATTTCGAAGCACCCTTTACGACCGACGCCAAGCTCGACGATCTGCTGGAGCGCGCGCGGCAACTGGTCCCGGTGCTGCGCCAGGCGGAACTGGTCGAGCGCTGGGCCGGCCTTCGACCCAAGGCGATCGGCCGCGATCCCATGGTCGGGCCGCATCGCGACCATCCCTCTGTCATTGCGCTCACCGGCGGCTTCAAGGTGAGTTTCGGCATCGCCCACCGGCTTGCCGACGCGGCACTGTCGGCCATGGCCGGTCAGGCGATGGACGTGCCGGAGGCCTTCACCTTCGAGACCCACCTGCGGCTTGCCGCGCAGCCCGGCTGAGCACGACACATATCGACACTTCCGTCTCGACAGCGGCGGGACGGCTGGCTACCGTCTCGGCATGCTTCGCAAGGTGATTTGATGTCCGAGAGTGACTACCCCCGCAATCTCCTCGGCTACGGCCGCAATCCCCCCGATCCGAAATGGCCAGGTGGCGCCCACGTCGCCGTGCAGTTCGTCATCAACTACGAGGAGGGCGGCGAGAGCTCCATCCTCGACGGCGACGCGGCATCCGAAAACCTGCTGTCGGAGATCGTCGGCGCGGCGGCCTGGCCGGGGCAGCGCAACCTCAACATGGAATCGATCTATGAATACGGCTCGCGTGCCGGCTTCTGGCGGCTGTGGCGGATGTTCACGGAGCTCAAGGTGCAGACGACCGTCTACGGCGTGACGCGCGCCATGGCTCGCAATCCGGACGCCGTCGCGGCCATGAAGGAAGCCGGCTGGGAGATCGCCAGCCACGGCTATCGCTGGCTGGAATACAAGGATTTTCCGCTCGAGAAGGAGCGCGAGCACATCCGCGAGGCCGTCCGGCTGCACACGGAGCTTACCGGCGAGCGGCCCTACGGCATGTACCAGGGCAAGCCGTCGGACAACACGCTGCGGCTCGTCATGGAGGAGGGCGGCTTCCTCTATTCCTCCGATAGTTACGCGGACGATCTGCCCTACTGGGTGCCGGGGCTCGACGGCAAGCCGTTCCTGATCATTCCCTATACGCTGGAGACCAACGACATGCGGTTCGCGACGCCGCAGGGCTTCAATTCCGGCGACCAGTTCTTCACCTACCTCAGGGATGCCTTCGACGTCCTCTACCGGGAGGGCCAGGAGGGCGCGCCGAAGATGATGTCGGTGGGCCTGCACTGCCGCCTCGTCGGCCGTCCCGGCCGCGCCGCCGCCCTTCGCCGCTTCATCGAATATGTGCTCTCCCACGACAGGGTGTGGATACCGCAACGCGTCGAGATTGCCCGCCACTGGCACGAACACCATACGCCGGGAGACGCCGCATGACCGCGCGCGGGGATTTCGTCGCCCGCTTCGGCGGCGTCTTCGAGCATTCGCCGTTCATTGCCGAACGGGCCTATGACGCCGGCCTGCTTTTCGTGCCGCTGAGGGCCGACGGCGTGCATCAGGCGCTGGTCTCGATCTTCCGCAAGGCAAGCCGAGAGGAGCGGCTCGGCGTCTTGCGGGCCCATCCGGATCTCGCCGGCAAACTGGCGATCGCGGGCGGACTGACGGAGGAGAGCCGCAACGAGCAGGCAGGCGCCGGGCTCGACCGGCTGACGCCGGCCGAGCACGCCCGGTTCACCGAACTCAACGACGCCTATACCGACAAATTCGGCTTCCCCTTCATCATCGCCGTCAAGGGCCTAGACAAGGCCGACATCCTCGCCGCCTTCGAAAAGCGCATTCACAACAGCCTTGATGCGGAGTTCGAGACGGCGACGGCGCAGGTGGAGCGCATCGCGGCGCTGCGGCTCGCGACGCTGCTGCCGGAGGCCTGAGCGCCCATGTTCTTCCCAGCCTGTCTCCGATCGCCTATATTGCCGGCATCAGGAGTGATTTCACCATGAGACCTTCGGAAGTGCTGGACAGGAACCGAGCCGTCATCAAGGAGATCGTCGCCCGCCGCCGGGTCTCGAACCCTCGCGTATATGGGTCGGTGTTGCGCGGCGATGACGTCCAGGGCAGCGATCTTGATATTCTTGTGGACCCTTCGCCGGACACAAGCCTGCTGACGCTCGGCGGGCTTGAAGGTGATCTTTCGGAGGCGCTGGGCATCCGGGTCGACGTGAAGGTTCCAGGCGACTTCCCTCCGGCGGTGCGCGAGCGCATCATGGCTGAAGCCGTCGCCGTATGAGCGACGATCGCCTGGCCATCTATCTCGAACGCATGGCGGCATCGGCGAAGACGGCGACTGGTTATACGCGCGGAATGGATCGCACCACCTTCTTCGCCGACCAGAGAACCCAGGATGCCGTTGTTGCCAATATTATGGCTATCGGCGAATGCGTCATCAAGCTGATGGATAGGCACCCGGAATTCATTACGGACCATCCGGCGATCGCCTGGAAGGACATTCGCAACATGCGCAACCGTATCGCGCATCAGTATTTCCAGCTGGACGTCGGTACCATCTGGCTTACCGTCAACGATGTGCTCCCCGACCTTCTCGACCAACTTCACGCCATCACCCACTGGCGCCCGCAAGGCGAATGATCATGCCGCAGCCTCTCGTCGTCCATCGCCTCAGCCGGGAAGCCCTAACGACCCAGAGGCAGAGTTCGAGAACGGCGCTGCGGCTTGCGACGCTGCTGCCGGAGGGGTGAACGGCATGTTCTTTCCAGCCTGTCTGCGATCGCCTATATTGCCGGCATCAGGAGTGATTTCACCATGAGACCGTCCGAAGTCCTGGAGCAGAACAGAGAAGCGATCCGCGCTGCAACGGCCCGTCACAAGGCGGCCAATCCGCGTGTTTTCGGTTCTGTTGCGCGTGGTGAGGACGGGCCGGACAGCGATCTCGACATCCTGATCGATGCTCTGCCCGGTATGACCTTGTTCGATCTCGGGGGGCTTCAAGCCGAGATGGAGGATCTGCTGCCTTGCCGGGTCGACGTTGTCACGGCCAGCGGCCTGAAGGCGCGGATGCGCGACCGGATCCTTGCCGAAGCGCGCAGCATATGACACCGGAAGAGCGCCTGCTCGATAACCTTATCGACATGGAGGAGGCGGCGCGGGAGGCAATCGGATTCCTTGAGGAGGTCAGCGTCGAGGCATTCCAGTCGGATCTCTTGCGTCAGCGCGCCGTAGCCATGACCTTCGTTTTAGTCGCGACCGCCGCTGCACGTATCCAGACGCTGTTTCCGGACATTGCGTCCGAGCAACCGGAGATCGCCTGGAGCAAGATCCGGGGTCTGCACAATCTCGTGGTTCACCAATATGACCGGCTGGATTGGCGTATCATCTGGGATACGGTGCAGTCCGACCTGCCGAAGCTTGTCCGACAGATCGACCAGCTCCGCCACCCGCATATCCAGGGAGAATGACCCCTTTGCCCATCGAACTCCCTATCCGTCCCTTGACGGCCGAGACATTCGCCCCCTTCGGCGACGTCATCGAAGCCGATCCGGCGACGATGCGACTGATCAACGGCGGCACCACCGAACGCTTTCACCGGCTGTCGGTCGCCGAGGCGCAAGGCGAGGCTGTCATCCTCAGCCTGTTTCGCGGCCAGCCACGGCGTTTCCCCTATGAGATCGCCATGATGGAGCGCCATCCGTTCGGCAGCCAGAGCTTTTCGCCCCTCTCCGGGCGGCCCTTTCTCGTCGCTGTCTCGGAGGATGTCGGCGGCCGTCCGGGCGATCCGCGGGTGTTCCTTGCCACCGGCAGCCAGGGGGTGAACTACCGCCGCAACGTTTGGCATCATCCCCTGATGGTGCTCGGTGCCGTCAGTGATTTCCTTGTCGTCGACCGGGACCGGCCGGAGACCAATCTGGAAGAATTCGTCTTCGACCAGCCCTACCTTATTTCGGAGCCCCGCCCATGACCGGCCTCACCACCCATGTCCTCGACACCGCCCGCGGCGTTCCGGCCGAAGGACTGGCGATCGACCTCTACCGGCTCTCCGGCGAGACGCGCGAGAAGGTCAAGTCCGTGCGCACCAATGCCGACGGGCGCGTCGACGGCGGGCCGATGATGGCCGGTGAAATCTTCCAGGTCGGCGAATACGAACTCGTCTTCCACGCCGGCGACTATCTGCGACGAACCGGGCAAAAACTGCCGGATCCCGCCTTCCTCGACATCATCCCGATCCGCTTCGGCATCGCCGACACGACGGCGCACTACCATGTGCCGCTCCTGCTCTCCCCCTTCGGCTATTCGACCTACAGGGGGAGTTGATGATGCTCGCTGTCATCGCCGATATCCATGGCAATGCCGCAGCGCTCGAGGCGGTGCTTGCCGATATCGAGCGTCTGGGCATCCGCGAGATCGTCAACCTCGGCGATTGCCTGAGCGGGCCTCTGGAGGCCGGACGGACTGCCGATCGCCTGATGGCGCTTGGTCTTCCCACCGTCCGCGGCAACCACGACCGCTATCTGATCGAGATCCCCTCTGACGAACTCTGCGCGTCGGATGCGCATGCCTATGGCCAGCTGTCGGAGCCGCATCTCGACTGGCTGCGCAGCCTGCCGTTCAGCCTGGTCCACCGGGAGGAGATCTTTCTCTGTCACGCGACGCCGAACGACGACAGCCTCTATTGGCTGGAGCAGGTGTCTGCGGACGGTCTGGTCTCGCTGCAGGGCGAAGCCGAGATCGCAGCCCTTGCCGAGGGTGTCGAGCAGCCGCTGATCCTCTGCGCCCACAGCCATGTTCCGCGGGTCGTGCAGCTTCCGGACGGTCGGCTGATCGTCAACCCCGGCAGCGTCGGCTGCCCGGCCTATGACGACGATCTGCCCTATGTCCACAAGGTGGAAACTGGCCATGCTCTGGCGTCCTATGCGGTTCTGGAGAAGCGGGAGGGTTGCTGGACGCCGCAGTTCCGCACCGTCGCCTACGACAACATGGCGATGTCCGAGCTTGCTGCCCGGAACGGCCGGGCGGACTGGGCAAAGGCGCTCGCCACCGGCCGCGTCTGAGACTGGACTTCATCTTTCGAAACCTTTCGGAAACCATCGTCGCCCCATACTTCGCCGCGAGTCGCGAAGAGGGTAAGATGGCCGGTCCGAGACGAAAGACAGCCCGCAAGGCAAGTGGACGCAAGAAGCGCGCCTCCGGCAGTGGCCGCGGGTCTACCTGGTTCTGGGGCGCGGCGCTCGTCGTCCTCGTCGGCACCATCGCCGCCTATGACAATTCCGCGGCGGTGCGCCGTTTCGCCGGAAACGTCCTGGAGCAAAGGCAGGAGACGGTCGCTGCCCGCCCGGCACCTGCCAAGGCGCCGCAGCAGAAGGTTGTCGCATCGCGTCCCGTGCCGGTGCCGCCGAAGGCAGTCCCCGAGACGAGACAGAGGCCTGTTACCAGGCCGCGCGACGGCATGCAGACGGCAGCCATCACCCCGCCCGCGCCGATCGGCAACCCAAATGCGGCAAGGCCCGCCGGCGTGGTTCCGGCGGCTGTCCGGCCCGATGCTCCGGTGCTGCCGAACGGCCCCCACCAGACGAAATTCTATCTCTGCGGCACCGCCAAGCAGGACGATTGCGTCATCGCCGGCGACAGCTTCATGTTGCACGGACAGAAGATCCGGCTTGCCGGCATTGAGGTGCCGGATATGGACAAGCCCGGCTGCGAGGCCGAGCGCATCAAGGGCAGCGATGCGGAACTGCGCGTGCGCGCCTTCCTCGATTCCGGCCCGTTCGAACTGGTGGCCGCCGGCGCCGGTGACGCCGACAGCCGCGGTCAGAAGATCCGCGCCGTCATGCGCAACGGCATCTCACTCTCCGACATTCTGGTCCGCGAGGGGCTGGCAAGACGGCCGGGTGCAAAAGGCGGCTGGTGCTAGCGGGCAGTCTTCCACCGCCCATGGCCCATTGCCGGCATGACGTGCAACTTCATGCGGCCAGGCGCAGTTTCACCTGCTTGAAAGGAGATGTCGAATGGACGTCATGTTTGCCCAGCTCCTGCATGTCACTGCCCGCGCCGTCGAGTTGGTCGGCGTGGCCGTCATTGTCGCCGGTATCTTCTTTGCCGCTTTCAACTTCATCAAACACAGATCGGGCCCGGACGCCTACAAGAAGCTGCGGGCAACCCTTGGCCGCGCGATCCTGCTGGGCCTGGAACTTCTGGTGGCTGCCGACATCATCAACACGGTGGCCATCGAGCCGACGCTCGACAGCCTCGCCGTGCTGGCCGGGATCGTGCTGATCCGCACCTTCCTGAGCCTCTCGCTGGAGGTTGAAATCAGCGGTCGGTGGCCGTGGCAGTCATCGAGCCGTCCGGCGGGACACGCGGTCGATCGCCCGCACCGGGATGATGTCAGCTTCTGAAACCTTTCGGGCTCGCCGCTCTTAATAGACTGAGCGATGACGCAGTCTCAGCGACCGAAAGGAATTCCAATGCGCAAACCACCGGAAAAAGTCAGCGACGAAGCCGATCGCCATCAGATCGAGATGGCGAAGAAGGAGGGCGCTGCCTATCACGCCTCCCTGAAGTACATGGCCGAAGAGGTGGCCGACAGCGGCGGGATGACACGCGCCGGCGACTATATCGTCGCCTATGCGCAGGAGCGTGCCGAAGGCATGTATTCCCTCAAGCGGGAGGGCGAGCTTGTCTGGGACGAGCCGACCGACGAAAACTGCCACCTGGAAATCTCGGTGAGCGATGCCGGCGACCAGCGCTTCGTCCCCTATCTGGACATCACCGCGACCCTGACGCCGAAAGACGGCAAGGCCGTAGGCCCCTTCGAGGTGCCGTTCGTCTGGCACCCCGGTCTTTATCACTACGGCACCAACATCAAGGTGCCCGGCGACGGCATCTACCGGCTGGACGTAACGATCAAGCCGCCGACGTTCATGCGGCACGACGAGGTCAACGGCAATCGTTACGCCGAGACCGTCGACGTGACCTTCGACGCCGTCGATATCAAGACCGGCCAGGAGTGATCCAGCGGGCCTTCGTCTGCCGCTCCAGCTCGCGGCGCGCGGCACCGGCAAGGAAGCCCGACCGGGACAGGCCTCGCGATGTGGTGAAGGCATCGACCTTCCTGAGGACATCTTCCGGCAGAGTAACATTGATGCGCACGGCCCGGCTTTCCGGCATCTTGATCGGGACGAGAATGGCGACGCCGTCTCTGTTGGCCAGTTCCGCCATGACGGTTTCGAGGCTTGACGGCTCGGGGATCATGTCGCCGTCCTCCAGCATGCCCTCGATGTGGAAGGTAAGAGCCTCTTCCGCCATCTGACGCGCATCGTCCAGCGTTTCGCCAGCCGTGACGACCCCGAGGAAATCCGGGAAGGACACGCCATAGTCACTGCCGTCTTCCTTATGGATGAGTCCGATGTAGTTGGTCATGCTCACCTCAGTTTCAGTCCCGACTGCTTTTCAATGCTCCGCAGTGTGCCGACCGGGATATCGCGTCTCGGATGCGGAACCGTCACGCGCCCAGGCTTAGCCGGGTGCTTCATCTGCACATGGCTACCCTTCCGGCCGACCTCTCGCCATCCATCCTTCTCGAGAGCGGCGATGACGTCAGCACTTTTCATTCAGCATGATATATACACATCGATACACACGCTCAAGGGCGCCTTGATCAGAACCCCACCTCCGCCAGCACGCTGCGGTCCACCGCCTGGATGTCGCGCTTGCCGCAGAGCGCCATGGTGATGTCCAGTTCCTTGCGGATGATCTCCAGCGCTGCTGTCACCCCCGGTTTGCCCATGGCGCCCAGGCCGTAGAGATAGGGGCGGCCGATATAGGTGCCGCGGGCGCCGAGTGCCACGGCCTTCAGCACATCCTGGCCGGAGCGGATGCCGCCGTCGACATGCACCTCGATCCGGTCGCCGACGGCGTCGACGATCTTCGGCAGCATGCTGATCGAGGACATGGCGCCATCGAGCTGCCGACCGCCGTGGTTGGAGACGATGATGGCATCGGCGCCGGTCTCGGCGGCGGAGCGGGCGTCTTCCTCGTCGAGGATGCCCTTCAGGATCAGCTTGCCGCCCCAGCGCTCCTTGATCCAGGCGACGTCCTTCCAGGACAACTGCGGATCGAATTGCTCCGCCGTCCAGGAGGAGAGCGAGGAAAGGTCGGAGACATTTTTGGCGTGGCCGACGATATTGCCGAAGCCGCGACGCTTGGTGCGCAGCATGTCCATGCACCAGAAGGGCTTGGTTGCTAGTTGGATGCCGTGGTGGATCGTCCACTTCGGCGGGGCCGAAAGCCCGTTGCGCAGGTCCTTGTGGCGCTGGCCGAGGATCTGCAGGTCGAGCGTCAGGACAAGCGCCGAGCAATTGGCCGCCTTGGCGCGGTCGATCAGGTTGGTGACGAACTCGCGGTCCTTCATCACGTAAAGCTGGAACCAGAAGGGCTTCGTGGTCACCGAGGCGACGTCCTCGATCGAGCAGATCGACATCGTCGACAGCGTGAAGGGGACGCCGAACTCTTCCGCCGCCTTGGCCGCCAGCATCTCGCCGTCGGGATGCTGCATGCCGCAGAGGCCGGTCGGCGCCAGCGCCACCGGCATCGACACAGTCTCCCCGACCATGGTCGTCGCCAGCGAGCGGTTCGTCATGTCCACCAGCACCCGCTGGCGCAGCTTCACCTTGGCGAAATCGTCCTCGTTCGCTCGGTAGGTGCCCTCCGTCCAGGCGCCGCTGTCGGCATAGTCGAAGAACATCTTCGGCACCCTGCGGCGGGCACGGGTCTTCAGGTCGGCAATGGTCAGCGGCTTGGACATGGTGTGATCTTCCTCCCGAATGTTGTCAGACAACTAGCAACAATGGCGGCGCGGGTGAACATCTTTCCGCATTGGCGCGACGGTTTTTCGACGCTATCGGTTCCTTGGCTGCTGTGTTATCAGTACCTAAATCGATGCCAAATTCAGACCTGTTTCATTTGAGGAGAGGACCCGAGATGCAGCGCGTGGAAGCCGATGTCGCCGTCAGCGTCTCGGACCTGAAGAAAAATCCGACTGCCATCGTGGAGCGTGCTGGCGGAGGAACGGTAGCGGTCCTCAACCACAATCGCGTCATGGCCTATATGGTGCCCGCCGCCACCTATGAAGCGCTGATCGATGCTCTGGACGATCAGGCGCTGGTGGAGATAGCCAAGGCGCGGGCCGAGGAGAAGGGCGTTCCGGTTTCTCTCGATGACCTATAGCCTCGAATTTCTGCCCTCTGCGCAGAAGGAGTGGGAGAAGCTCGGGGCCACGCTCCGCAATCAGTTCAAGAAGAAGCTTGGCGAGCGCCTTTCCCGTCCGCGCGTCGCTGCCGATGCCCTGCGTGGCATCCCGGATCACTTCAAGATCAAGCTGCGCTCCGCCGGCTACCGTCTGGTCTACCGGGTCGAGGACGAACGGATCACCGTCGTCGTCGTAGCGGTCGGACGGCGGGAGGGGTCGGACGTCTACGAGGCTGCCCGGAAGCGCTGATGCGTCAGCGAGGAACGAGCTGCTAAAGCCCACCCTTCATCGCCTTGCCCGCCACATAAGTCTCCGCCAGCGCCCGATCATCGCCCATGGTCTGCAGCAGGAACAGCTCCTCCGACAGCGTCGTCACCGTCTCCATGCGCAGCGCCATGGCGGGCGTTGCCGCGGCGTTCAGCACCACGAGATCCGCGTCCGTGCCGACCTCCAGCGTACCGATCCTGTCGACGAGCGACAGCGCCTCGGCGTTGCCGCGGGTCATCAGGTGGAAGCTGTCGAGCGGGTTCAGCCGCTCGCCCAGGATCTGCTGGATCTTGTAGGCCTCGTCCATGGTGCGCAACATGGAATAGCTCGAGCCGCCGCCGATATCGGTGGCGACCCCCACGCGGACCGGCTTCTCCCTTCGCCGGATGGCGTTCAGCGGAAACAGTCCGGAGCCGATGAAGAGGTTGGAGGTCGGGCAGTGGACAGCGACCGAGCCGGTTTCGCTCAGCACGTCGGTCTCGCGGTCGGAGAGGTGGATGGCGTGGCCGAGCAGCGTCTTTGGTCCCAGCAGGCCGTAATGGGCATAGATGTCGGTATAGTCCTTCGCCTTCGGATAGAGCGCGCAGGTGAAGGCGATCTCGTCGAGGTTTTCCGACAGATGCGTCTGGATGTGCAGGTCGGGAAATTCCGCCGCCAGCGTCTGCGCGGCCTTCATCTGTTCGGGGGTCGAGGTGATGGCGAAGCGCGGCGTGATGGCGACGTGGTTGCGGCCCTTGCCGTGCCAGTCGGCAACCACCGCGCGGGTCTCGTCATAGGCCATCTGCGGGGTGTCGAGCAGGCCCTGCGGGGCGTTGCGGTCCATCATCACCTTGCCGCCGACCATGCACATGCCGCGCTTCATGGCTTCCGCGAAATAGGCGTCCGCAGAGGTCTTGTGGACGGAGCA
>JBKBXP010000111.1:6324-10395 GCA_046314035.1 Pseudorhizobium sp. | reverse complement strand
GGCGATGAAAGGGCCGGCAAGCGAGCGCCGGTGTTCCGCGCCGTTCATCGTGATGCGTAGCGTTCCCTCCCCGTTCTGGATGACCTGGCTGCGCACCACACCGGACGGATCGATGATGTCGACCATCGGCGACTTCTCGGTCTTGAAGATCGCGGTGTAAAACAGGAGCCAGGTCAGCATCTCCTCGTAGGCCACCGTCTGGGCCACATGATCGACCGCAAGCAGTGCCGCCGGTTTCGTCGCAGCTTCGTCTTCGGCGGGTTGGAAGTCTATCTCCCAGATGCGCCCCAGGTTGGACGTGTCGTCAACCAGATAGATCAATGCTCCTCCGACGCCGCGGATGGCGGGAACTTCGAGCTCGCCCGGGCCAACAGGCTGGCTGAAGGGCTCGGCGCCGAGCGCCACTGCCCGCTCCATGGCTGCCGCTGCATCCTCCACCTGCAGGGCCATGGCGTAGGCCGAAGCACCGTGAACGGCATAGGCGGTGCTGGCGAAGCCAATCTCTTCCCGGTTGATGAGAATGCGGACATCGCCCTGCTGGTAGACGCAGACCTGCTTAGTTCTGTGGATGGCCGCCTTGCGGAAGCCGAGCGAGTGCAGCATGGCCGTCAACTGCTCCGCATCCGCCTTGCCGACCGAGAATTCGATGAAGGCGACACCGGCGACTGCCGCACGGTTGGGCATCGAGGGCAGCGTGAGGGTCGCCGCGTCCGGTTTCCGGCGTACCTGGTCTCCCAGGTAGACCAGCGACCGGTGTCCGTCTGCGGCAATGGCCTTCGCCGAACCGCCCCGAAACTGGTCGTTGAAGATCTCCAGCGAGAGATAGCCGTCATATCCGGTCGCCGCGACGGCCGCGACGAAGTCGGCGACCGGCAGGTCCCCCTCGCCCGGCATGTTGCGGAAGTGCCGGCTCCAGTAGAGCAGGTCCATGTCGATCAAGGGCGCATCGGCCAGTTGCACGATGAAGATCTTGTCCTTCGGCACCGAGCGGATGGACCCGATGTCGATCTTGCGGGCGAGCGTATGGAAGCTGTCGAGAATGAGACCGATGCTGGGATGATCGGCGCGGCGGACGATTTCCCAGGCGTCACGATGGTCGAAGATGTGCCTGCCCCAGGCGAGCGCCTCGTAGCCGACCTTCAGGCCGCGCCTTGCCGCCCTCTCCCCCAGCTCGTGAAAATCTGCTGCGGCACGATCGATGCCGCCGAGAGAGACGGGGGAGACGTTGGAGCAGACGAGAACCAGGTCTGTCCCAAGTTCCTGCATGATGTCGAACTTGCGCTCGGCGCGATCGAAGGTCCGCGATCGGTGCGGCTCCGGCATGCCTTCGAAATCCCGGAACGGCTGGAACAGCGTGATCTCCAGACCGTGATCGCGTACCATGCGGCCGACATCGCGCGGACTGCCGTCAAAGGCCAGGAAGTCGTTCTCGAAGATCTCGACGCCGTCGAAACCTGCCTTGGCGATCGCTTCCAGCTTTTCGGGTAGCTCACCGCTGATCGAAACGGTGGCAATGGACGTCTTCATGAGACGGCTCCCGCTGCACGTGCCGTGGGTGGAGCCTGTGTCAGTTCGGAAAAATGCCGCTGCATCCTTTTTGAGTCCGGCTTGATGCCGGTGAAAAGCTCGAAGGCCTTGACGGCCTGGTAGACCGCCATGCCACCGCCGTCGAGGACCCGGCATCGACGCCTTCTGGCCTCCGCCAGTAGCGCGGTCTCCAGCGGGAAGTAGACGATCTCGGCGACCCACATGGACGCATGCAGCAGTTCGGCAGAAAGCGGCAGTCCGGGGTATTTCACCATGCCCGTCGGGGTCGCATGGATCAGACCCGAGGCTCTCGCCATCGCCATCGGCAGATCGCCTCCGGCCTCGACGAGTGCATGCGGAAAGTGTCTTTGCATCGTCTCTGCCAGCCCGGCGGCGCGCGCATGATCCTGATCGAAGATCGTCAGTCTGGCGGCGCCGGATCGAAGAATCGCGAAGGCTGTCGCCGCACCTGCTCCGCCTGCGCCCAGCTGAACGACAGTGCCGAGATCAGCATCCGGCAGCCCCAGCCGAAAGCTCTCGGCGAAACCCCAGCAGTCGGTATTGTGCCCGTGCCGCCTGCCGTCGCGAAGAACGATGGTGTTGACGGCACCCAGAACCGTTGCTTCCTCCGACAGCGTATCGAGGAGACCGAGAACCGCCTGCTTGCACGGATGGGTGACGTTCAACCCACCGAAGCCTCGGGCTTCTGCATCGGCGATCACTTCGGGAAGCTGATCCACACCGACCTTCATCTGGTCGAGATCGAGAAGTTCGTACCGGTAGTCGAACCCTTGCGCACGGCCCTCCGCAACATGCATCGCCGGTGTCAACGATGCCTGGATTCCCTTGCCGATCAGTCCGGCGCAAAAGGATGTCTTCTGTGATTTCATTTCGTATTCGCCGAGGCCAGGAGCGATAGGGATCCTTGGCACGGCGCTCCTCCCGAACAACCGGCGGCATTCAGCACCGCCCTTAACGCAATAATGTACGAACTAGTTCGTGTTAATTCTGACGGGCATTGAAACCGGTTCGCAAGCCTCTTAAGACGTAACCATTGAAGCGCGAGCCGGCATGGGCTCTGCAGACCGACGGCGGACGAGTGACTGTGAGAACACCTGTGGAGCGCGAAGGCCGCAAGAACGACCCGGAGAAGACGAAGGACGACATCCTCACCGTCGCGACAGAGGAGTTTTCGGAATACGGACTTTCGGGCGGGCGCGTCGATGCCATCGCGGAAAAGACGCGCACATCAAAGCGCATGATCTATTACTACTTCGGCAGCAAGGAGGGCCTGTATCTGGCTGTGCTGGAAAAGGCCTACCGCAAGATCCGGTCGCTGGAGGCCGATCTGGAGCTGGCCGACATGCCCCCCGTCGAAGCGCTTCGCACGTTGATTGCCAGCACCTTCGACCACGACGAGAACAACCCCGAGTTCGTGCGGCTGGTCAGCATCGAGAACATCCATCACGCCAACCACATGAAGCGCTCGTCGGAGATCGGCGAACTCAACCTTTCGATCGTCAGGACGATCAGCGACATTCTGGAGCGAGGTCGCAGCCAGGGCGTCTTCCGGCGTGAGGTCGATGCGATCGACCTGCACATGCTCGTCAGCGCCTTCTGCTTCTTCCGCGTCTCCAACAGGCACACCTTCGGCACCATCTTCCACCGCGATCTTTCAGAGCCGAAACTCTATGCGCGGCACAAGCAGATGATTGCCGACGCGGTCATCGCTTATGTGACGCACTCGCCGGAAGAGCTCGCCGTTACGCCTTCAAAGGCGTAACGGTCGAGAGGGGAAGTGCGCCTCGACACAAGCGCCAAGCACATTTTTCCCGGAAAGCGCCGAGGCGAGCGAGAAGATCAGCTTGCGACCGAAGCGTAGTCGCCAAGCGAGCGCTTCCGCTGCAAGGCGCTACTTCGAAGTGCTGAACAGGAGACCGCGTCAGAGATTCAGATCGGATAATGGATATGTCCGTCCTGCACTGTAATCCACCGCAGTTCCGTGAATTCGGCGATACCAGCCTTGCCACCGAAGCGACCGTAGCCAGAGTCCTTGACGCCTCCAAACGGCATCTGTGCCTCATCGTGCACCGTGGGGCCATTGACATGGCAGATGCCGGATTCGATGCGGCGTGCGACACTCATCGCGCGGTTGATGTCGCGGCCGAAGACGGCAGCAGACAAGCCGTATTCGGTGTCGTTTGCGACGCGGACCGCCTCGTCGATCGAGCCGACGCGAACGACCGAAGCGACGGGGCCGAAGCTTTCTTCACCGTAGATGCGCATGGCGGGCGTAACCTTGTCCAGCAGGGTCGCATCCATCAGCGTGCCCTCGACACCGCCGCCGGCTGCCAGCACGGCTCCCTTGGAAACCGCGTCCTTGATCAGGCCCTCGATCCGCTGGGCCGCCTTCAGATCCACGAGAGAACCCAGTGGCGAGTCGCTGCGGCGAGGGTCGCCCGCCTTCAGCGTCCGCACCTTGGCAGACATGGCATCGACAAATTCATCCGCGATCCGTTCGTCCACGACCAGGCGTTCTGTCGA
>JBKBXP010000111.1:6044-6314 GCA_046314035.1 Pseudorhizobium sp. | reverse complement strand
GTTCATGTAGGCGCCGAACGCGGCGGCAGCGACGGCCTCGCCGACGTCTGCGTCATCGAGCACGATCAGGGGCGCCTTGCCTCCAAGCTCCAGCAGAACCGGCTTCAGGTGGCGCGCGGCGGTTTCCGCGATCACGCGACCGACACGCGTCGATCCGGTGAAGTTGATGCGACGCACGGCCGGATGGGCGATCAATTCTCCCACGATCACTCCGGCATCGTCCGGAGCGTTGGAGATGGCGTTGAGGACACCTTCCGGCAGGCCTGCCTC
>JBKBXP010000111.1:3078-6034 GCA_046314035.1 Pseudorhizobium sp. | reverse complement strand
CGGACGTCTTCATAACGACGGTGTTGCCACAGGCAAGCGGCATTGCGATCGAACGGACACCCAGAATGACCGGAGCATTCCACGGGGCGATGGAAAGAACGACGCCGGCTGGCTGTCGCACCGCCATGGCAAGGCTGCCCGGGCGGTTTGAGGGGATCACTTCGCCGGTGATCTGCGTCGTCATCGCCGCCGCCTCGCGCAGCATATCGGCAGCCAGGCCGACGTTGAACATGGCCCAGCCTGCCGTCGCGCCGGTTTCCTCCGCCATGGCGGTGACGAAATCCTGCGCTTTCTCCTGCAGGCGATCGGCAGCCGCCATCAGGAGCTTGCGGCGCTGCCCCGGCCCCATGGCAGCCCAGGCCGGAAATGCTTTTGCCGCGGCGTTGGCAGCCTTGCGCGCTTCCTCGACCGAGGCGGCGGCAACCGTCGACGCGACTTCCCCGGTAATGGGGTTCATGCGCTCGAACGTCCGTCCGTCGGCAGCTTCCATTTCGACGTTGTTGATCTTCAGGCCCAGGATGTTCATGCGTGTCTCCACTGCTCTTGCTTTGATGGATGGGTCATGCGGCGCCGCCCAGAAATGCACGCTGCACGGCTTTGTCGTTCATCAGGTTCTCGGCTGTATCTTCACCTGTAATGCGGCCGGCCTCGGCAAGGTAGCCCCGGTCGGCGATCGCCAGGCTCATCTTGACGTTCTGCTCGACGATCAGAAGTGCCAAGCCCCGCTCGCGGATGCGGCCGAGGCTCCGGAACAGGTCTCCGACGACGACTGGCGCCAGGCCGAGGCTGGGCTCGTCGAGCATCAGCAGGTCGGGCTTCGACATCAGCGCCCGCCCGATGGCCACCATCTGCTGTTCGCCGCCCGACATGGTGTTCACATATTGCCGACGGCGCTCCTGCAGCTTCGGAAACAGCTCGTAGACGAAGTTCCGGCTGTCCTTGGCGCCGGCGCGGGCTCTTTTGGCATAGGCGCCAAGGGCGAGGTTTTCGTCCACCGTGAGGTCACCGAAAACACCCCTCCCCTCGGGCACGAGCGCAATTCCGGCCTCCACGATCTCATGAGGTGGAAGCATGCCGATTGGTTGCGCGCCGAACGAAATCCTAGCCCCTTTATCGGCCGGTGTGATCCCTGCGATCGATTTCAACAGCGAAGACTTTCCAGCACCGTTCGCGCCCAGGATGACGACCGTCTCTCCCTTGCCTACGGAAAGAGAGATCCCGTCCAGCGCGAGGTGCTGGCCGTAGTGAAGCGACAGGTTGCCGATCTCAAGCATGATCATTCCCCAGATATGCACGAACAACCTGCGGATCGCGCAACACCTCGTCGGTCACACCGTCGGCTATCTTGCGCCCGGCGTTCATGACGACGCAGCGACCGCACAACGCGCGGATCGCGTCCATTACATGCTCGACAAGCAGGATGGTCATGCCTCGCCGTTCGAGGGAGCGGATGAGATCGATACCCGTGCGCAGCTCGGTGGGATTGAGCCCCGCCAGCCACTCGTCCAGCAGGAGAAGGTCCGGCTCGGCAGCAAGCGCTCTGGCAAGCTCCATGCGCTTCTGGTCGATATAGGTGAGCTCGGACGCCCGTTCTTCGGCGCGACCGGCAAGGCCCACCTCCTCCAGGTGATGAAGTGCCTTTTCGCGGGCAGTTTTCCCCCACAGCCTGTGCCTGCCGAACGCAAGGGCGGTCTCGACGTTCTCGGCGACGGTCAGTGACGGCAGGGCGCGCACCAACTGGAAAGTACGGGCGACGCCCTTGGGGGCGATGCGGTGCGACGGCAGCCCCTGGATAGGCTCCCCCTTCAAGGCGATCGTGCCTTGCGTGGGGGCAAACACGCCGGAGATCATGTTCATCACCGTCGTCTTGCCGGACCCGTTTGGACCAAGCAGTCCGACCACCTCACCGGCATCCAGCGAGAAGGTGAGCTCGCTGACAGCGCTCAAGCCGCCGAACCGCTTGCTGATCCCGGATAGCGCCAGGATTTCCGTCACAGGCTGCCCCCTTTGCTCATGAGCGGGGCTGCGGCACCGCCACGTTTCGTAAACATCTGCTCCGCCGCCGCAAGGACGCCCTTTGGCAACACGAAGACGATGGCGATGAAGATCAGGCCAAGGATGATCGGGTAGTGGTTGGGGAAATTGGCCGATAGCCATTCGAACAGAAGGAAGAGCGGGATTGCGCCAAGCAGTGGCCCCCACAGCCGGTTGACCCCGCCGAGCAACGCCATGATCAGGGTCAGGAACGATGTCGTCGGGTTGAAGACCATGCTTGGCTCGATATAGGTCCAACGGGGGGCCTGGATCGCGCCAACCAGGGTGATGATGATGGCGCTGACGGAAAACAGCGCAAGCTTCACGCCCGCGATGTTGATGCCGCAATGGCTTGCCACCACCTCGTCGTCGCCGATCACCTTCAGCGCGAGCCCCAGCCGGCTGCGGCCGATCGCCCAGGAGAAAAGCAGGGTTGCTGCCGCAAGCGCGAGCAACTGCCAGTAGATCCCCTCCGAAGTGACCGGGAGGAAGATGTAGCGTCCAAGCGTGCCGGTGATGTTGACCTCGTACCAGGTGACGAGCTGGCGCACGAGTTCCGCCAGGCCGAAGCTGAAGATGACGAAGTAGACGCCCGCAAGCCTCAGCGTCGCAAGCCCGACCACCAGGGCAACGACAAGGCCGACCATCGCTGCTGCAAGAAGCACAAGGACGTAGGGCAGGCTTTCGCTGAGAACGCTGACCGTATAGGCGCCGATCCCGAAGAAAGCGACGGTGGCGAGCGAGATGTAGCGGGTCGGACCGGAAAAAAGCGCCCAGGCCGTGGCCATGACAACATAACCGGTCATCCCTATCATCAGGGTGACGGCATACTCCCCCGCGTAGAGCGGCAGGCAGGCAAGCACAGCAAGCAGGACCAGAAAGAAAAGGATGCAGCCGCAAGTCTTCAGAGTCATCGCGAGGA
>JBKBXP010000111.1:0-2980 GCA_046314035.1 Pseudorhizobium sp. | reverse complement strand
ATCTCCCGAACAGGCCAGCCGGGCGCCAGAGCAGCACCGCCAGAAAGATGAGATAGGTCGCCGCAAGCGTGAGACCGGGGTCGAGGTAGGTTGCAACGAAGGTCTCGACGAGACCGAGGATCAGACCCGCCGAAAGTGCGCCGAGGATGTTTCCGACGCCCCCCATGATCACCACGACGAGAGCCTTCATGGTGAACACGACGCCTGCCGTGGCGGTGAACGTCTGGTAGGTCGAGATTACAACCCCGCCTGCAGCGGCGAGGCTGCAGCCGATGGCAAAGGCGAAGCGTGCGGCACGATTGACGTCTATACCGACCAGAGACGCTGACTTCGGCGATACGGCAACAGCTCGCAAAGCGGTCCCCCAGAGGGTGTAGGTGAACAGCAGGTAGAGCCCGCCTCCGACAACGACAGCCAGGCCAAGGGCCACGAGCCGATTGGCGGCAATCATCGCGCCGAACACATCTATGCCGACGTTGAGATAGTTGTAGCTGGTGTAGTTCGAGCCGAAGATGACCAGCATCACGCCCTGGATGACAAACAGCAGCCCGAAGGTGACGAGGATGGAGTCGATCTCGAGGGCTTCACGGCTGGCGGCGCGAGCGACGAGCGGCCGGAGCATCAGACCATACACCGCATAGCCGAAGACGAAGCCGAGCGGGACAGCGACCAACAGGCCGAGCACGGGGCTGAGGCCCCACTGACCGAAGAGGACGTAGGCCAGGAAGGCTGCGGCAATGATCATCTCGCCATAGGAGAGGTTCATGATGCGTGCGATGCCGTATTGGAGCGTGAGCCCCATGGCAATCAGCGCATAGGTTCCTCCCAGCACCAGTCCGGATATGATGGTGGTCGTGAGCATTGCCTGCCCTTTTCAACGCGTTGATCTTCCAGCAACAGGAGCCGGTGACGGCTCCCTCTTCCCAAAGTCAGGAAGAGGGAGCGATGCCTGGCATTCCAAAGGGCTGCTTCTATTTCTTCCAATCCGGCCGTGGAACGATCGGCTGGCTTGCACCCGCGCGGTCGGCTGGGGCAATGGACACGAACCGGCCGTCCTGCCATTGGCCCGCCCACCAGAGGTCACGAAGCTGGTTGTCCTCGAGCTTCGTTTCGCCCAGCACGGTCTGGAACGTCCCGGAGGAAATCTCTTCGGAGACCGCCTCGCGATCGAGGCCCTTGCGCTTGATCGCTTCTTCCAGGATCTCGAGAGACGCATAGGTGATGACGCTTGCCCAGTAATCCGGCTCCTTGCCGGTGGCTGCTTCATGACGCTTGCGGTAGTCGGCAATCATCTCGCTCGTAGCGTCGATTCCGCCTATCCCCATGATGCCGGTGATCGAGTTTCCGTTGTTCTTTGCGTAGACCGGAAAGGCCGTTCCAACCCCGAAATACAGGACCTTGGGACTGAAATCCGCCACCTGCGCCTGCTGCGTAAGCGCGAAGGTGTCCGGCGGATAAGAGAAGGCGATGAACGTGTCTGCACCGCTTGCCTTGGCCTCGTTGATCATCGGCGTGAAGTCGGTCGTCCCAACCGGGTAGGTCTTGTCATAGACCACCTCGATGCCTGCCTCCTGGAAGGAAGGGCGCGCGGCGGTCACAAGGTCGATCCCGAAGCCGTCGGCGATCGAGATCATCGCGACCTTCTTGTTGATCGTTCCCTTGTCGGAAGCCTCGGCGAGCACTCCCGCCAATGCGCCGGTATAGTCGTGGCCGCCGCCCAGCAGCCAGAAGCTCTTCTCCCAGCGCTTGACGAACTCCGGCGCCTTGTCCGTGACCGCGGTCGCGGCGAGATGCGGATAGCCATACCGGTCGAACATGGGCGCGGCCGCAAGGTTATAGCCGGTACTCCAGGGCGGCAGGATGAAGTCCACCTCGTCCTGGGTGGCCAGACGTTGCAGTGCCCGCACTAGTTCCTCGGCCGAGGAGCGGTCATCATACTCGACGATTTCGATGGGCAGGCGCTTCCCGTCCGGCATCTCCAGGCCGCCGGCATCGTTTACCTCCTTCACCCAAAGCTGGTAGTTCGGCAGCGTCGTAATGCCCGTGCCACCGGCATTCGGGCCGGTGAGCGAGAGCGCATAACCGATCTTGACCGAGGTTCGATCTTGCGCCGCGGCCGGCCCGAGGGATCCGGCAACAAGCACGGTGGTAGCAAGAGCTATCGATCGCAGGGCATTCCTGCGTGACATGATGTTCATTGAAGTTCCTCCCTTTGGGCCTGCTCCACCAGGCCGTTCGCCTTACCCGCCGCAGCCTAGGCCACGTCTCCAAGGGTTAAGACCTGACGAGGTTAGCAGGTCCCGGAGAGGGGGAAATAGACTTTTACAGGAATTTCTTGTACTTCTCACGGGACCAGCGCAACTGAGGGTCTTACTCAAATATAAGCGGGGACTTAGGATGGTGATGGAAGCCCGTATCTTGAAAACCGGCCTGCAGCGGGCGGAATGGACGTTCAGAGGCGGACGAAACCGCGTGTTCCTGCTCAAGTCCGGCAGCGGGACACTGCGCCTTGGATCGCGTGACATATCGCTGCGGGGACCTGCCCTTGTGTGGATCCCTCTGGGTGAGGCTGGCACCACGGTTCTTGACGCCGGCACCGAGGGTGGCATGTTGGCGATACCCGATATTGTTCTGGGTCCGGCGATGCCCTCGGGAGGCGTCTTCGCATACGTTCGAGAGGCCATTGCCAGGCCTGTCCTGGGTGCAGGCCTGTCGCCTGCCGACGTGCAGCGCCATTTCGTGAATATCTCCACCATCGAACAGGAACTGCAGGCGGATCTCCCTGGGGCTCAGGAGGTGATCCGTCACCATCTCGCGCTCCTGCTGCTTGCGATCTGGCGCAATTCTGAACCGTCCGCACCGGAAACTCAGCCCTCGCCGCGGGCGATCGTTCGCAGCTTTCTTCATCTCGTCGAGCTTCACGCCAGGGAGCACTGGACGATCCCTCGCTATGCGGCAACACTCGGCATCACGACCGACC
>JBKBXP010000110.1:0-10437 GCA_046314035.1 Pseudorhizobium sp. | reverse complement strand
GAGGGAAGTATTTGCTCGACCTATTTGCCTGCCGCCGTCGCGTGCCTGGGCGCTGATTAAAGGTGGGCGGATGTAGCAGTAGACGGTGGCACTCACTGATAAAATGTACCCTATGGCAAGGCCGTCATCACTCACATCCCCTCCTTCCCCACCTTGGGGCGTCGGTCATTTTACCACTTGCTATCTTAAGACGATGGCGGCATGCCCTGTCGGGCAAGGAGTACGCGCCATGTCCTCGGAAAAGTTCATCATCATCCCCTACAAAAAAGGCAGGGGCGGGCTTGTGCCGGGCGAACTGCGGCAGGCCAGCAATGCGGCGTCGGCGGAACGGATCGCCACGGCGATGTCCGAACGCCATCCGGGCGTTGCAGCCTATTCGGTCATGGTGGATACCGAGACCGGCGACATGACATCTCCCAATCTCATCGTCTCCTTCGGCGACGTTCCGCCGCTTCAGGACTGACGTCTCCCGGCCATAAGACCTAGCAGCTGCCCATATGAACCAGCGGCTGTCCCTTGTGCATCAGGTGCGTATCGCGGGCATAGGAATCGCGAAAGCTGCGCTTGTCGTCGTTTTTCAGGTTCTTCAGCGTCAACGGAAAGAGCCCGTCGGCATAGGTGCCCGTCGCCATGTCGGCATCCGCCGGATGGTTGCTTGTCTGCATCGCCCAAATGTTCATCGCTTGATCCTCCGTCGATCCATGAAACGACGGTCGGAGCTCTGCGTTCCGTTCCGGGGCAGCGGAAATTCATGAAGTTTTAACGACGATCCCGCCGGTTGCCGTGCAAGTCGTTCCAGAAACGGAAGAGGCCGGCCTTCGGGGCCGGCCTCTTGGTGGGTTCAGTAGGGCGAGTGGCACTGGCGCCGCGGGCCATGGTAGGGCTGGAAAGTGTTGTCGTAGGCGCGGTAGGAACGGTAGCGCGAGTGGCACCAGTTCACATGGGCATTGCCGCCGCCCTGGTAGTAGCGCGGCTGCTGCTGGGCCGCGATCGCGCCGCCGATGATGGCGCCAGCTGCCAGGCCGCCGATGATGGCGCCGGCATTGCCACGGTCGTGGCGGTAGCGGCGATGGCCGTAATGGCGGCGCGGTCCGTAATGACGCAAGCCGTAGTGACGGGGGCCGCCGCGACGGTAGTGCCGGTACTGCACCTCCTCGACATTGGTGACTTCCACCTTCGGCACGGAGACCGACGGAAAGGCCTGTGCCGGCGCAACACCGGTCAGCGCCGTGACCAGGGAAATCAGGATGACTGCGAGTTTTCTCATATTTCCTCACCTCTTTATTCTGCTTCTCTAACAGATGGTCAGGGATTCATCCTGAACCAGAGGTGAACGTCGGAATTTCTCGCTGATCTAGCGGACCTGATCCAGGAGGCGTTTGCATTCCAGGAGGTCGAAAAGGGCTTCCTGCAGCAGGGCGCGATCCTCTTTTCCGATGCTGCCCTTGCCGACCGAGACGTCCAGGGCGTCGTTCTCATTGCCGGGCCCGAAGCCGAAGAAGCGACCGCTCGGTTTGGCCTTCGGACGACCAACCAGTTGGTCCTCCTCGCCACCACCGCTCACCTTCGGCTCGACCGGCTTGTCGCTGCTGGCCGCGACGATGGCATCCATGGTCGCCAGATCGCCGGAGGCGATGGCGGAGACGAACTTGTTGCCGTTGGTCTTGAGGAGCTTCTGGACGCCCCTGATCGTATAGCCATGGTCGTAGAGCAGGTGCCGGATGCCCTTGAGCAGATCGACATCCTCCGGGCGATAATAGCGCCGCCCGCCGCCCCGCTTCATCGGCTTGATCTGCGGAAACCGCGTTTCCCAAAACCGCAACACGTGCTGCGGCAGATCGAGATCATCCGCCACCTCGCTGATGGTGCGAAAAGCGTCTGGGCCTTTGTCCAACTCAATCTCCAACGGCAAGCCTGAACGTGCCTGCAAGCGAGTCGCGGCGGCACACCAAGTGGCCGATACGAATCGCAGGCTATTTCAGCGTTCTAACGGCTGTAATTCAAGTGGGCAGGGAGGAATTGAACAGGCAAATGTCTCAGGCTGCCGGAACGGCTGTCTTCTGCTTCAGCTTGCGCGTGTTGTGGGCGCGCAAAATCCGCTGCTTGAGCACATTGGATGCCTTGAAGGTCATCACCCGGCGCGGCGAAATGGGCACTTCCTCACCGGTCTTCGGATTGCGGCCGATGCGCTCGTTCTTGGAGCGCACCTGGAACGTGGCAAAGGAGGACAGCTTGACGATTTCGCCACGGACGATCGCGTTGCAGATCTCATCGATGATGGTTTCGACCAATTCAGCCGATTCGGTCCGGGAGAGACCCACCTTACGGAAGACGGACTCCGCCAGATCCGCTCGCGTCACTGTTTTTCCAGCCATGATCCCCGCCCAGTTCTTTAACGTTCTGTACGCCGAGCGAGAGTATTTTGGATGCAGGCCAGGGTCAAGCTCTACTGCAAAATCAGCAGCTTCGCCTGCTGTCTTACATCGAGACAGTTGTGATTTGCGGCACGCGCTACCAGCGAACGAGCATCGCTCCCCAGGTAAAGCCGCCGCCCATGGCTTCCAGCATGACGAGATCGCCCTGCTTGATGCGCCCGTCGTCAAGCGCCACCGACAGCGCCAGCGGAATGGAGGCGGCCGAGGTGTTGCCGTGCAGATCGACCGTCACCACGACCTTCTCGGTCGGAATGCCGAGCTTCTTGGCGGAGCCGTCGATGATGCGGCGGTTCGCCTGGTGCGGCACCAGCCAGTCGAGATCATCGGCCGTCGTGCCGGTCGCCTCGAAGGCGGCCTCGATGACGTCGGTGATCATGCCGACCGCATGCTTGAAGACCTCGCGGCCTTCCATGCGCAGATGGCCGACCGTGCCGGTGGTCGAGGGGCCACCATCGACGTAGAGCTTGTCCTTGTGGCTGCCGTCGGAGCGCAGATGCGAGGTCAGGATGCCGCGATCGTCGACCGTCCCCTGCCCTTCGGCCGCTTCCAGCACCAGCGCGCCGGCGCCGTCGCCGAAGAGCACGCAGGTGGTGCGATCGTTCCAATCGAGGATTCGCGAGAAGGTTTCGGCGCCGATCACCAGCACGCGTTTGGCCATGCCGCCGCGGATGTAGAGATCGGCTGTCGCCATGGCGTAGACGAAGCCGGAGCAGACGGCCTGCAGGTCGAAGGCAAAGCCATGCGTCATCCCCAGCCGCTGCTGGATGTTGACGGCGGTGGCCGGAAACGTGTTGTCGGGCGTCGAGGTGGCAACCAGGACGAGATCGATATCGTCGGGGGTCAAGCCTGCCTTATCGAGCGCGGCACGGGCCGCCTGCTCGCCGAGCGACGCTGTCGTCTCTCCCTCGCCGGCGATGTAGCGCTGGCGGATGCCGGTGCGCTGGACGATCCACTCGTCCGACGTGGCGACCGTCTCTTCCAGTTCGCGATTGGTCACGACGCGCTTGGGCAAGGCTGCCCCATAACCGCGTACCACTGAACGGATCATGCTATCTGTATCCTGTCGTCAAGCCGCCTCGGGGCCAGCCGGTGGCTGACGTCGGGCATGGTAAGTTTCCAAGTCTTCAACGATCTTGGCGGTCAACCCGTTGCGGGCCATGTCGTAGCCGACATCGATCGCCGCTGCAAAGCCCTCGGCATCGGTGCCGCCATGGCTTTTGATGACGATGCCGTTCAAGCCGAGAAAGACGCCGCCATTGACCTTGCGGGGATCCATCTTCTCGCGCAGGCGGTCGAAGGCGCCCTTGGCGAGGAGATAACCGAGCTTGGAGAGCAGCGTGCGTGACATCGCCTCGCGCAGAAGCTGGGCGATCTGGCGGGCCGTGCCTTCCGCCGTCTTCAGTGCGATATTGCCGGTGAAGCCTTCGGTGACCACCACATCCACCGTCCCCTTACCGATATCGTCGCCTTCGACGAAGCCGTGATAGGCGATGGTCGGAAGGTTTGCCTCGCGGATCAACCGACCGGCTTCCCGCACGTCTTCCTGCCCCTTCACCTCCTCGACACCGACATTGAGCAGGCCGACGGTCGGCCGCTCCGCCTCGAAGAGGGCGCGCGCCATGGCACCGCCCATCAGGGCGAAATCCATCAGCTGATGGGCATCGGCTCCGATCGTCGCGCCGATGTCGAGAACGATGCTCTCACCCTTCAGCGTCGGCCAGATTCCGGCGATGGCGGGGCGTTCGATATGCGCCAGCGTGCGCAGGCAGAACTTCGACATGGCCATCAGGGCACCGGTATTGCCGGCGGAGACGACGACATCCGCTTCACCGAGCTTCACGGCCTCGATCGCCCGCCACATGGTCGAGACGTAGCGGCCACGGCGCAGGGCGGCGCTCGGCTTCTCGTCCATCCCGACGGCAAGCTCGCAGTCGTGAAACACCGAGCGCTCACGCAGTTTCGGATGCTTGGCGAGATGAGGCTCACATTCGGCCTGAAGGCCGTACAGCAGAAAGGTAATGTCTGGATGTCGTTCCAGCGCCTTTGCCGCGCCGGGAATGACGACTTCGGGACCGAAATCGCCGCCCATGACATCAAGAGAAATTCTGATCACGCGTCCCTGATCCTTTTGCTCGCCGCGGGGCGAAACCGTGGCCAAACTAGCCGTTCCCGCGATGCTTACAACTCAATAACGGCGATTTCTATCCTAGTCTTCTTTTTTCCAGTCCTTGAGGACCGCGAAGGGCGAAGGGCGTGCCGCCGGTCCGGAGGCATCGCCTTCGATGTGCTCCTCGAACTCGATACCCTTCTTGCGCGGGTATGGTTCGATGGCAAGTGCAACCGCCTCTGCAATCACCTCACCGGCATCGATCGTGTCTCCCACGAAGACCTCGGGAAGATCCGGCCCATCCGGATCCAGCACCATCTCTGCCGTGTCGCTGAGCATGACGCGGGCCAGCTTGGAGCCCTCGGGCAGGAAGATCTGCTCGAAAGTCTCGTCGATCTTTGCGGGAACCGGCTCCAGCGTCACGACGCAGGCCTGCTCGATCTCCGCCTGGACGCGCCCCTTGATCAGCACGCCGTCCTTCTTCCAGCGGGCAATCTGGATCTCCGACTTCAGGGAGCGGACGGCGAGCACCTTCCAGGTCTCCGCCAGCCGCTCAAGCTCGTCCGGCGCTGCCTCGATCTTGACGGTGATGGGATTGGCGGACACATGTCCGACCCGCACGCGGTAGGACAAGGGGGATGTTTCGTGGCTTTGGTGGGCGGCTTTCATGAGCACCTCAATGTTCTGGCGCCGGCATCACCAAGGTGCCATGCGCTATTTCGTCTTCGCTGACCAGCAACAGTCTGGCCTCGGCAGCGATCATCCATTCGGCCAGGCCGCGCATCGGGTGGTCAGCTGCCGCCTTCGGATGAATGTTTCGCGCCAGCGCCTCCGCAAGGCCGTCCTGATCCTTGGCCTCGAGAGCGGCCGCATAACTCTCCAGCCGCCCATAGAACATGCCGGCGAGCTTCTTCATCCGCTTCGGCACCCCCGGATCACCGATCCCAAGCTCCCGGATGGAGTGGTCGAGATCCTGGAAGAACGCATCGATGATCTCCTGGGCGAGTTCCTGGCCGCTGGTGTCCGACTTCGCCGTGCGACGAAAGAACAGGATCATGACGATCGACAACAGCTCGAAACGCCCCATGACCGTGTCGGGAACGTCGAGATCGCTGTAGAAAAAGGGAACGCGCGCCGCCGATGTCAAGGAGGCGTATTGTCGGTCGATGATCGGCTGGTTTTGTTTTTTCTTTCTGAACAGACCGAAGATCATAAGATTTCCCACAGTTAGCCGCCACAGGTTGCATGGAGGCGCAAGCTGGTTTACCGAAGCAGGCACGAATTGCAACGTCGTTACCGTATATCACGGTGGAGCCGGCTTTGGTGCCCGTATCTGCGGCAGCACTTCGGGCCTGTCCCCGGAATAGCCACAATGATATGGGCAGCAAGGTAGCGGCGCAGGCCGCAGTCGGAAGTTTCGGGAAAGCCTCAGCGAGGCAGGTGTTAAGGTCTGAAATGAAGTTCTTGAGCAGCACCGCAGTAGCGGCCATCATTGCAACCGCATCCCTCACCGGCTGCACGTCCATGGACATCGGCGAGACGATGTACAACGGCTATGTGCTGGACGAAGAATCGCTGGCGCTGATCCCGGTCGGATCCAGCCGCGAGCAGGTTCTGCTCACCATGGGCACGCCATCGACGACCGCCACATTCGATTCGGAAGTCCTCTACTACATCTCGCAGAAGCGCGAACGCCCGGTCGCCTTCATGAAGCCGCGGCTCGTGGAGCAGACGGTCCTGGCAATCTATTTCGACGAAAACGGGGTCGTCTCCCGCAAGGCGAACTACACGCTTCAGGACGGCAAGGTCTTCGACAGCATTTCGCGCACGACGCCGACCGGCGGACGGGACCTGACCTTCCTGCAGCAGCTCTTGTCCAGCGGCGGTGCCAGCGGTGCCAACGCGGCGAGAAACGTGTTCCAGAACATGGGCGGCAACTGACCGCTCTGCCGATTGTCTAAAAAATCCCCGCGAAGCGCAGGCCTCGCGGGGATTTTTTTGTGCGCCTCCGGTTCAGCCGGCCAGCACCGCCAGCAGCAGCAGCGCGACGATGTTGGTGATCTTGATCGCTGGATTGACGGCAGGGCCTGCGGTGTCCTTGTAGGGATCGCCGACGGTGTCGCCGGTGACGGAGGCCTTGTGGGCTTCCGACCCCTTCATGTGGCGGGTGCCGTCCTTGTCGACGAAGCCGTCCTCGAAGCTCTTCTTGGCGTTGTCCCAGGCACCGCCCCCGGAGGTCATGGAGATCGCCACGAACAGTCCGTTGACGATGACGCCGAGCAGGGACGCACCGAGGGCCGCGAAGGCCGAGGCCTTGGAGCCGGAGATCAGCAGCACGCCGAAGTAGACGACGATCGGGGCCAGAACCGGCAGAAGCGAGGGCACGATCATCTCGCGGATCGCCGCCTTGGTCAGGATGTCGACCGCACGGCCGTAGTCCGGCTTCACCGTGCCCAGCATGATGCCCGGATTTTCCCGAAACTGCTTGCGCACCTCCTCGACGATCGAGCTTGCCGCACGGCCGACGGCCGTCATGGCGATGCCGCCGAAGAGGTAGGGGATCAGGCCGCCGAAGATCAGGCCGGCGACCACATAGGGGTTCGACAGGCTGAAGGAGATGTCGCCGATCCCCGCGAAGTACGGGTAGCGGTCCGCATTGGCGGCGAAATAGGCGAGATCGTTGGAATAGGCGGCAAAGAGCACCAGTGCGCCGAGGCCGGCCGAGCCGATGGCATAGCCCTTGGTGACGGCCTTGGTGGTGTTGCCGACCGCGTCGAGGGCATCGGTGGACCTGCGCACATCGGCGGGAAGACCGGCCATTTCGGCGATGCCGCCGGCATTGTCGGTGACCGGGCCGAAGGCGTCGAGCGCCACGATCATGCCGGCGATGCCGAGCATTGTGGTGACGGCGATGCCGGTGCCGAACAGGCCGGCGAACTGGTAGGTGGAGATGATGCCGGCGACGATGACGATCGCCGGAAGGGCTGTCGATTCCAGCGAGACCGCCAGGCCCTGGATGACGTTGGTGCCGTGGCCGGTGACCGAGGCCTGGGCGATGGAGTTGACCGGGCGCTTGTTGGTGCCGGTGTAGTATTCGGTGATGACGACGATCAGTGCTGTGACCACGAGGCCGAGAATGCCGCAGATGAAGAGGTTGGCCCCGGTGATCTCCATACCGTCGACGGTGCCGATCGTGCCCCAGCCGATGGTGACGGAGGTGGCGAGCGCCAGTCCGACGATCGACAGGAGGCCGGTGACGATCAGGCCCTTGTAGAGGGCGCCCATGATCGAGCCGTTGCTGCCGAGCTTGACGAAGAAGGTGCCGATGATCGAGGTGACGATGCAGGTGGCGCAGATGGCGAGCGGATAGATCATCACGCTTTCCAGCACCGGCGCGCCGGCAAAGAAGATCGCGGCGAGCACCATGGTGGCGACGACGGAGACCGCGTAGGTCTCGAAGAGGTCGGCGGCCATGCCGGCGCAATCGCCGACGTTGTCGCCGACGTTGTCGGCAATGGTGGCAGGATTGCGCGGGTCATCTTCCGGAATGCCGGCTTCCACCTTGCCGACGAGATCGCCGCCGACATCGGCACCCTTGGTGAAGATGCCGCCGCCGAGGCGGGCGAAGATGGAGATCAGCGAGGCGCCGAAGCCGAGCGACACCAGCGCGTCGATGACGTCGCGCGAGCCGCTTTCATGGCCGAGACCGGCGGTCAGGATAAGGTAGTAGATCGAGACGCCGAGGAGAGCGAGGCCTGCCACCAGCATGCCGGTGATGGCACCGGACTTGAAGGCGATGTCGAGGCCGGCGGAAAGGCTCTGCGAGGCGGCCTGGGCGGTGCGGACGTTGGCGCGCACCGAGACGTGCATGCCGATGAAGCCGGCAGCGCCCGAGAGCACCGCGCCGATGACGAAGCCGATGGCGGCCGTGCCTGAGAGGAGCAGCCAGGTGATGACGGTCACCACGGCGCCGACAATGGCGATGGTCATGTACTGGCGCGACAGGTAGGCCTGCGCACCCTCACGGATATAGCCTGCGATTTCCTGCATGCGGGCATTGCCCTGATCGGCGGCGAGCACGGCCCGCGTCGCCCAGGCGGCATAGATGATCGATAGCAAGCCGCACACGATCACACCGAATAGAACGGTCATTCGCTTTTCCTCTCCCTTGCGCCGGCAAGCAAGTCCCCCGGCATCGGCCGGCAACCGCCTCCCCTCCCAAGGAACCAGGGCTGCCCGCGGGAGGGAGAGTGCCCGCGAGGACAAGGCTGCGTCAAGCCCTAGAAAAGGGGGAGGTCAGGCCGGTTTGGCCGGCCGCTTGCGCATCAGCAGGAGAATGAGGATGAGGCAGAGGATCGTCACCGGCCAGATGACGAGGTTCATGGCCTCCCAGCCCCAGGCGGTGAAGACCTTGCCGGAGGAGAAGGAGGAGAGCGCCACGGTGCCGAAGAGGATGATGTCGTGGAAACCCTGCACCTTGTCGGCCTCGTGCGGGCGGTAGCTGGAGGCGACGATGGCGGTGGCGCCGATGAAGCCGAAGTTCCAGCCGATGCCGAGCAGCACCAGCGCGCCCCAGAAATTCCAGAGTTCGATGCCGGCGTGGGCGACGACGGCGCAGGCCATCAGGATCACCAGGCCGGCGGCAACCACCTTTTCGGTGCCGAAGCGGGTGATCAGCATGCCGGTGAAGAAGCTTGGCGCAAACATGGCCAGCACGTGCCACTGGATGCCGAGCGTCGCGAGTTCGGTGGAGAAGCCGCAGCCGATGACCATGGCGAGCGGCGCGCCGGTCATCATGAAGGTCATCAGCGCATAGGTGCCGATGCCGCAGATCATGCCGGTCATGAAGCGCTGCGTCAGGACGATTTCCTTGAGCGGCCGCACCGGCAGGTCGCCCGCGGCGCGCACGCCGGTTTCCGGCAGCTTCAGCGCGAACAGAATGGCGATGGCGATCAGGCTGAGCGGGATCAGCGCCACGAAGGCGCCGGCGAAGGTGACGGGGGCCAAGAGGTCCATCGCCCAGATCGCCAGCTGCGGCCCGATGATGGCCGAGAGGATGCCGGCGGCGAGGATCCACGAGATGGCGCGCGGCTTGTAGAAGCTCGGCGAGACGTCGGCGGCGGCAAAGCGGATCTTCTGGGTGAAGCCGCCGGAGACGCCGATCAGCATCAGGCCGGTGGCAAACAGCCAGAAATCGGTGCGAAAGAGCGCCACGGCGGCAACGGCCGCGCCGGTGGCGCCCATCAGCGCGCCGAGCATGAAGCCCGCCTGGCGGCCGAGATAGCGGGCGGCGATGGCGACGCCCACGGCCCCGAGCGCCACGCCGATGTTGAAGCCGGTCAGCGGTGCGGTGGCGAGCGACTTGTCGTCGCCGAGCATCTGGTAGGTGGCAAGGCCGCCGAGCGCGAAGGTGAGCGGCGGGGCAGAGCCGAGCAGCGCCTGGACGGCCGACAGCAGGAAGACGTTGCGCCGCGCGGACTTTAGCTGCGCCTGTAGCCCGTCGACGCTGCCTTCCATGATGCGCTCTCTCCTGTGTGGCGGTTAAGCCTATTTCGCGATCGGGCCTATTTCGCGGTTTGCCCGCGGACCTGTTTGGCGATACGGTCGAGGACCGCGTTGACGATCTTGGGCTCCTCGCCCTCGAAGAAGGCCTGGGCGATCTCGACGTATTCGGTGACGATGACCGGGATCGGCACGTCCTTGCGCTCGAGGATCTCGAAGGTGCCGGCGCGCAGGATGGCGCGCAGCGTCGAATCGAGGCGCGACAGCGGCCAGTCTTCCTGCAGCGCGCCGCGGATGACCGGATCGATCTTCACCTGGTCGCGCACGACGCCCGAAACGATCGAGCGGAACCAGGAGGCATCCGCCTTCAGGTAGGTGTCGCCGTCAAGCTCC
>JBKBXP010000109.1:0-10505 GCA_046314035.1 Pseudorhizobium sp. | reverse complement strand
CATGCACGACGGTTGCAGCCGACCCTGCAACCTTTGCGCCGGTCGACATCAGCTCTCCAGTTCCCGATCCTTCCGCGCAGGAGGCATCTACCATCAGGATGCCGCCCTTGACCACGCCATCGATGGCGGCATGGTAGACATCCTGGGGCTGACCTACGCGCGTGCTGGGTTCGTAAAGGACGGTGACTGCCGGTCCGCACACCACCTGCCCTGGGGCCAGGCTCCCAAACAGCGAGATCCCTTTAAGATGACCATAGGCGCCGTGTTTATCCATGACGTCGTGGATGTCGCCGGAATACCACTTAGAGAGCCGCTTGATCGAGTCCCAGTCCGTCGCCGAATAGTCGTAAGTCATTGTGATGCTCCTTGATAGGCTTCTGGTGCTGAATGGGTGCGGGATTGGATTTCGACACCGCAAAGGTGCACAGTGATGCCGAGCTCCATGGCCAGTGTGGCCTTGACGCCCATGGCGCGGTCAGCCTCGCGGGCTGAGTTGGCGTAGACGACCTGGATGTGATTGGCCTTGTGGCGCGCCATCATCGCGTCGCGGTCGACGCCGGTGAGGACCGCATGCATGATTGGCCACTGCGGATTGGTGGCCTCGGAGCGCCTGCGGGTTTCCGTATCGCGCAGTGCCACCGCCTGACCTCGACCGATGTCCATCTGCAAGCGGTTGTCCTCAACATAGATCCTGCTCCAGACCAGCTCTCCTGGCTTGGCCACGCCACGCAGGGTGCCGCCGCCAGCGGGAAAGAACATCGGTGGCTGACGCAGGCTCTCAGAGCCTGCCCATCCCCCTTCGTGGTGGGCTGGCGGAGCAGCTCCGGAGATCTCGAAGACCCAGATGAAGTCGTCCCGCGATCCGGATCGGTCGACGTCGCCCCATCGTAGATCGTGCAGCGTCGTTTCCACCGGTTGGCCCAAGGCGCGGTGCAGGCGATTGATCAGCACGCCGTCCAGACCGGCGCATTCGTCCACCTCGTTGAAGTGTACGATGGCCTGGCCCTGGCGAATGACACTCCCGTCCTCGCGCATGACGTCGGGGCGATCGTCGTTGTTGAGCATGCCTTCAACGAGGTCCGAGGCTGGCAGAAGATCCTTCAGGCCCTGCTGATATTGGATGCCGATCGCCTCGCACCCGAAGGCATCGGCCATACGCACAGCGGCAATATACATGCGGCATTGATCGATGACCTGCTGCTGCGTCAACTCCAGCGCCGGATCACGCCCGAGATGAAATTTCATGCCTCTGTCGAGCATCCATTGGTAGACGGCGCGTGCCTCTCCCTCGTCCACACCCATGGTCGCGTGGTAGAGCGCCGACTGCGACAGGCGCTCCTTGTAGACGCCAAGCGGCATCAGCAATTCATCCGGCACGATGGCGTTGTACATGCCCATACAGCCCTCGTCGAAAACGCCGAGGATCACCTTCCTGTGGCGGATATCGTCGGCGATGGAGACGGCCAGCTGGTGATCCTCCTCGGCGATGCAGGCCGGGTCGAACGGGCGAACGTGCGTGATCGGGTGTTCAAGAACCCCGGTTTCGATCCAGGTCTTGAGCCCCGTCAGGAAGAACGCGTCGTTAAAACTCTCGCTCCAGAGCGTCGAATAGCGCACGCCGGCCTTGGTCAACGAGCCGTTGAGATTGAGCATGCCGACGAGCCCCGGCCACTCGCCTGCCCAATTCGCCACCGTGAGAATCGGACCCTTGTGGGTGACCAGCCCGGCCAAAACGTGGTGAGAATACTGCCAGACGGCCTCGGCGATGATCACGGGCGCTTCTGGGTCCATATCAGCGAAGATATCCATGCCCTCGCGCTGTGACGCGATGAAACCGTGGCCCTTCTCCTGCTTGAAGGGATGCGCGCGGCGCACGCTGTGACCCATGGCAGAAAGTGCTTCGGCAATGCGTGCTTCCATCGCCTGTTGTGCCGGCCAGCATTGGAGATTTGCGCTTTCGCGCAAGTCCCCGCTGGCGACCATCTGGATTGTCGTCATACTCTTGTCTCTCTTTTGTCAGAGCTCGCATCAGCACCGCCCATCAGGGCGCAATAGGCGGCATAGTCATCCTGCATCCGCCGGAAGACGGCGTATTTGGCGTCGTGGTAGCGGGCGATCTCCCCGCCGCGAGGCTCAACGACCTTGGCCGGGCCACTCATGCTGCGCATGGCTTCTTCTACGCGCGCGTAGTCACCGGCGGCGACGGCTCCCAGCATCGCCGAGCCGAGCAGCACCGGCTCGGCCTGATCCGGGATGATCACGCGGCAGCCGCTCGCATCGGCGTGCTCGCGTAGGTACAGGGGGTTACGGGCAAGCCCACCGCTAACGACCAGAGTGTCGACCATGACCCCTTTGCCGCGCAGGACCTCGATGATGTGGCGGGTGCCATAGGCAAGCGCCTGCTGCGTTGCGAGATACTCGACCGCTAGATCGTCGAGGCCGGCATCGAGCGTCAGGCCGACGCTTGCCCCCTTGCGCCACGGCTCGGCCAATGGCGACCGGTTGCCGTGGAAATCTGGTTGGACATGCCGCTGCCGCGTCAGGTAGCAGCTCTCCTGTGCCAGGAATGAGAGACGCTCGTTCAGCACCTCTGCGGGCCGTCGTCCTGGCTGGTTTGCTATCAGCTCAGCGGTTGCAGCGTGACGGGCTATGACGTGATCCAGCAAAGCGCCGGCTGCAGACTGTCCGCCCTCGTTCGCCCACCAGCCATCCAGCAGGACGCCAAAGTACGGTCCCCAGACGCCGGGAACGTACAGGGGTTCTTGGGCAAGCGCGATGTGGCAAGTGGAGGTGCCGGCGATTACCGCGAGGCGCGTGCCAAGGTTCAGAGGCCCCTCGCCCTCACCGGTTGCCAATGTCCCCAGTGCTCCCGCATAGGCGTCGATCAATCCGGTGGAGACTGCCGTGCCCGCCACAAGGCCGAGCTCTTCGGCTCCGGACGGACTGAGCCCGCCGGCGCGCACGCCCGCTGCCGCAAAGCGGGTGCCGATCGGCGCAAAGGCGCGCCGGGCGAGGTCGCCCAGGCCAATCGTCTCGAATAAGGCCGCGTCCCAACCCTCCCCCTGTCGCCCTTCATGTCCCAGATAGGTCCATTTGCAGGTGGACGAACAGAGAGAACGGATGTCGCTGTCTGTGGCGCGATGAACGAGCCAGTCGGGCAGGTCCCAGAAGGTTTGCGCCCTTTCCCAGCTGTGCGGCAGCTCGCGCTTGAGCCAACGTAGCTTGGGAATTTCCATTTCCGGAGACATGACGCCGCCGACATGATCCAGAACCCGCGATCGCGTGCGCGTGATCGCTTCGGCGTCGGCGACCGCCCGATGATCCATCCACAGGATGACATCCTGGTCCGGGGCGCCGTTGGGGCTGATCGTGACGGGTGCACCATTTTCCCCCGCCACCACCAGCGAACAGGTGGCATCGAAACCGATGCCTCTAACATTCCGGGCATCAACGCCAGAGGACGCCATGGCCTCTCGCACGGCAGCGACCACGGCATTCCAGATGTCGGCAGAGCTCTGCTGCGCGAAATCAGGGGCCGGGCGGAACGTCTCAATCGACGCGGCGGCGCTGCCAAGCAGCCGACCCTGCCGGTCAAACAATCCTGCCCGGGCGCTTCCCGTGCCGACATCAATGCCGATGTAAACGCTCATGGCGCTGCTCCCTCACCAGGCCGTGAAGCCACCATCGACGACGACGTTGGATCCGGTCATGTAGGAGGACGCGTCGGAGGCGAGGAAGCGGATGACGCCATTGTACTCGTCGATCTCCGCCTGGCGTCCCATCGGCACGCGTTCCAGGAAGGCGTCGATGAACTCCTTGTCGAAGCTCGCTGTCTTCACGCCGCCAAAGGAGATCAGGTTGACGCGCACCTTCTTCGGCGCCCAGTAGGTTGCCAGATACCGCGTCATGTTCAACAGACCAGCCTTGGAGGCGGCATAGGAGATCGCCTTGACGAAGGGTACGCCGTCGCGTTCCTCGCGGTAGGCGTACAGCGCCTGGTTAGGCGAGACCATGCCGTAGATCGACCCGACATTGATAATGGAACCGCTCTTGGCTTCTGCCATGCGGCTGCCGACCACCTGGCTGGTCAGCATGACGCCGGTGAGATTGGTCTCGATGATGTCGTCCCAGTACTTGCGCGGGTAGACTTCGAACGGAGCATTCTGTTCGGCCGAGCCATCCGGCTTGGAGTCGATGCCGGCATTGTTGACGAGGATCTGGGGAACACCCCAGTCGGCGATCAGCTGCTCGGTGGCCGTTTCCAGCGCTGCCTTGTCCGTCACGCTAGCCTCATAGACGCGGATCCTGTCACTGAGGCCAGGGAATTTTTCGGCCAACTGCGCATCGCTGAACGGACGGCGCGAGAAGATTGCCACTTTGGCACCCGCTTGCGCCAGCGACGTCGAAAACTGCGTTCCGAGTTGTCCCAGCCCACCGGTGACGACGGCGATACGGCCTTCGACTGAAAATGGATCGTTCATGAAGTTGCTCCTCGTGTTGTAGTAGGGGTCTAAGGTGACAGCGGCCGGTGCCGGCGCCTTGCGAGACTGCGAAGGATCGGGATGACGATGATGGCGCAGACCAGGATCCCCAATCCGGCTGCCACCGGCCGGCTGAAGAAGCCGAACAGGTTGCCGTCGGCGATCTGCATCGACATGATGAAGTTGCGCTCGAGGATGGGCCCAAGCACCAGGCCGAGAATCACCGGCGCGATCGGAAACCGGTTGCTCTCCATCAGATAAGCGACCAGCCCCGCCACCAGCATGATGCCGATGTCAAAGACCGTGTTGTTGATGGCAAACGAGCCGACGACGCAAAAGACCAAAATGGTCGGCACGATCAGGCCGCGAGGAACGGCCAGAACATAGCGGGCACCCTTGATCGCAAAAAAGCCGATCGGGATGAGAAACAGGTTGGCCAGCGCAAATGTGAGGATCACCGCGGTCAACATCGTCGGGTTCTCGACGAAGAGTTTCGGGCCGGGATTGAGCCCCTTCATGAACAGCACGCCTATGGCGATCGCGGTAATGGCATCGCCTGGAATGCCGAAGACGAGCGCCGGTACCCAGGCACTGGAGAGGCCGGCGTTGTTGGAGGAACTCGCCTCGATCAGGCCTTCCTCGTGTCCGGTCCCGAATTTCTCCGGCGTCTTGGAAAAGCGCCGGCTCATGCCATAGGCAATCCAGGCGGCCAGGTCGCCACCGACCCCCGGCAGAGCGCCAATCGAGGCCCCCAGGGTGGAACCGCGAACATAACTCCATGGGTAACGGCGAAAGGCAGACCAGACGCCAGCAAAGGGGTTACTGAACAGGCTTTCCCTGGCTGGTACGGGCGGAACCGTGCCTGCCGAGGAGAGGCCGCGCAGCAGCTCGGCAAAGGCAAACATGCCAATCATCGTCGGGATGAAGCTCACCCCACCGTAGAGGTCGATGACGCCGAACGTGAAACGTGGCTGGCCCGAGGTGACGTCGAGGCCGACGGTGCTGATCAGCAGCCCGAGGCAAAGCGAGAAGAGACCGCGCGCCGGCGCATTCGTGCTGACGAGCGCGGAGGTCAACAGCCCCAGCAGGGCGAGCCAAAAGAACTCGAAACTGGAGAAGTTCAGCGACGCTCGCGCCAGAAGCGGAGCGCTGACCAGCAGTACCAGCGCGCCGAACAAGCCGCCGGCTGCGGAGAACATGATGCCGATCCCCATGGCGAGCTGTGCCTTGCCCTTCATGTTGAGGGCATAGGCCTCCTCGACGTAAGCCGCCGAGGCCGGCGTGCCAGGGATGCGCAGCAGGACGCCCGGGATGTCGCCGGCGGTGATCGCCATGGCTGTCGTCGCAACGATGGCGGCAATCGCCGGCACCGGATCCATGTAGAAGGTGAGCGGGATCAACAGTGCCGTGGCCATGGTCGCGCTCAGACCCGGGATGGCGCCGATGAAGAGCCCGTAGATGGAGGCAAGCAGCACCACGATCAGCACCTGCGGCTGAAGGACGATCCACAGCGCCGAGATGAAAACGTCAAATGTCATTGAGCTAACCCAGGAATGTCAGGGGCCCGGAGGGCAAGGGCACGAAGAGTATGCGCTTGAAGGCGAAATAGGCCACCAGAACCACCACCACCGACACGATCGCCGCCGGAAGGGGACGCGCCCGCATCAGCAGCATCAGTGGCAGCGCGTACAGCACGCCAAACAGCGGAAAACCGAGGACCGGCATGAACAGAATGCCCACAAGCACACCGGAAATCGCCCAAATGGCGCAGGCAAGACCCCGCCGCTGCCCTCTCCACACCGAGACATCCACCAAGGGTCCGCCATCGGCGGCGCGAACGCCGCCGATGAAGATGGACAGGCCGCAGCCGGCCATCAGCAGCCCCACGATCGTCGGCATCAGGGACGGCCCGAAGGTGGCGCCTGGCACCGAGGGGATGGCCTGGGAATGCCACGCCACCAGGATGCCGAACAGCAGCAGTGCAAGACCGAGGATCCGTTCGTCGAAGGTCATGGGGTGAGCTCCTGCGCCAGAGCTACTTTGCCAGACCGACGGCCTGCATGGCGCTGACAAGGTCGTCGCGCGAGCGCATGACCGTGCTGGTGAAGGTCTCGGAGTCCTGATAGGCAACCGAGAAGCCTCGCGATTTCATCAGCGTGATGAATTCTTCGTCCTTGGTGATATCGGCAAGCGCCTCGGACACCTTGGTCACCACCTCTTCGGGAAGGCCGGAGGGACCTGCCAGGCCGCGAAACGGCAGGGGCGACCATTCGATTCCGAGCGCTTCTGAGACCGTCGGGATGTCAGGGTAAAGCGCACTACGCTCCTCGGCCATCAGCATCAGGGTCTTGGCCTCGCCGGCATCGACGAGAGACTGGGCCTCTGCGGGAGATGTCGACACGACTTCGATGGCGTTGGCGGCAAGCTGCTGCATGGCAGGCGCAGAACCATCGGAGGCAACCCATGGAGCAGCCTGCGGGTCGATTTCGAGTCGATTGAGCAAACCTGCCCAAGCCAGGTGCGAAAGACCGCCGCGGTTTGCGCCGGACGCCTTGAGCTGGCCCGGGTTCGCCTTGACCGCCTCTACCAACTCCTTTGCTGTAGCATAGGGAGCGTCGGCGCGCACGTTGATGCCGATGGCGTCGGCATTGAAACGACCGAGCAGCGTGAAGGCCTCCGGTGCGGCACCGGGAAGGCCCTGCGCCTCAAACATGGTCGTTTCGATGGTGATGACCCCCAGCGTATAGCCATCGGGAGCAGAATTGGCGATGGTGATATGGCCGACCAGGCCGCCGCCACCGGTACGGTTGACGACGTTGAAGGGCTGCCCGAAGCGCTCCTCCAATTCCTGCGCGACGGCGCGCGCAGTCGCGTCCGTTCCACCTCCAGCCGACCATGGCACGATGACGGTCACTGCACGCTCCGGCCATTCGGCAAAGGCATGCCCGACGGATCCGAGGACACCACCGAAAATAGCAGATGCCGCCAGTGCGGCCTTCAATACGTTCATATTCTTCCTCCCAATCTGCCCGAGGCTGGCAGGCAGTACCTCCGTTAGTGCAAGCGCCAGCACCTAATCGATCTCATGTCATAAGTCATATGTCAAGTCTGCTCGCTGCCGCTTGACAGCACTTATGTCATAACTCATGTGTTCTATCGGCAGGAGACGATGGCACCGGTTGAGGACGGCTAAGGAACACTATGGCATTGACCACCACTCAGGCCCCAGGCCGCGACAAGCTGCATGCCGCCGTCGCCGCTGCGATGGAGGAGCGCATCCTGGCAGGGCAACTGCCCGTCGGCGAGAAGCTGCCGTCCGAGGGTGACCTGGCGCGCGAGTTCGGCGTGTCGACGCGATCGGTACGCGAAGCCGTCCAGGTGCTTGAAACCAAGGGCTTGGTTCGACGACGTCACGGTGAGCGCACCACCGTAGTACGTGCAGACGTCAGCGAGTTCCTCGAAACGCTGGCTGTCACCGTCCGCCAGCTCCTGCGCGCCAATCCCGATCACCTCACCGAGGTGATGATCGTGCGTCGGATGATCGAAAGCGACGTCATTGATCTCTTGGGCACTGCTGGCAAGTCGAAGCTCAACAAGGCCGAAGAGGCGCTGGCGGCGATGCTTGAGGCTGGTCAGCGGGAGGATTTCGCCAGCTTCACCTCGGCCGATGCAGCCTTCCATCAAGCCTTGGTGGACGCCGCCGGCAACAGCGTTCTCTCAATTGTCTATAACAACCTGCATGGGCTTGTCGCTGAAGTCATTCGGGTGACGTCAAGCGTCCCGACCAAGTCATACGATGCGGCTTACGCCGAACACCTTGAGATTTACAACAAAATCTGCAGCGGCGATCTTGAGCGAGCAAAGCTGCTCATGCGTGCGCACATAGACAATAGTGCTCAGTACCTCAAGGTGGCGCTCGACTCGAGCGGCAGCAGAGTGGACTGACCACGTTATCGAAGCCGCTGGAGGTACTCAGTGGCCAGAGCGTTGGTGAGCTGAAGGGGCCGTTGTCCTAGCCGCGGGCAGCAGTCTCGCTTAGGGAAGCAAATGCTATTGCGGTCATCGATGGCAACGAGTTGCAATCTACGTGCTACGCTACGTACCAGGTCTTAAGGAGAAGAGAGTGTGCCTAACATGCCATCGGCAGGCGACGTCGTCCGGCCATGCGGGATCATTTGAGTCAGTTTCCTGAGCGAAAGCGTTGCCGCGAGACTCTGCGTTGCGAGCTATCGCGGCTTGACCGTCAACGGGACGCGAACGGCGACGGCATCCTCAGCAGCTGATAGCGCCGAATGCTTCTGGGCAGCCACTTCTGCTGCCTCCCCGGGGGTCAAAGACTTAATGAAGTCCGGCCTAGCCCTGAAAAGGGTCTGGCTTCTAGGCTCTGTGGACTGCTGCAAAAGGACAGAGTTCTACACCATCGCCTTGAGCGGAATCGAACCTGCGGCCCGTCATTTTCAACCTTCGTCAAACCGATACCGTAGTGATCTTGCAGCTGGACCACTGCACCAGGCGAGCTGCGCAGCGATGTTGCCCCTCTGGGCTTTTGGTGGTAACAATTACTACCAATTACCTTTGGAGGTCACCTATGCCGAATGTTGAAAAGGTCAGTGTTTCGATGACACCTCAACACGCTGAGTTACTGCGTGATGCTGTGAACAGTGGGGCATATGCTAGCGGAAGCGAAGTTGTTCGCGAAGCCATGCGGGACTGGTCGGCCAAATGGATGCAGAAGCGCGAAGATATCGCCAAGCTACGTGCGATGTGGGAAGAAGGCAAAGTTAGTGGCCCTGCGGTCGAGGTGGATTTTGAGGCGGTGCAGGACGAAGCACGCCAGGAAATAGCGTCTGCCGCTCCCCATGCCCGTTAAGCTTCTTTGGACACCGAAGGCGCGCGCTGACGTTAAGAGCATCTACATCGAAATGGGTAAAGAGCAGCCGCGGAGCGCGGAGCGGTACTTCGCCAATTTTCGCCGCAAGGCGGAATTGCTGATCGAGCACCCGCGTATAGGCGAGCGTCACCCTGGAGTATTCCGAACCGCTCGGATGTTGGTCGAAGCGCCCTATGTCATCCTTTATGAGACAAGGCCCGACGCAGATGACGGCCCTATTCATACCGTCGAGATCGTCCGAGTGGTAGACGGACGGCGTGACCTCTCCGCCCTGTTTAAGATCTGATGGGTCAAAGCATATCAAACGCCTTGACGGGAATCGAACCGCCGACCCTCAGCCGAGAGTTGACACTCAAGGATGAAAACGCATTTTATAAGACATTCGAGAACGATGAGTTCGTGCAGAGAGATCATTGAACAAGCGGCGCAGCCGCGCATTCGAGCCCGGCTCGCCATATAGTTTCTTCAGCGCTGCTTGATTTCGAGCTCATAGCCGCCAGCGTCTTCGCTCAATGAACTCAACCGATCCAGCGCCGATGTTCGCTTGGCGTCACGTACAGCCTTGAACGCTGCGACATCCACCGCTCTCAAACGCCGGTGACTTCCCACTTTTTCGCAAGCAAGCTCGCCTGTATCGACCAACCGCACGAGATATTGCCTCGATACGTTTAGAATATCGGACGCAGCCTGCGTTGACAGCATCTCTTCGTCGGGCAAAACCGTTACCGGTCTTCCGTCTGCGAGGAGCTCGGCAGCCCGATACATGATGTCGGTCAGCGCATCTGGCAGGTCAAGGCGTTCGCCATCGGCATTGATGACCTGAAACGTGCCATGTGGCTTCGTGGAACAGGAAAGCAACAGCGATGCGACACGAGCCGCGGCCGAGCGATCGACAGCAGGAACGGCTTTCGAAGTCTTTGAGGGCAGTTTGTCTGATGATGTGCGATGTGATACGGCCATGTCGATAATATGGCGCATAAACGCTATAAACGCAACTACTTCCCCAAATGATCGGGGGAATTTTGACGAGCGCCTATGCTAATCGCCGTTCTCGATGCCGACGTCCTATTCCCCATGATGCTTGGCGATACTTTATTGGGCGTGGCTGCAGCAGACTGCTATCGCGCGCATTG
>JBKBXP010000108.1:0-10513 GCA_046314035.1 Pseudorhizobium sp. | reverse complement strand
GCCCATGGCGCCCATGAAGAGCAGCAGGCAGACGATGGTGAGCGCACCGTAGCGCGTCACGTCCATGCCGAAGATGTTGGCGATGACCTCACCGGTTTCGGCGGCACCCTCCGCAGGAAGATAGCTGCCGGCGGCGGCAAAGATCGTTTCGAAGTTCAGCGAACCGAACAGCATGAAGAGGCCGGCGATGCCGAGCAGGAAGCCGAAATCGCCGACGCGGTTGACGATAAAGGCCTTCATCGCCGCAGCCGATGCGGACGGCTTCTTGTACCAGAAGCCGATCAGCAGATAGGAGGCGAGACCGACGCCTTCCCAGCCGAAGAACATCTGCACCAGGTTGTCGGAGGTCACCAGCATCAGCATGGCGAAGGTGAAGAGCGAGAGATAGGCGAAGAAGCGCGGCCGATGCGGATCGTGGTGCATGTAGCCGATGGAATAGACGTGAACCAGCGTCGAGACCGTGTTGACGACGACGAACATGACCGCCGTCAGCGTGTCGATGCGGAAGGCCCACTCGATGTCGATGCCGCCGGACTGGATCCAGCGCATGACCTCGACCTTGATGACCTCGCCTGACTCACCGTGTGCGAGCGCAACGTTGAAGAAGACGATCCAGGAGAGGATCGCGGTCACGATCATCAGGCCGCTGGTGATGTATTCGGATGCCTTGGCGCCGATCGAACGGCCGAAGAGGCCGGCGATCAGGAAGCCGATCAGGGGAAGAAAGACGATAGCCTTGTAGATCATGACCGATCAGCCCTTCATCATGTTGACGTCTTCGACGGCAATCGAACCGCGGTTGCGGTAGAAGACGACGAGAATTGCAAGCCCGATAGCAGCTTCCGCGGCCGCGACGGTCAGAATGAACAGTGCGAAGACCTGGCCGACGATGTCGTTCAGGAAGGACGAGAAGGCCACCATGTTGAGGTTGACCGACAGAAGGATCAGTTCGATCGACATCAGGATGATGATGACGTTCTTGCGGTTCAGAAAGATCCCGAACACGCCGATGATGAAGAGGATGGCGCTGACCGTCAGGTAGTGGGAGAGACCGATTTCCATGTTCGTATTCCTTCTTCGCCTACCCTAGATGCCCTGGCCCGGCTTGACCTTGACCACCTCGACGGCGGTTTCGGGCGTACGCGCAACCTGTGCAGAAATGTCCTGGCGCTTGATGTTCTGGCGATGGCGGAGCGTGAGCACGATGGCACCGATCATGGCGACCAGCAGCACCATCCCGGCGATCTGGAAGAAGTAGACGTAGTGCGTGTAGAGCACGTCGCCGAGTGCCGCCGTATTGGTGCGCACCTGAGGATTGGGGATCGGCATGGTGATCGACTGCGCTGCCCGTGGCGATAGCACGCTGCCGCCGATGACGACAATCAGTTCGGCAGCGACGATCAGACCGACCAGCACGCCGACAGGTGCATATTGCAGCACGCCGGAGCGGAGTTCCGCGAAATCGATGTCCAGCATCATGACGACGAAGAGGAAGAGGACCGCTACCGCGCCGATGTAGACGACGAGAAGGATCATCGCCAGGAACTCGGCGCCCGTCAGCAGGAACAGGCCGGCCGCATTGAAGAAGACCAGGATCAGGTAGAGCACCGAGTGGACCGGGTTCTTTGAAGAAATGACCATGAAGGCCGACGCCACAGCCACGAAAGCGAAGAGATAAAAGAAAACAGCCTGAAGAGCCATTATGGTGCCTTTTCGTCCTTGTCGGAAAAAGGCCGCTGCCCCTCCCCGTTCGTCCGGTGCCGGATGGACCGACCCGGAAATGTCCGTTCAACTTGTCACTCCACCCGCGGATACGGGCGGCCTCGAAAACTCACCGGTATGGTGCGTCCTGCGCCATGTTGCGCGCAATCTCGCGCTCCCAGCGGTCGCCATTATCGAGCAGACGCGCCTTGTCGTAATAGAGCTCTTCGCGGGTCTCGGTCGAGAACTCGAAGTTCGGCCCCTCGACGATCGCATCCACCGGGCAGGCTTCCTGACAAAAGCCGCAGTAGATGCACTTCACCATGTCGATATCGTAGCGCACCGTGCGGCGGGTGCCGTCGTTGCGCCGCGGACCTGCCTCGATGGTGATCGCCTGGGCCGGACAGATCGCCTCGCACAGCTTGCAGGCGATGCAGCGCTCTTCGCCGTTCGGATAGCGGCGCAGCACATGCTCGCCCCGGAACCGCGGCGATACCGGGTTCTTCTCGAAGGGATAGTTGATGGTTGCCTTCGGCTTGAAGAAGTAGCGCATCGACAGGAAGAACCCCGATACGAATTCCTTCAGGAACAGCGAGCTGACGGTCTGGGTAAAACTGGCCATCGTTATTCTCCAGTACGGCTCTGAGCGAGAGGGGACATGTTATGCCCACCCCATCAGCTTGAGCACGAAAGCGGTGATCACGACCATGGCGAGCGAGATCGGAAGGAAGATCTTCCAACCCAGCCGCATCAGCTGGTCGTAGCGGTAGCGCGGAACGAAAGCCTTCACCATCGAGTAGCCGAAGAAGATCAGCAGTACCTTCATGATGAACCAGACGATGCCCGGGACCCAGTTGAGGATCCAGATATCGACGGGAGGCAGCCAGCCGCCCAGGAAGAGGATCGTCGTCAGCGAGCAGATCAGCAGGATCGCGGCATATTCGCTGAGCATCAGCATCATGTACGGCGCCGACGAATATTCGACCATGTAGCCGGCGACGAGCTCGGATTCCGCTTCCGGAAGGTCGAAGGGGGGACGATTGGTTTCGGCCAGACCCGAGATGAAGAAGATGATGAACATCGGGAAAAGCGGCAACCAGTGCCAGTCGAGGAAGGACGGCGGCAGGCCCATCATCGTGCCGAGACCGTCGCGCTGGGCAAAGACCATGTCCGACAAGTTGAGCGAACCGACGCAAAGCAGGACGGAGACGATGACGAAGCCGATCGAGACTTCGTAGGAGACCATCTGCGCTGCCGAGCGAAGTGCGCCGAGGAAGGGATACTTCGAGTTCGACGCCCAGCCGGCCATGATGATGCCGTAGACTTCGAGCGAGGAGATCGCGAAGACGTAGAGGATGCCGACATTGATGTTGGCGATCACCCAGTTCGCGTTGAACGGGATGACGGCCCACGTCGCCAGTGCAAGCGTCACCGAAACCAGCGGCGCCAGAAGGAAAACGCCCTTGTTGGCGCCCGACGGAATGATCGGCTCCTTGAAGACGAACTTCAAAAGGTCGGCGAAGGACTGGAACAGGCCCCAGGGACCAACGACGTTGGGACCGCGGCGCAGCTGAACGGCCGCCCAGACCTTGCGGTCAGCGTAGAGGATATAGGCGATGAAAACCAGGAGACAGACGAGAACCAGCACAGACTGGGCAATCATCACCAGCGCCGGCCACGCGTAGGTCGAGAAAAATGTATCTTCCATAATTCCTGTTACTCCGCCGCAGCCTTGAAATTGTCGCGGGCCAGCGCCGAGCACTCAGCCATCACGGCGGAAGCGCGGGCGATTGGGTTCGTCAAATAGAAGTCTTTGATCGGCGACGCAAATCCAGACTTGCTCATCTCACCGGCTTTTTCGCCAAGTGCGACGATTTCGGCGAAATTGCCCCCTGCAATCTCGTCGAGAGCGGCAAAATGCGGGTAGGCCTCGTAAAGTTTGGCACGCAGAGCGTAGAGAGAATCAAACGGCAGCTTCTGGCCCAGCACGTCCGACAGGGCGCGGATGATCGCCCAGTCCTCGCGGGCGTCGCCCGGCGCAAAGCCGGCGCGGTTGCCCATCTGGACGCGACCTTCGGTGTTGACCCAGGTGCCCGACTTTTCGGTATAAGCGGCCGCCGGCAGGATGACGTCGGCATGATGGGCACCGGCGTCGCCGTGGCTGCCGATGTAGACGGTGAACTTCGCGCCCTTGCGGGAGAAGTCCAGTTCGTCGGCACCCAGCAGGAAGAGGACATCCATGCCGGACAGCATGTCGGCAGCATTGACGCCGTTCTCCCCCGGCACGAAGCCGAGATCGAGGCCGCCGACACGCGAGGCCGCCGTGTGCAGCACACCGAAGCCGTTCCATTCGTCCGTCAGCGCGCCGACGGCATTGGCCACGTTCGATGCGGCGTTCAGGATGGCAGCGCCATCGGGACGCGTCAGGGCGCCCTGCCCCAGGATGATCATCGGCTTCTTGGCATTGCGCAGCTTGTCGAGGAAGTCGCCGGTGCCATTGACGAGTTCACCCAGCGTATCAGGGCCTGCACCCAGGTACTCATAGTCGTAGCGCAGGTCACCGCCCTCCCCGATCACACCGATCGGGAAGCCGCCGCGGCGCCAGCGCTTGCGGATACGGGCGTTGAGTACCGCCGCCTCGAGGCGTGGGTTTGCGCCGATCAGCAGGAGTGCGTCGGCCTGGTCAATGCCTTCGATGGTTGGATTGAACAGGTAGCTGGCGCGGCCGAGCGACGGATCGAGCGCAACACCATCCTGGCGGCAGTCGAGGTTGTCGGAGCCGAGCGAGCGGATCAGCTCCTTCAGCGCGTACATCTCCTCTACAGCGGCGAGATCACCGGCGATCGCACCGATCTTGTCGGACGATGTGGCCGACACGGCAGCCTTGACGGCGGCGAAGGCCTCGCCCCAGCTGGCTGCCTGCAGGCGGCCGTCACGGCGCACGTAGGGCCGGTCGAGGCGCTGCGTCTTCAGGCCATCCCAGATGAAGCGGGTCTTGTCGGAGATCCACTCCTCGTTCACCTGCTCGTTGATGCGCGGCATGATGCGCATGACTTCGCGGCCGCGCGTATCGACGCGGATGGCGGAACCCAGCGCATCCATGACGTCGATAGATTCGGTCTTGCCGAGCTCCCAGGGCCGCGCCGTAAAGGCGAAGGGCCGCGAGGTCAGCGCGCCGACCGGGCAGAGGTCGATGACGTTGCCCTGCAGCTCGGAGGTCATGGCGTGTTCGAGATAGGTGGTGATCTCGGCATCTTCGCCACGGCCGATCAGGCCGAGCTCGGAAATGCCACCGACTTCCGTCGTGAAGCGGACGCAGCGCGTGCAGTGGATGCAGCGGTTCATCACGGTCTTGACGAGCGGGCCGATGTATTTGTCTTCGACGGCGCGCTTGTTTTCCGTGTAGCGGGACGCGTCCATGCCGAAGGCCATGGCCTGGTCCTGCAGGTCGCATTCGCCGCCCTGGTCGCAGATCGGGCAATCCAGCGGGTGGTTGATGAGCAGGAACTCCATCACCCCTTCGCGGGCCTTCTTGACCATCGGTGTGTTGGTATAGACCTCCGGCAGTTCGCCGTTCGGGCCCGGACGGACGTCGCGCACGCCCATGGCGCAGGAGGCGGCGGGCTTCGGCGGGCCACCCTTCACCTCGACCAGACACATGCGGCAGTTGCCCGCCACGGACAGGCGCTCGTGGAAACAGAAACGCGGAACCTCGGCGCCGGCTTCCTCGCACGCCTGCAACAGCGTGAAATGATCCGGGACCTCGATTTCCTTGCCGTCAATCTTCAGCTTTGCCATCGTCTCACTTACGTCCTGTGTTCATCCTGCGGCCTGAGGCCGGGGAAAATCCTTACTCTGCCAGCTTCCTGGCCTGGCCGACCCAATCATCCCGGCCGATGCGGCCATCGAGCCCGAGTGTCTCGTCGAATTTGGCGACGTCGACCTCGCTCCACGCAGCGATCTGAGCAATCAGGCTCACGCCGTTTTCCTGCAGCAGCTGTTCAAGCTTCGGACCGATCCCCTTGATCTTCTTCAGGTCTTCCGTCCTGGCGTCGGCTGCAGGCTTGGCGGCCGGCTTTGCCTTGGCAGTGCGCTTCGGCTGCGCCTTTGGTTCTGTCTCGGCGGGCTTTGCAACCTTGGGTGCCTTGGTGCCGGCAGGTTTCTGGCGCGCCGCTTTCGGCTTTGGCGCGGGAGCCGGTTGCGCCGGCGCCTCTGCAGCCTTCTGCGGAGGTGCGACGACCTCGGTCGCCTCGCCCGTACCGCTTACACGCTTCGATGCCTCGAGAGCGCTCTGCAACGCGCCGAAGAAGGCGCTGGCGAACTGGCTGGTGATGGTGAGCCCGACAGCCGTGGCCGTCGCCATGGCGGCTGCCGACTGCGCCATCAGCGGGTTCATGGCCAAAGCTTCGGCGAAAGGCGCACGTGCGGGATCGGCCGCAGGCTTGTCTGCCCCCGCCTTCTCCTCGTGTCCGTTCACCGGTTGCTTCACCATGTTACTCCGCTGCTTCCATGACGGCGCCGTGCGCCATCGCCTTGTGGGTATAGCTGTCGATCCGCGCCTCGATTTCCGGACGGAAATTGCGGATCAGGCCCTGAACCGGCCAGGCCGCGGCATCGCCGAGCGCGCAGATGGTATGGCCTTCGATCTGCTTGGATACCTGCAACAGCATGTCGATCTCGCGCTTTTGGGCGTTGCCGGTCACCATGCGCTCCATCACCCGCCACATCCAGCCGGTGCCTTCGCGGCACGGCGTGCACTGGCCGCAGCTTTCGTGCTTGAAGAAGGCCGAGAGGCGGGCGATCGCCTTGATGACATCCGTCGACTTGTCCATGACGATGATCGCGGCGGTGCCGAAGGACGACTTCTTGTCGCGCATGCCGTCGAAGTCCATGATCGCGTCTTCCATGTCTTCGCCCCGGATGATCGGGCAGGACGCGCCGCCGGGAATGACCGCCAGCAGATTGTCCCAGCCACCGCGCACGCCGCCGGCGTGCTTCTCGATCAGCTCCCGGAACGGAATGCTCATCGCCTCTTCCACGGTGCAGGGCTTGTTGACGTGGCCGGAGATCATGAACAGCTTGGTGCCGACGTTGTTCGGGCGGCCGATCGACGAGAACCAGCTGGCGCCGCGGCGCAGGATGGTCGGCGCAACGGCGATCGATTCGACGTTGTTGACCGTCGTCGGGCAGCCGTAGAGGCCCATGTTGGCCGGGAACGGCGGCTTCAGGCGCGGCTGGCCCTTCTTGCCCTCCAGGCTTTCCAGAAGTGCCGTCTCTTCGCCGCAGATATAGGCGCCGGCGCCGTGGTGGACGAAGATGTCGAAGTCCCAGTCGTTCTTGTTGTTCGTGCCGAGGAGGCCTGCGTCGTAGCATTCGTCGATGGCTGCCTGCAGCGCCTCGCGCTCGCGCATGTATTCGCCGCGAACGTAGATGTAGGCGGTATGGGCGCCCATGGCGAAACCGGCGATGACGCAGCCTTCGATCAGGGTGTGCGGATCATGGCGCAGGATCTCGCGGTCCTTGCAGCTGCCCGGCTCGGATTCGTCGGCGTTGACGACGAGGTAATGCGGTCGGCCATCGGATTCCTTGGGCATGAACGACCACTTGAGACCGGTCGGGAAGCCGGCGCCGCCGCGGCCGCGCAGGCCGGACGCCTTCATCTCGTCGATGATCCAGTCGCGACCGTTCTCGATGATCTGCTTGGTACCATCCCAGTGGCCGCGGCTCATCGCGCCCTTCAGGGACTTGTCCTTCAGACCGTAGATATTGGTAAAGATGCGATCCTGGTCTTTTAGCATGATCTATTCCACCGGTCCGCCGACATCCGAGGTCGGCCATTGATATGCATCATGCGGCCAACGGCATGGCCACACAACAATAGCATTGCTTACGAAGTCTCGCCGTCGGGCGTGGGCTTCTTGCGTGAGCGCTTGGGCTTGGCGTCGCCAGAGACGGCGCCCGGCTCCGGCGGCGCGCCTTCGGCGGCACTGCCGGCGCGCTTGCGGTCGGGCTTGTCCGTCTTCGAGGTTCCCGACAGCGGCTGCGTCTCGGCCGTCTCGACGCGCTGCTGGGCGCCGGCCTTGTCCGTCAGAGGCGTCTTGATCGACTTGTCCGCCTCTTCCGCCGTGTCCTCGGCGCGTCCGGCATCGGTCGGTGCCATCGGGGCTGGGGCGGGTTCCGCGCTCGGCTTCGGATCCAGGTTGGTGCGCACCGGCCTGATCTCTTCCGTCAGCGTCGTCGGGCCGCCGACAGGGGCCGAAACCTGGCGGTCCACCTGCGGACCGGGGGTGATCTCACTGCCCCGTCCGGCGTGGAAGCGGTCGATGATGTGCTCGAGCTGCGTCGGCGTCAGGTCTTCATAGGCATCCTTGAAGATCATCACCATCGGCGCGTTGACGCAGGCGCCCTGACATTCGACCTCTTCCCAGGACAGCGTGCCGTCCTCGTTGAGGTGGAGAGGATCGGCGTGGATCTTGCTCTTGCAGACCTTGATCAGGTCCTCGGCGCCGCGCAGCATGCAGGGCGTCGTGCCGCAGACCTGCACGTGGGCACGGGTGCCGACCGGCTTCAGCTGGAACTGGGTGTAGAAGGTCGCCACTTCCAGGACGCGGATGAAGGCCATGTCGAGCTTCTGCGCGACGAATTCGATCGCCGCGCGGGTCACCCAACCGTCCTGCTCCTGGGCCCGCATCAGAAGCGGGATCACGGCGGACTGCTGGCGACCTTCCGGATATTTGCGGATGGTGGCCTCGGCCCAGCCGGCATTCTCTTCGCTGAAGGCGAAGGCTGGCGGTTGGACATTGTCTTCGGCTAGTCGACGAACGGACATTCTTTCTTACGCCTTATCAGTCTTTGAACCGCACTGCCCGGATGCAGCGCCTGTTGAAGCCACGAAGCGGGTCATCAGCGATCCACCTCACCGAACACGATGTCGAGCGAGCCGAGGACCGCCGAGACGTCGGCGAGCTGGTGACCGCGGCAGATGAAGTCCATCGCCTGCAGGTGGGCATAGCCCGGCGCACGGATCTTCAGACGGTAGGGCTTGTTGGTGCCGTCTGCGACGAGATAGACGCCGAATTCGCCCTTCGGCGCCTCGACGGCTGCATACACTTCGCCGGCCGGCACGTGGTAGCCTTCCGTGTAGAGCTTGAAGTGGTGGATCAGCGCTTCCATCGAACGCTTCATCTCGCCGCGCTTCGGCGGCACGACCTTGCCGTCCAGCGACGAGACCGGGCCGACCTTGGCGTCGCCCATCAGGCGATTGACGCACTGCTTCATGATCTTCACGGATTCGCGCATCTCGATCATGCGGATCACGTAGCGGTCGTAGCAGTCACCGTTCTTGCCGATCGGGATGTCGAAATCCATGTCGGCATAGCATTCGTAGGGCTGCGACTTGCGCAGGTCCCAGGCCGCACCCGAACCGCGGACCATGACGCCGGAGAAGCCCCAGGCCCAGCAGTCTTCCAGCTTGACGACGCCGATGTCGACGTTGCGCTGCTTGAAGATGCGGTTGCCGGTCAGAAGCGCGTCGATGTCGTCGAGCGCGCCCAGGAAGGGATCGCACCAGGCGCCGATGTCTTCCACCAGCTCCGGCGGCAGGTCCTGGTGGACGCCGCCCGGCCGGAAGTAGGCCGCATGCATGCGCGATCCGGAAGCGCGCTCGTAGAAGACCATCAGCTTCTCGCGCTCTTCGAAACCCCAGAGCGGCGGCGTCAGCGCGCCGACGTCGAGCGCCTGCGTCGTGACGTTGAGCAGGTGCGAGAGGATGCGGCCGATTTCGGAGTAGAGCACGCGGATCAGCTGGCCGCGGATGGGAACCTCGAGGCCGAGCAACTTTTCGACCGCCAGACAGTAGGCATGCTCCTGGTTCATCGGCGCGACGTAGTCGAGACGATCGAAATAGGGCAGCGCCTGCAGGTAGGTCTTCGTCTCGATCAGCTTCTCGGTGCCACGGTGCAGCAGGCCGATGTGCGGATCGACCCGCTCGACGATCTCGCCGTCGAGCTCCAGCACAAGCCGCAACACGCCGTGCGCCGCCGGATGCTGCGGTCCGAAGTTGATGTTGAAGTTGCGGACGTTGTGTTCGTTCATTCTGTCAGCTCCATGCCGAGCGGCCATGCCGTACGGCGGAATGAAAAGCAGCGACGGCGCCGAGACGCCGTTTCCTAGACTTTTGCCTTCTCGTCGCCGGGGAGGACATAGTCGGTCCCTTCCCACGGAGATAGAAAGTCAAAGCTGCGGAACTCCTGCCGCAGCTCCACGGGCTCATACACAACCCGTTTCGCCGAATCGTCGTAGCGAACCTCGACAAACCCGGTCGTCGGGAAGTCCTTGCGCAGCGGATGGCCCTCGAAGCCGTAGTCGGTGAGGATGCGGCGCAGGTCCGGGTGGCCGGTGAACAGGATGCCGTACATGTCCCAGGCTTCACGCTCGAACCAGTCGGCGCCCGGATAGACACCGCAGGCGGACGGGACGGCTTCGTCCTCGGCCACCAGCACCTTGATGCGGATGCGCGTGTTCTGGCGCGGCGACAGCAGGTGGTAGACGACGTCGAAGCGCTTTTCGCGCTGCGGCCAGTCGACGCCACAGATGTCGATGAAGTTAATGAACCCGCACTGGACGTCGTCGCGCAGGAAGGTCAAAAGCGGGATCAGCTTCTCCGGCGTCGTCATGACCGTCAGTTCGCCGAAGGCGATGTCGGCCGATTCCACCAGTTGCGGCTGCATTTCGGCGATATGCGCCGAGAGGTCTCTGAGGGCTTCGCTCATGTCGGTGTCCTTGCCCTAGCGCTCGATCGTGCCGGTACGGC
>JBKBXP010000107.1:0-10612 GCA_046314035.1 Pseudorhizobium sp. | reverse complement strand
TGGGGAACAATGGCAAGCGTCAAACATTGAGCGGATCCCATTGCCGGAAAGGCAATTGCATGGGTTTCGCAGGAGGAACACACGTGAAGACATTTTTGCTGAGTGCTGCCGCCGCATTGTGCGCGCTGGTGGCCGTCCCTTCGATCGCCGATGCGGCAGTGCGCGGATTTTCGACAGCCAACGTCAACATGCGCTCAGGTCCGAGCACCGCCTATCCGGCGGTGACGGTCATTCCGGTCGGCGCCCCGGTCACCATCCACGGCTGCATGAGCACCGTGAACTGGTGCGACGTGGCATTTTCCGGCGGGCGCGGTTGGGTGTCCGGCAACTACGTCCAGGCTGCCTATCAGCAGCGTCGGGTGAATGTCGGTCCTCGCTACTACCAGCCGCTCGGCATCCCCACGGTGACCTTCCAGGTCGGCAACTACTGGGATCGTCACTACCGGGGCCGGGATTTCTACCGTGACCGTGATCGCTGGGATCGTGGTGGCCGCGGCCCGGACAGGGACCGTGGCGGTTGGGACCGTGATCGCCGAGACAGAGACCGGGGTGACTGGGATCGTGACCGCGGCGGACGCGACCGTGACCGCAGCGATTGGGGTGGCCGCGAGCGCGAGCCCGATCGGAACGAAAGGTTCAGCACGGGCGGTGGTCCGGTTCCGGGTCCCAACGGCACGATCTGCTTTGCGCAGGATCCGGACTGCCTGACGCGCAACTAAGCGGCAAGGCAGACAGGCTCAAAAAGCGGGCAGGCCATCAAAGGCCTGTCTGCTTTTTCCTGCTGACAGATGCCGCCTCAGCTGCCATTGCGCACCCCACCCCTTTTCGATATGAGACCCGCGAATTCCGTCTTTCCCAAGACGGTCACAGGCAGGCGCTTCCTGGTGAGGGAGCGAACGGGTGGTATTGGTCAGCATGGCTCGCATCGTCATGAAATTCGGCGGCACGTCGGTCGCCAATCTGGAACGCATCCACAATGTGGCGCGCCATGTGAAACGCGAGGTCGACGCCGGTCACGAGGTGGCGGTGGTCGTCTCGGCAATGTCGGGCAAGACCAACGAACTGGTCGGCTGGGTGCAGGATATGCCCAAGGTCGCCGGTGCGAATTCGCCCTTCTACGACGCGCGCGAATATGATGCCGTGGTCGCATCCGGCGAGCAGGTAACATCCGGCATCCTGGCCATCGCCCTGCAGTCGATGGGCATCAATGCCCGTTCCTGGCAGGGCTGGCAGATCCCGATCCGCACCGACAACGCCCATGGCGCCGCCCGTATCCAGGAGATCGACGGCAGCGAGATCATCAAGAGGATGGGTCAGGGGCAGGTCGCGGTCGTTGCCGGCTTCCAGGGGATCGGCCCCGACAACCGTATCGCGACGCTTGGGCGTGGCGGCTCGGATACGTCGGCGGTTGCGATTGCCGCGGCCGTGAAGGCCGATCGCTGCGATATCTACACGGACGTCGACGGGGTCTACACCACGGATCCGCGGGTCGTGCCGAAGGCGCGGCGGCTGAAGAAGATCTCGTTTGAGGAAATGCTCGAGATGGCGTCGCTGGGGGCGAAAGTCCTGCAGGTGCGTTCGGTCGAGCTTGCAATGGTGCATAAGGTGCGGACCTTCGTGCGCTCCAGCTTCGAGGATCCCGATGCGCCGGGCATGGGCGACCTCATCAACCCGCCCGGTACTTTGATTTGCGACGAGGAAGAGATCGTGGAACAGGAAGTCGTCACCGGCATCGCTTATGCCAAGGATGAGGCGCAGATCTCGCTGCGTCGGCTGGCCGACCGTCCCGGCGTTTCGGCGGCGATCTTCGGACCGCTCGCCGAGGCGCACATCAATGTGGACATGATCGTCCAGAACATCTCCGAGGACGGATCGCGCACCGACATGACCTTCACGGTGCCCTCCGGCGACGTGCAGAAGGCGCTGAGGGTGCTGGACGAGAACAAGGCCCTCATCGGCTTCGACGTCGCGCAGAACGAATCAGGCCTGTGCAAGGTCTCGGTGATCGGCATCGGTATGCGCAGCCACGCCGGCGTTGCGGCGCTCGCGTTCAAGGCACTTGCTGAAAAAGGCATCAACATCAAGGCGATCACCACCTCGGAAATCAAGATTTCGATCCTGATCGACGGCGCCTATTCCGAACTCGCCGTTCGGACTTTGCATTCTGCCTACGGTCTCGATAAGAGTTGATCGTGAGCCGACAGGCCTTACCCCGCGGCGGTGTCGCAAAGGGCTTGTCGGATGGGATCGAGTTTTTTCGGGAGCACCTATGCCGATGAGAGACCTGTCGGCTGGTCCGCGCGTTCTGCTGCGCCGGCTGCGCGAACTGATGGCGGAGCCGCTGGACCCGCAGGAGCGGCTCGACCGAATCGTGCGGCAGATCGCCAGCAACATGGTCGCGGAGGTATGCTCCGTCTATGTGCTGCGCTCCGACGGCGTGCTGGAGCTCTACGCCACCGAAGGCCTCAATCCGGAAGCCGTCCACCTGTCGCAGCTGAAAATGGGGCAGGGCCTTGTCGGCACCATCGCGGCATCGGCGCAATCGCTCAATCTTTCGGACGCCCAGGCGCATCCCGCCTTCCGCTATCTGCCTGAAACCGGGGAAGAAATTTACCACTCCTTCCTGGGCGTGCCGATCCTGAGGGCCGGTCGCACTTTGGGCGTCCTCGTCGTTCAGAACAAGGCGAGCCGGACCTATCGCGAAGACGAGGTCGAGGCGCTGGAAACCACCGCCATGGTGATCGCCGAGATGATAGCGACCGGGGAACTGAAGAAGATCACCAAGCCGGGCCTCGAGCTCGACCTGACGCGCGCCATCACCATTGCGGCAGACGGCTACAACGAGGGCATCGGGCTTGGCCATGTGGTGCTGCACGAGCCGCGCGTGGTGGTGACCAACCTGCTCAACGAGGACGCCGACAGCGAGGTGCGGCGGCTGGCCGAGGCACTGGGATCGCTGCGCATCTCGATCGACGACATGCTGTCCCGCCGCGAGGTGGCAAGCGAGGGCGAGCACCGCGAGGTGCTCGAGACCTTCCGGATGTTTGCCCACGACCAGGGCTGGGTCCGGCGCATGGAAGAGGTGATCCACAACGGCCTGACGGCGGAAGCCGCGGTCGAGAAGGTGCAGAGCGACACCAAGGCGCGGATGATGCGTCTGACGGATCCGTATCTGCGCGAGCGCATGCATGATTTCGACGATCTCGCCAACCGGCTGCTGCGGCAGCTGACCGGCTTCAGCGGGCGCGCCATGGGCGAGGGCCTGCCGGCGGACGCGATCATCTTTGCCCGTGCCATGGGCCCCGCCGAGCTTCTCGACTATCCGCGCGAAAAGCTGCGCGGCCTGGTGCTGGAGGACGGCGCGGTCACCAGCCATGTGGTGATCGTGGCGCGTGCCATGGGCATTCCGGTGGTCGGGCAAGCAGCAGGGGCCGTGGCGCTCGCCGAGAACGGCGATACCGCCATCATCGACGGCGACGACGGCCAGCTGCATCTGCGGCCGATGGCGGATCTGGTGAAGGCCTACGAGGAGAAGGTGCGGCTGAGGGCGCATCGGCAGGAGCAGTTCCGGGCGCTGCGCGACGTCGAGCCGCTGACCAAGGACGGCAAGCGCATCAGCCTGATGATGAATGCCGGGCTGATGGTGGACCTGCCGCAGCTTGCCGAATCGGGCGCCGAGGGCATCGGCCTGTTTCGCACCGAGCTGCAGTTCATGATCGCCTCGACCATGCCCAAGCTCGACGAGCAGGAGACCTTCTACCGCAATGTCATCCGCCAGGCCGGCGGACGGCCGGTGACCTTCCGGGCGCTCGACATCGGCGGCGACAAGATGGTCTCCTATTTCCGCGCCCACGAGGAGGAAAACCCCGCTCTCGGCTGGCGGGCGATCCGCCTGTCGCTCGACCGGCCCGGGCTTTTGCGCACGCAGCTGCGGGCGCTGCTGCGCGCTTCGGCGGATGCCGAGCTGAAGATGATGCTGCCGATGGTGACCGAGGTCGCCGAGATCCACGCGGTGCGCGAGCTCCTGCAGAAGGAGGTGCAGCATCTCTCGAAATTCGGCCACAGCCTGCCGCGCCGACTGCAGTTCGGCGCCATGCTGGAGGTTCCGGCGCTGATGTGGCAGCTCGACGAGCTGATGGCTGAGGTGGATTTCGTCTCGGTGGGATCCAACGACCTCTTCCAGTTCTCGATGGCCGTCGATCGTGGCAATGCCCGCGTCGCGGATCGGTTCGACATGCTGGGCAAGCCGTTCCTGCGGATGCTGCGCGACATCGTGAAGGCTGCGGAACGCAACCAGACCGCGCTGACGCTTTGCGGCGAGATGGCCGGCAAACCGCTTTCGGCCATGGCGCTGATGGGGATAGGGTTCCGGTCGGTTTCCATGGCACCGACATCCATCGGACCGGTCAAGGCGATGCTCCTGTCGCTCGACGTCGACAGGCTGGCGGAAGAGCTGCATGCGGCGCTCGATGACAAACGCTCGCAGGAGCCGATCCGCGCGCTCCTGACCCGCTTTGCGGCGGAACACGGCATAGCCGTCTAAGAAGAACAAGAAAATGGAGTGAAATCAGGGTGGCGAAGCTTCCTGTAGACAAGATGCGCGAGCTGGAGCGCCGCTTCGGCGAGATCGAGGCGCGCATGTCCGAAGGTCCGGCGGCGGACGTTTATGTGCGGCTGGCATCGGAATATTCCGAACTGCAGCCGGTGGTGCGCAAGGTTCGCGAGTACGAGAAGGCGACTGCCGAAGTGGCCGACCTGCGGGCGCTGCTCAACGACCGGGCGACCGACCGGGAGATGCGCGAGCTGGCGGAGATGGAGCTGCCGGACGCTGAGGAGAGGGTCGAGGCGCTGGAGCGGGACATGCAGGTCCTGCTGCTGCCGAAGGATTCCGCCGACGAAAAGAGCGCCATCCTGGAAATCCGGGCCGGCACCGGCGGCAACGAGGCCGCGCTCTTTGCCGGTGACCTGTTTCGCATGTACGAGCGCTATGCCTCGGCCAAGGGCTGGAAAGTAGAGGTGCTGTCGGCCAGCGAAGGCGAGGCAGGCGGATTTCGCGAAGTCATCGCCACCGTCAGTGGACGCGGGGTGTTCTCCAAGCTGAAGTTCGAGTCGGGCGTTCATCGTGTCCAGCGCGTGCCGGATACGGAAACGCAGGGGCGCATCCACACCTCGGCCGCCACCGTGGCGGTGCTGCCGGAAGCCGAGGAGATCGACATCGAGATCCGCCCCGAAGACATCCGCATCGACACCATGCGGGCGTCGGGTGCCGGCGGCCAGCACGTCAACACCACCGATTCGGCCGTGCGCATCACCCACCTGCCGACCGGCCTGATGGTGACGAGCTCGGAGAAATCCCAGCACCAGAACCGGGCCAAGGCCATGCAGGTGCTGCGCTCGCGCCTCTACGACATCGAGCGGCAGAAGGTGGACAACGAACGGTCCGCCGACCGCAAGAGCCAGGTCGGCTCGGGCGACCGCTCCGAGCGCATCCGCACCTATAATTTCCCGCAGGGGCGGGTGACCGACCACCGCATCAACCTGACGCTCTACAAGCTCGACCGGATGATGATGGGCGAGATCGACGAGGTGGTCGATGCGCTGATTTCGGATTACCAGGCAGGTCAGCTGGCGCAGCTCGGCGAGACGCGCGGATGACCCTTCTGGGCGCTGCCGTGGCGGATGCACGCGCGCAGTTGGCCGCTGCGGGGCTGCCGGATGCTGCCATGGAGGCGCGTATCCTGATCGGCGGCCTCATCGGGCTGACGAGCACCGAGGTCTTCACCGGCGGCGACCGGCCGCTGACGGCGGCGGAAACGACGATGATCGCCGATGCGGTGGCGCGGCGGCTGAAGCGCGAGCCGGTTCACCGCATTCTCGGGTTTCGCGACTTCCACGGCATAACCCTGAAGCTGTCTGCCGGGACGCTCGAGCCGCGGCCGGACACGGAGATGCTGGTCGATACGCTGCTGCCGGACCTGAGGCAGATTGTCGCGGCCAAGGGTACTGCCCGCATTCTCGACCTCGGGACCGGGACGGGTGCCATCGTTCTCGCTCTCCTCAAGGAATGCCCCGAGGCGCAAGGGGTCGGTACCGATATCTCGCCGGATGCCCTGCGGACGGCCAGCAGCAACGCGGAGCGCCTGGGGCTCAATGGGCGGTTTGCGGCGATGCGCAGCGACTGGTTCGAAGGCGTTGCCGGCCGGTTCGACATAATCGTGTCAAACCCGCCCTATATCAGGAGGGACGTCGTTGCAGAGCTGGAGCCCGAGGTCCGGGATTTCGATCCTGCTCTGGCTCTCGACGGTGGGCTCGATGGTCTCGATGCCTACCGTGCAATCGCCGCCGGTGCCAGCGCGGCCCTGCTGGCAGACGGGATCCTCGGGGTCGAGATCGGCTTCGATCAAAAGGACAGCGTCACCGAGATTTTTGCGGCTGCGGGCTTTACGCTTCGCCAGGCGGTTCGAGACTACGGCGACAACGACCGCGTCCTCATCTTCACACCAGGGCAGTCAGGCCCCTGATTTTGCACAGCGAAAGAAAAGGCTTGGATTTACTTGGGAAGCGGGATAGTTTGCGGCCACGCACTGGGCGGCTGGGAATGAACGGAGATTCGTTCGGGTTTAGGTCAACCGTAAGACCGGCTCTTTTACAGAGTTTCGAAGGTTGAACATTTCCGGTGCGTGAATCAGTTATTTCGACTTTCACAAGCGGCAGGCGGCTTGCTTTGCTCCTGTACGCGGCGCGCGAAGTCCTGGTCTGGCATGAGCCAGCATGGCCGCGTGGGCCCTTATCAGCGGAAAACAGAAAATTCAGGTGAACGATCTATGAGGCCAGGACAGCAGAACAAGCGCGGTCGAGGGCGCGGCGGCTCCAGCAACAACAATGGCGGCGGCGGCGGCAACAACAACAACAACTTCAACCGCAAGGGCGGCAATCCTCTTACCCGCACCTATGACAGCTCCGGCCCAGACGTGAAGATCCGCGGCACGGCCCAGCACATCGCCGAGAAATACTCGACACTTGCGCGCGATTCCCACAGTGCCGGCGACCGGGTGATGGCAGAGAACTACCTGCAGCACGCCGAGCACTACAACCGGATCATCGCCACCGCCCAGGCCCAGATGCAGGAACGGTTCCAGCGCGACGAGCGCGGGGAAGACCAGGACCGCGATGGCCAGTATGGCGACGACAACGACAACAACGACATGGACGACGACGGCAACGGCCGGTCGCAGTACCCCAACGAACCCCAGCAGCAGCAGCCCCAGCAACAGCAGCCGCAGCCGCAGCCACAGCCCCGCCGGGAGCCGCAGCCGCGCCGCGAACCGCGCCGTGAGCAGGCGCCGGTTGCCACGGCAACGGATGCGCCAGTCGTCGACGGATCGGGCCCGCAGCCTGTGATCGAAGGCACGCCGGCCGAGGTTGCCGCCGAAGAAGGAACGGGCGAAACGCGCCAGCCGCGCCGCCGCAATGCCGGCAATCGGCCGCGCCGGACCCGTCGGGGTGAAGGCGATGCACCGTCCGAGGGCGGGTCCGACGAGGGGCAGCCGGAAATGGCTGACGTCGCCGGCGAATAATGCGGCCAGCACGTCAGACTGCAGTATTGAAAGCTCCGGCCGCAAGGCTGGAGCTTTTTCTTTTGTTGACCGTCCGCGGAGCACTTGACCGCTCCCCTCAAATTCCATGGGAGCCGTCGCGGCAGCGTTGCAGCCCGAACAGGGTGACGGTCCAGTTCGAACAGCAGGCTCCGGTGCCGCCTCCAGAGGGTGCACCGGAGCTTTTGTCAGGTCGTCTGTCGTCCCCTGACGCGCGTATAGGCCCAGTCGAGCGCCAGCATGACGATCAGCGACAGGCCGACCAGCGGAAACACCAGACCGCCGAGGATCAGGATCGCCAGCAGGCCGCGGAAGACCCGCCGGTCGGAGGGCAGGGGCGGGACGCCGAGCGATCCTGCGGGGCGGCGTTTCCACCACATGACGCCGGCCGATAGGGCGAGAAGGACGATTGCCGCGCAGGCGACCGCGAGCACGATTTGGTTGGCAAGGCCGAACTCCTGGCCCATGTGGACGTTGATGCCCCATTCCAGGCCTTTGCCGAGCGGACCATAATCCTTGAAGCGCATGTCGATCAGCGGCTCGCCGGAATACTGATCGAGGTGTACGACGCGCTGCTGCGAAAGATCGTCCGGATAGGCCGAGCCGGTGAAGACGCCGGTCGGCGTGGTCGGGATGTTGACCGCATAGCCGGGATGCAGACCCAGCCGCTCGAAGGTCTCGACCGCCCGGTCGAGGCCGATGGGCCCTGCGCCCTGCGGGTGTTGTGGCGACTGCGGAACTTTTGCCTGCTCCAGGGACCAGGAGGTCTTGGCGACATGGTCGAGATGTTCGTCGGACATGGGTACGGCCACCCGCACGCCGGCCGGATAGCCGAAGTTGCTGCCATTGGCCCATTCGTTGACCTTGGCGCCCCAGACGCTCGACCAGGGCATGCCGGTGACGGCGAGAAACACGATGAAGACGCCGACGAAGAGGCCGGTGACCGCATGCATGTCGCGCCAGAAGACGCGGCGTCTGGGTGTGCCCCGGACGCTGAGGACGCCGCCGGTCTGGTTCCTCGGCCACCACAGATAGATGCCGGTCCCGACAAGCAGGATCGACCAGCCGGCGGCGATCTCGATCAGCCAGCGGGCGGCGGAGCCGAAGTATTTCAGGCTGTGGAGAGTGCGGACGGTCCACATCACCGTGCCCCGGTCCGGCAGGGAGCCCAGCACCTGCGCATCATGGGGATCGACATAGACGGCGAGTTTCCCCTGATCGGCCGTATTCAATGTAATTTCGGCAGAAGCGGTCGGCATGGCCGGGTCGGTGAACTTCACGGCGGTGCCCGGAAAGGCGGCGGTGGCTGCCGCAACCATGGCCGCCGGCGAGGCCATGGCGGCGTCGCGGCGGATCTCCACCCGCAGCAGATCGGCATGAATGACGGCGTCGAGCTCGTCGCGGAAGAGATAGAGCCCGCCCGTGACGGCGAGCGTGATCATGAAGGGCAGCACGAGCAGGCCGGCGTAGAAGTGCCAGCGCCAGACGGCGCGATAGAGGTCGGATGCGGATCGCACGGCAGTGCCGGTGCTTTCGCGCCCGAGGGTGATGTCGGACATGGGTTTTCTCCTGTGATGTCATCAAATGCATGGCCGGCGCCGAGGCCGGTCGACATCAGGAGAGGGGCGGCGCGCGCGGTTGCGGCAGCAAGCGCCGCCGCGCGGGGACGACATCCTGCGGAGCAGCAAAGGATGCGATGGACAGCGGGCGGAAATCCCGCGCGCCGAGGAAAGCGGTGCCGGGAAGGATTGCCACCGGTGTCGTTGCGGCCAGGCGACAGAGCGATGCGCAGGGACAGTCGGCCGCCTCCTTGGAGGAACCGTCGTCGCCGGACGGCAGGTTGCCGGCCGTGGTGCCGTCGGACATGCAGATGATGTGCAGCGGATCGACCGCCGAGGCGGCCATGGAACTGCGTGTCATGCCGCCGACAAAGCCCTGCAGCAACAGGATGCAGGCGGCGAGCACTGCAATGGCAGTGGCCGAAGCCCGGTCCCCGATGACGCGGCGAATTCCCTTCATGCCGGCTGGATGACACAGGATTGCCGCGATGTCACCTGGATGATCTGGGGGACGATGCGTCCTCCCGGCGGCGTTTCCTCAATGGAAGTTCGGGGGCCGATTTGTGGTCATGCCGCGGCTGCCCGGTTTCGGCGCCAGCACCCAAATCCGCTGATTCAGCTTCTTTAAATGCGCAAAATCACCTCCCATATCTGGATGGACGCCGAAAATGTCGGCAGACGGGCTCGCCTTTTGAGGGAGCTCAATCTCAATCATCGCTCCGTGCCATAGAGTGGGCGGAACGATCCGTGGAGGTTTGACATGAACATCGAGAAATATTCGGAACGGGTGCGCGGCTTTCTGCAGTCGGCCCAGACCAGGGCGCTGTCGGACGGTCACCAGCAGTTCACGCCGGAGCATGTGCTGAAGGTGCTGCTCGACGATGACCAGGGCATGGCCGCGGCGCTGATCGAACGCGCCGGCGGCGATGCCAAGGCGGCCCGTATCGCCAATGATGCAGCCCTTGCAAAACTGCCCAAGGTGTCTGGCGGCGAGGGGCAGATCTATCTGTCGCAGCCGCTGGCGAAAGTGTTTTCCACCGCCGAAGAGGCAGCCAAGAAGGCAGGCGACAGTTTCGTCACCGTCGAGCGGCTTCTGCTGGCGCTGGTGATCGAGACGAGCGCCTCGACGGCCGCGACGCTGAAGAAGGCGGGGCTGACGGCGAATGCCCTCAACCAGGCGATCAACGACCTGCGCAAGGGCCGTACTGCCGACAGCGCCAATGCCGAGCAGGGCTTCGACGCGCTGAAAAAATATGCCCGCGACCTGACGGCGGAAGCCCGCGAAGGCCGGCTCGATCCGGTGATCGGTCGCGACGATGAAATCCGCCGGACGATCCAGGTGCTGTCGCGCCGGACGAAGAACAATCCGGTGCTGATCGGCGAGCCCGGCGTCGGTAAGACGGCGATCGCCGAAGGGCTGGCGCTCCGGATCATCGACGGCGATGTGCCAGAAAGCCT
>JBKBXP010000106.1:0-10622 GCA_046314035.1 Pseudorhizobium sp. | reverse complement strand
GAGGCACATAGGTGTTCAGACATTGCAGCGCTGACGCTAACCCAATTTCCGGAGACCTCCCATGCACAACACGACCACCAACAACCTTCTGCTTCTCGCAGGCCGCGTGCTTCTCTCGGCCATGTTCATCATGTCCGGCTATTCCAAGTTGGTCGACCCGGCCGGCACTGCCGGCATGATCGCCGGCGCCGGCTTCCCGGCTGCCACTGCGCTTGCCTATCTCGCCGGCATCTTCGAACTCGTCGCCGGGCTTGCCATGATCGTCGGCTTCCAGACCCGGATCGCCGCGCTCCTGCTCGCCGCCTTCACGGTCTTCACCGGCCTCGTCTTCCACTCCGGCGCCATCGCCGTGCCTGACTTCCCGGAAGCCGCCAACAACCTGCTGACGGTCTTCAACGGCCTGATGATGATGAAGAACCTGACGATTGCCGGTGGCTTCCTGGCGCTTGCCGCCGTCGGCGCCGGGGCCTACTCGCTCGACGCACGCCGTCATTCGGTCGCTGTCGCCGCATAAGCTCGACCACGTCCCTCCCAGGACGGGGCGCTGGACCAGCTGGTCCGGCGCCCTTTTTTCTTTACTAGCCTTGGCGCTGCGCCAGCCAGACGGTGGCGCCGCCGCAATCGGGGTCCTGCGTCACCTGGGAGACCACCCGGAAGCCGTTGGCGGTGAGCAACGCCAGATATTCGTCGTGGTCGAGGCTCGCATGATAAAGCGGCTCGCCGCCGAACTCCCCCATGGCCACGCCGGAAAAATGACCGGCGGTGAACATCAGCGGCGCACCGGGCGCCGTGAGATAGGCGAAGACGGGGAACATCGCGCGCTGGTCGGCCGGGTTCAGGTGGAAGAAGCTGTGCCAGGCGATGATACCGTCGAAGGTGCGCCCCGGTGGCAGCTTGCGCATGTCGCGCACGATCCACTGCTCCTGCGGAAAACGCTGCCGGCAGAGGCCGATCAGGCTTTCGGAGCTGTCCACGCCCGTAAGGCGATACCCGCGCCGGATCACGTCGGCCGCGATCGGCTCGCCGGAGCCGCAGCCGAGATCGAGGACGGTGCCCTGTGCCGGGACGAGAGAGGCGAAGCGGTCGATCCACGGTTTTTCGAACAGGTTCTTGCCGCGCAGCTCGTCGAAGGCCAGCGCGTGCCGCTCGTAGAGGCCGATGATGTTGTCGTCCTCAGCCATCGGCGCGCTCCAGGGCTTTTCGGACTGCAGAGACGATCTGCGCCACCCGTGGGTCGGCGTCATGCGCCGGCTTGCGGGCGCGCACGAGACAGGCTTCGCTCTTCAGGATCACGCCGTCGCCCAGGACCTTCAGGTGGTTGGCCTTGAGGGTGGAGCCGGTGGAGGTGATGTCGACGATGATGTCGGCCTGGCCGGCGGCGGGCGCGCCTTCGGTCGCACCGAGGCTTTCGACGATGCGGTAGAGCTGGATACCGTGCTGGCGCGAGAAGAACTGCTGCGTCAGGCGCCAGTATTTGGTGGCGATCGCCAGGCGACGGCCATGGCGGGTGCGGAAATCGGTGGCGACATCGCCGAGATCGGCCATGGTCTCGACGTCGAGCCAGATCTCCGGGACGGCGACCACGACGTCGGCTTGGCCGAAGCCGAGCCGAGCGCAGAATTCCACCTTGTCGTTGACGCCGGGCATGCCTTCGCGCACCAGATCCTCGCCGGTAACGCCGAAATCGACGGCGCCGCTCGCCAGTTCGCGGGCGATCTCGGAGGCGGAGAGGTAGGCGATCTCGACGCCGTCCATGCCCTCGACGCGGCCCCGGTAGGAGCGGTCGTTGCCGATGCTGGCGATGCCGAGGCCGGCACGTTCGAAGATCTCGACGGTGCCGTCCTTGATGCGCCCTTTGGAGGGCAGTGCGATGGTGATCGTCATTTGAGGGCCCTCGCCGTTTCGATGCGGTCGAGCCAGAGCGCGAAGCCGACCGCCGGGATGCGATCCTTGGCGCCGAGCAGGGTCAGCAGCCGGTCGAAGCGGCCGCCACCGGCAAGCACCGCGGAGGCGCCCTTCTCCGTCACCTCGAAGACGAGGCCCGTGTAGTAGTCGAGCGGACGGCCGAAGGCGGCGCGGTAGGTCATAGCCGAGAGATCGAGCCCGGCGTTGGCGAGCGCCGCGAGACGGGCATCGAACTGGGCAATCGCCGGGCCAAGCTTCAGGCCGGCGGCATCGGCAAAGCCTGCGAGTGCCGCGGAGGCTTCCGACAGCGGCAGGCTCAGCGTCAGGAATTCGCGCAGCAGCAGCAGAGCGCTGCCGTCGAGCCGCGTCTGCGCCAGCGTGAGCTTCTCCTGAAGGCGGCGGGCAATCTCGAGCGGCGAGCGGCTGGCATTGGTGGAATAGCCGGTTCTCTCCATGGTGCGATCGATCTGCGCCACCAGCTCGGCCTCGTTGCCGGAGGCGAGCAGTGCGGCGATCTCCGGATCGAGACCCGTGACCGGCTGCGGACGAGCCAGCCGTTCCAGCAAGGCTTCCAGATGGCCCATGTCGCCGAAGGCATGGATGAGCCGCTTCTGCCAGCCGAGCGGCAGGCCGAGCGCCTTTACCACGGCTTCGAAAACCGCCTGATCGCCGAGCGTCAACGTCAGCGGCCGGCCCGGCAGAAGGCGCGTCAGGATGCCGACCGCGTCGCCGATCAGGCGCGCGTCGGCGCTGGCGATATCGGTCTCGCCGAGATCCTCGATGCCGGCCTGATAGAATTCATGCGAGCCCTCGCGGCGCTGGCGAAAGACTTCACCGAGATAGGAATAGCGCTTCGGTGTGCCGGTCGCCGTCTCGATGTGGCGCAGGCAGACGGGAATGGTGAATTCCGGGCGCAGGCAGAGGCTTGCGCCCGTCTCGCTCTCGGTCAGGAAGATCCGTCGCCGCAGATCCTCGCCGGCCATGTCCAGGAAAGGTTCGGCCGGCTGGATGACGGGGATGTTGACGCGCACAGTGCGGCGGCGGGCGAATTCGTCCAGCAGGTCGGGGGCGAAATCGGGCATGTCGGTCAGGGGCATGGGGCACCATAGCGTGGAGAATACCCCCCTCTGTCACTTCGTGACATCTCCCCCTCAAGGGGGGAGATCAGGGGGAGCGCGCGGCTTCCGCCCCAGATCGATCTCCCCCCTTGAGGGGGAGATGCCCGGCAGGGCAGAGGGGGGTGACGGGGCGGCATCAGTTCAAGCATCCTTCGCCCGCCGCCGATCCTCCGCCTGCGCCGCCAGGATCTCCTGCACCTTGGCGACCAGATCGGCCTCCGCGACCGTCTCCTGCGCCACGCGGGCCTCGCGCCAGGTGGCGTTGTCGTCGATCTCGCCGGAGAGGCGCTTGCCCTCGATCAGGTCCTTGATCTGGACCACGCCTTGCTCGCGCTCGTTGCCGCCCTGGATGATGGCGATCGAGCAACCGCGACGGTCGGCATATTTCAGCTGGTCGCCGATCTTCTTCTTGGCACTTCCCTGGTACATTTCGGCGCGGATGCCGGCGTTGCGCAGCGCCTGGGTCAGCCGCTGGTAGCCTCCCAGGGAACCGACATCGGCATCCATGACGGTGACGAGAACCGGCGCCAGGACCGCGTCCTCACCAAGCTTGCCGAGGTTCTTCAGCGCCGTCATCAGGCGCGAGACGCCGATGGAGAAGCCGGTGGCCGGGACCGGCTGGCCCATGAAGCGCGAGACGAGACCGTCATAACGCCCACCGCCACCGACCGAGCCGAAGACGACCTTTTCGCCCTTTTCGTTGGTGACGTCGAAGGTCAGTTCGGCCTCGTAGACGGGGCCGGTGTAGTATTCGAGGCCGCGGACGACGGAGGGGTCGATGATAACCCTTCCATCAGAATAGCCTCCAGCCTCAAACAGGGCTGCCATCTGCTTAAATTCGGAGACACCTTCCACGAACTTCGCGTTCTCACCATATGTGCTTTCGCTCATGGCGGTTAGCATGTCTTTGAAAATTGGTTGTGATGTAGCGGGTGCATCTTCTGCTACATAACCGAAAGTCGGATTCAAGGCGTAAGTTTGAGGATCTTCGTCATAAGGCCGGTACCTCAGCGTAATGAAGTATCGCAACATGCTGATTTGATGCGATGACAGTTCGACCCCCTTTGTAAAGTCGCCGCTCTCATCCTTCCTCCCCGCACCTAGGAGTTGCGTGACGCCATCAAGACCAAACTTGTCCAGCTTGTCCAAGGCACGGAGCACATTGAGACGTTTGGCGGCATCACCTTCCACATCAAGCCCGATATGATCCATCACCCCGTCCAAAACCTTGCGGTTGTTCACCCGGATCACATAGTCGCCGCGCTTGATGCCGAGCGCTTCCATCGTGTCGGCCATCATCATGCACATTTCGGCATCCGCCTGGACGCCCGGGGCGCCGACCGTGTCGGCGTCGAACTGCATGAACTGGCGGAAACGGCCGGGGCCGGGCTTTTCGTTGCGGAAGACATAGCCGGCGCGGTAGGTGCGCAACGGCAGCTGGATCTCGTTGAAGTTCTCCGCCACGTGGCGGGCGAGCGGCGCCGTCAGGTCGTAGCGCAGCGACATCCACTGGTCGTCGTCGTCCTGGAGCGAGAAGACGCCCTCGTTGGGGCGGTCGGCGTCGGGCAGGAACTTGCCGAGCGCATCGGTGTATTCGAAGAGCGGCGTCTCGACCGGATCGAAACCGTAGCGCTCGTAGACTTCGCGAATCTTCTCCACCATCTCGTTGGTGGCATGGATATCGGCGGCCGAGCGATCGACGAAGCCGCGCGGCAGGCGGGCCTTCAGTTTCTGTTGTTTCTGCTTCTTGTCGCTCATGATCGGGATTCCGTTTTCCGACGGCCGCAGAGGCCGGATTTGTGAGCGGTTTCTTAGAGGATGGCGGGCGGAGCGGCAAGGGCGCAGCCGCTGGCGAACCGCCCGGGCGGATGGTATATATGCGGCCTTGGAAAGGATCATGGCCATGAACAAGCGCGTCACGATCGAAATGCCGGATGAGATGCTGAAGCTCGTCGAGGAATATGCCGCCGGAGCGGGTGCCGCCCCGGACGCCTATCTGCGCGATGTGATCGAGCAGCATCTGGAAGACCTGCAGGACCTTGCGGTGGCCGAGGAAGCCATGGAACGGTTGCGCAATGGCGAGCGGACCTACACCTGGGACGAGATGGAGCGCGAACTTGGCCTGGGAGATTGAGTTTCAGGCGACGGCGATCAAGCAGCTGAAGAAAATGGGGGATGCAGAGTCGGCGCGGGTCCGCGAGTTCCTGCACGCGCGCGTGAAGCCTCTGGATGATCCTCGGCAACTCGGCAAGGCACTTCAGGGGGAACGCTTCAAACACCTCTGGCGGTACCGCGTCGGCGACTATCGGATCATCTGCGACATCCAGAAACAGCGCCTCGTGGTGCTGGTCATCGACGTCGGCCATCGGCGTGAGGTCTATCGTTAGTTCATGATCGCCGAAGCCCTGCAGTATGCCGCGACCTATCCCGTCACGGCCAGAGAATTTCGCCCCTTCATCGGCTCGTCGGTCAGCCTCCGGTCGCGCGCCGGGCGGTGTGCCCGCGCCTGGTCGGCACATGAGGAGAACTGCAAGGCCTTCATCAGCGAGACGATCACCGGTATTCGGCAGAGGCGCACGGCGGTGGTGCTCGGGTCTGGTCTGTTGCGCGACGTGCCGATCCAGGCGCTCTCGCGCGCCTTCGATACGGTGGTGCTGGTCGATCTCGTGCATCTGGCGAGCGTGCGGCTGTGGCTGATGGCCAACCGCCTGCGCAATGTGCGGCTGATTTCCCGCGATCTCTCCGGCTTCGACGAGGCTTACGCCGGCAGAACGACGGAGCCGCTCTCCTTCCTGCGGCAGGTGCCCTATCTCGACCTGGTGATCTCCGCAAACCTCCTGTCGCAGATCGGCGTCGGTGCCGAGCGGCGGCTGGAAAAGCAGCCGAGGGAATCGTCCGTTCTCGTGCCGCGGCTGATCGAGGCGCATCTGGACGGCCTTTCTGCCCTGCCCTGCAGCACCGTCCTGCTCAGCGATGTGTCGTTTACGGTGTCCGGGCGCGAGGGCGAGCCCCGCGAGACGGCGGACCTGCTGCACGGGGTGGCGGCGCCGCAGCCACAGGCGCGGTGGACATGGCCCGTCGTGCCGCTTGGCGAAGAGAGCCGGGAGTACAGCGTGGTTCACGATGTCGTGGCGGTCCGGGCGCTGCGATAAGGGTGATTGAACGGCGGCGCAAAAAGCCTAGAATGGGATCGAACAGCCAGATCGATCTTCATGACCCGCCTTGCCGCCCTGCTGATGTTCCTCTCGTTGCTGCCGCTCTGCGCGATGCCTGCCATGGCGTCTGTGCGGCTGCAGCCGATCGAGGCCGGTCATCACCAGCTCCACGGCGCCGAACATCCGCCCGCTCATGGACATCAAGCCCTTCCGGACCGGCAGGATGACGATGGCCATACGGGAACGGGCCATCACGCAGGCAAGGGCTGCCCGGCAGGCTCTTGCCCCGTCTGCCTGACCCTTTTGCCTTTGCCGCCGCAGACCGGACCGGCAGCTGCCGGCTTGTCCCAACGCTGCGAGTATTCCTCCAGGAAGATCCTGGCCAGTGCGCCGGCGCCGCCGGAGCCGCCGCCCCGAGGCTGACGGCACCACCGCACACCCGTCGAAATTTTCAATTTGGAGACACCACAATGTCTATCAGGACACGAACCCTCATGCTTGCCCTCGGCCTTGCGATCGCAACGCCGGTGCTGGCCCAGGACGCACACAACCACGGGCACGCCGACACCACGGCTGCGGCCGCGACCAATCCGGTGGCCCAGGCCTTCGAGGACGCGAACCTCAAGATGCACACGGACATGGCGATCGACTATTCCGGCGATGCCGATGTCGATTTCGTCCGCAGCATGATCCCTCACCACCAGGGGGCGATCGACATGGCCCGCATCCAGCTGATGCACGGCAAGGATCCCGCCATGCGGGCGCTGGCCGAAGAGGTGATCAAGGCGCAGGAAGTCGAGATCGCCGAGATGCAGAAGTGGCTTCAGGATCGCGGCATGTAGCCTGGCCTGCTTGTAAAGACGGCCGGGCAGGTCATGCTTGCCCGGCCGCCCTCGCGACCGTATCTTCCTCCCAGGAGGCCATCTGATGCGACCGATTACCGCCATCGGCTTCGACGCCGACGACACGCTCTGGCAGAACGAGCAGTTCTACCGCCTGACGGAAGAGCAGTTTGCCGCCCTGCTGGGAGATTACGCCGAAGGCAGCCATGTCTCGGAGCGGTTGCTGGAGGCGGAGAAGCGCAACCTTGCCCACTACGGCTTCGGCATCAAGGGCTTCACGCTGTCGATGATCGAGACGGCGATCGAAATCACCGAGGGCAAGGTGCCGGCCAAGACGATCGCCGAGATCCTCGACATCGGGCGCGAACTGCTGCGCCATCCGGTGGAAACCATGCCGCATGTGGAAGAGACGCTGCGGGCGCTGAACGGCACCTACCTGCTGGTGCTGATCACCAAGGGCGACCTCTTCGACCAGGAACGCAAGCTGGCGCAGTCGGGACTGGGAGATCTCTTCGATGCGGTCGAGATCGTCAGCGACAAGAGTGCCACCACCTATCGGCGGATCTTCTCCAGGGTGGCGGACGGACCGGACCGGGCAATGATGGTGGGCAATTCGCTGAAATCCGATATCGTGCCGGCGATTGCCGCCGGCAGCTACGGCGTCTTCGTACCGCATGCGCTGACCTGGGTGGTAGAGCACGTCGAGGCGCCGACCGAGGCGCCGCGGTTCCGGCAGATCGAGCATCTCGGCCAGCTGCAGGAGGTGATCGCCAAGATCACGGACGAATGAGCTCCGCCCGCAGTCGGTCCACTTCGGGCTGGCAGATGCAGCCGGCGAGGTGATCGTTGACAAGGCCCATGGCCTGCATGAAGGCATAGACCGTCGTCGGTCCGACGAAGGTCCAGCCGCGCTTCTTCAGATCCTTGGACAATCGGATCGAGGTGGGCGTCGTCGGATTGGCGGAGAGCGTCGCATAGTCCATGACCGTCGGCCGCTTGTCTGCGCCGGGTTCGAAGCTCCAGAAAAACCTTGCAAGCGACCCGAACTCGTCGCGCAGCTCGATCGCGCGGCGGGCATTGTTGATGGTGGAGACGATCTTGCCGCGGTGGCGGATGATGCCGGCATCGGCAACCAGCCGCCCGATGTCTTCCTCCCCGAAGTCCGCCACCTTCTCGAAGTCGAAGCCGGCGAAGGCGGCCCGGAAGTTCTCGCGTTTGCGCAGGATCGTCAGCCAGGAGAGGCCGGACTGGAAGCCTTCGAGGCAAATCTTCTCGAAGAGACGGATGTCGTCGGTGACGGGACGGCCCCATTCCCCGTCGTGATAGCGCCGGTAGTCCTCCAGCCCGCCGTGCCAAGCGCAGCGGCCAAGGCCATCCTCGCCGATGATGATGCCGGTCTTTTCCATCTCGTCCCCGATCGTTAACGCGCCGGCTGCGGCGTTCAGGCCTGGTCAACCATCTTCCCAAACCCGCCGGTAACCCTGCCGAAAGGTTTATAGCCGACGGCCAATTTGAATCGCCACCTGTTTACGCTTCTCTCGTTTTCCACAGGCAGCGTGGCTGCAAAGGGGCATGTCCAATGCCCCATCGGTGCATGTGTAGCGAGTGGATCCGACGATGAACAAGATGCTTCTGCTGGCCCTCGGGCTTATCCCCCTGTTGTCGACAACCGTGCAGGCAAACGACCGTTATCGCGAACGCCCGCCGGTGATCGTCAGCCCCGACCTGACAGCGCCATGGGTGATGCAGCTGGGTGGCGGCGGCGTGCGGCCGGTTGTCTACCCAAGCCGTCCCGCCAAACCCCGTGCTGTCTACAGGGAGCGCACCCGGAGCGATGTCCAGCCGGCGGCGGTGCGGCCCAATCAGGTCGTCAACAACCAGATCGAGCCGCAATTCCTGCCGCAGACGGTGGGCTACGACAGCAAGCACGCGCCCGGCACGATCATCATCGATACCAACAACCGTTTCCTCTACCTGATCACCGGCAAGGGCCAAGCGCGTCGCTACGGCGTCGGTGTCGGCAAGCCGGGCTTCGAATGGGCCGGCATGCACAAAGTCACCCGCAAGGCGGAGTGGCCGCGCTGGACACCGCCGAGCGAGATGATCGCTCGCGAGGCCGCCAAGGGCCATTACCTGCCCGCCAGCATGGACGGCGGCCCGGCCAACCCGCTCGGCGCCCGCGCTCTTTATCTCGGTTCAACGCTTTACCGCATCCATGGGACGAATGCGCCCTGGAGCATCGGCAGTGCCGTATCCTCCGGCTGCATCCGCATGCGCAACGAGGATGTCGTGGACCTCTACGAGCGGGTGAACGTCGGCACCAAGGTCATCGTGATGTAAGAATATGTGGCCGGATCGCCACGATCCGGCCAGTTTCTGTTCAGACTGGTTACGATTCGGCCACTGTCGCCTTGCCGGACAGCAGCGACCGGGACATCTTCATCTCCATTCGAGGGTCAATCCGACAGGGGTGAAGATGAAATCGCGAACAATGCTGATGGCGGTCGCCGTTTTGGCGATTTCGATGACTGCGGGGCAGGCACCTGCACAGACATCCACCTCGGCAAGACAACAGACGACGGCAAGCGACGTTGCGCCCTCCGAGCGCAATCGCGCGGTGCCGGAAAAATACAAGCGCCGCATGGTGCGCTTCTCCACGAACGAAGCACCCGGCACGATCATCGTCGATACGGACAACAAGTTTCTCTACTACGTCGAGGGGCGCAACCGCGCGACGCGCTACGGCATCGGCGTCGGCCGCGAGGGTTTTGGCTGGTCGGGCGCGGTGAAGATCGGCCGCAAGGCGGAATGGCCGACATGGACGCCGCCGGCGGACATGCGCCGCCGCGAGGCAGCCCGGGGTCACATCCTGCCCGTCGTGCAGGAAGGCGGGCCCGACAATCCGCTCGGCGCCCGCGCGATGTATCTCTACAAGGGCGGCCGCGACACGATCTTCCGGATCCACGGCACCAACCAGCCATGGTCGATCGGCCTCAACCTTTCCTCCGGCTGCATCCGGATGATGAACAAGGATGTGGAGCACCTTTACGCACGGGCGCCCGTCGACACCAAGGTGATCGTCATCGGCCCCGGCAACAAGCATGGCGATGTCGCCTTCCAGGATCGCGGCGTGGATATCTTCCGCACCCTCTTCGGCGGCTGAGAAAGCTGCGGGCCGGTGCGGGCCAGCGTCACACAATCGTGGTACAAGCTGGTTAGCGTGCATCACGGTGGCGTGTGCCTCGGCGAGTCGGAGCATTGATGATGGTTTCGCATGACGTAATCGATAGGGCGCCTGCCCGCAGACGGACGCTTCCCGTGCTGGTCTTGGCTCTGGCTGCAAGCGCCGGGGTCCCTATGGCAGTCGCCCAGGCCGCAGACTCCACGCCTGTCGACACGGCGTTCACCGCGCCGGCCAGCACGGCCTATTTTGAACTCTCCGCCTATGGCGGATACCAGACGTCGCCGCACAGCGATATCGACGTTTCCGACCAGGCAAGCTTCTCCGCCGGCTGGGAGGGGAAGTCCTTCTCAACCCCGCCGTACTGGGGTGTTCGCGGCACCTACTGGTTCGGAGAGGGCCAACTGTCTGATCTCGGCAT
>JBKBXP010000105.1:0-10627 GCA_046314035.1 Pseudorhizobium sp. | reverse complement strand
CTTGATACCGTGAACCTCATAGCCCTTGGCGAGCAGAAGCTCCGCTAGATAGGAACCATCCTGGCCGGTGATGCCGGTGATCAGCGCAACTTTCATATATGATCGCCTTTTCGGAACGATACGCGAGGCTGAATTACTGCGTAGCGAAAATGTTTTGGGTCCGGAAGTGCAGCGCAGCACAATGAGCGCAACCATACTCGCAAAGGCACAGGCGGCGGCTCGTGTGTAGCGCGCGTCTGTTCTACAGAACTAGTGTATGTACCTCATTGACAGCTGGCGCGCAGCAGCCATCCCGTGTCCTCAACTGCCTCGACAATCCTTTGCTAATGAATATCGGCTCTAGTCACTTTGCGTTGAAAAAAACACAGAAATCCCCGGTGCAAGTGAATATGAGTTCATTTAATTCGATATCTCAGGACATCATCGACGCCTGGTTGCAGTCCACTGGATCCGCCGGTCCTGAAGACGTCTATGCCGGAATCGTCAACAGGCTGACCATCAAGATGGCGCTCTCCGTCATTACGACGGTCGCTGACAATCCTTATGACTGGCAGTTTCGACGGGTAAAGGATTTCGGCTTCAAGAGCCACCTGCTGAACAAGATGAAGCAACAGTTACCCGATGGCGCCCTGCGGGACCTGGATCGGAAGTTCGTTGACGATGCGATCATACCCAGCTTTTCGCGTGCCAACGAAGTCGGGCGCCCGACAATGGAGGTTGTCAGGACAAGGATCCTTGGTGTCCGGGTAGGCTACGAGCGCGTGATCCTGCCGCAGAAAGTTGATGGAAAGCCCGGCTGGTGCATCAGTCTGATCGAGGGCCGCTTCTTCATCTCTCCGATGCAGGAGGCGAAGACCGACATCACGGACGATAATATCATCCAGCTTCTCATCGAAGGGCAGACCACGAAGGAGATTGCTGAAGTTCTGCACCTGTCACCGAGGACGATCGAGCACCGAATCGATAAGCTGAAAAACCGGTTTGATGCGAGGAACCTCGTCCACCTGGTGGCGAAGCTCGTCGCCACTCAGGTTGGCCGCAGGGAGAAGGAGACCCACTAGGCTATCCCATAGCCTTGCGGCTGGCTGCGGCGCGATCTTGGAGGGCTTCGATGGAAAGGCCCGTGCTTGCCGATGCGACATTGAAAAGCGCGGTAGTGATGTCTTTTGTCTTGAAAGCCACCCCGTTGTCACCGAGCTTCCGATTGAAGCCGAGAGGATTTCCATTTCGGTCCAGGATGAGGTGGAGTCCGAAGAACATCTGGTCGAAATCTCGGCTTTTCGGTTTGTAGAGGTTTGCGTCTTTGGTTGTGGTGTTGAGGTCGCCATCGAAGTTCGCGATGAATATCTGCGTGACGGCGAAGGCATCCGGGCTGCTGCCTGTGACGATCTCCCCGAATTTGCAGGTCCCCAGATATGGCAGGTTCGGCAGGATGGATGAGCGGATGGATTTCCGCATCCGGTGTCTGACCGGGAGCTTCGAGGTGAACAGGTCGCTCGCGTCGTCACCCAGAATGGACAGGTTATCTTTCGTCGCCGCAATGACTTCAGCTATGGCCATGTCCGCCGTGATCCGGCGGAACTTCTTGGCCGACGTCGCCATTGGCTCCGGCTCGCCGGCCTCACCACGAAACCACCGCTCATAGCGAGCCGAAGCAACCTCAGCTTCGGAAGAAGCCGAGGCAACCGAGAGCGCCGCGCGAGTGATCTTGCGAACATCATCGCCGAAGCGGTCGCCATACTGCAGTTTCGATACCGGATTCATGTTGCCCTCACACTGTTCGCTGCATCGAAAAGTATGGCCGATACATTAACGGGCCAGTTCCAATGGCTTCGTAGTTTCCCCCTCGTTTCGAGGGGATACCCTCAAAATGCGCTGGTGGTTCAAAAATTCGTGCGGCAGTCGGGTCGTCGAGGAGCGGAGCTGGGCAAAGATCTCGACCAGAAGGTATCGGCGGACCTGCATCGACTGTATCTGCCAGGGTGCTGCAAGGCAGAGGCAACCCATGCGGCACGAGATTGTCACCTATGTCTTAGGTACAAACTGTTACCTATGTCTCCGGTATGGACAGTGGGGAGATGGCGGACAGAGAGGGATTCGAACCCTCGATACGCTTTCACGTATACACGCTTTCCAAGCGTGCGCCTTCAACCACTCGGCCACCTGTCCTTGATAGGTAAGGGCTGCCTGCGCATGTTTTGGCGAAGCAGCGGTCGGGCGGGATATATACCGAGGATTCTCTGAGGATCAACCGATATTTGCAGGAAAATGCATCCCCGTTGTGGCAATCCGTCGATTGCGTCGTTCGGGTGTCCGCGCTATCGCTGAAATGGACAGGACGGCTCGTTGGCAATCACGGCAGCAATGGGGGACAAGGCTTGATACGGACCTTCTTTTCTTTCCTGAGCCTCGTCGCGCTGATCGCGGCCATCATGGCCGGCACGCTGGACGCCATCGAGTCCGTGTCCTCGTCCTCCGTCGTCATGACATCGCTGGGAAACCACTGGCAGAACCTGGATGTCGTCAGCCTGGCTCTGGCAGAGGAGGCTGTCGCAACCTATATCAGTGCCGATGCTTGGCGCTTTGCCGTGGCGCCCGTCCTGGCGCAGCCGGCTTTTGGCGTGTTTCTCGTATTGGCCATGCTGTTCTGGATGATCGGCTACAGGCGCCCGCGATTTGCAGGCCGGTTCTCCGCCTGACGACATCGAGCGACCGCGACCGCCGCCCACAGTGCCAGTATCCAATGTTGCGACCCAGGAGGCGATGATGTTCCTTATCGACATGTTCAACAAGAAGACGGCAATGCCGAGCCCCGACAGCGCGCTGCCCGGCAGGAGCGAGCCGCTTGCGACATCCGAGGCCCACCACGTCAACGGTCGGCCGTTGAAGGGCCCTTATCCGGAAGGGCTCGAGATCGCCTATCTGGGGATGGGCTGCTTCTGGGGCGCCGAGCGGCTGTTCTGGACAATGCCCGGCGTCCACGTCACCGCTGTCGGCTACGCCGGTGGCATCACGCCAAATCCGACCTACAACGAAACCACCACGGGCCTCACCGGTCATGCGGAGATCGTCAAGGTCGTCTATGATCCCTCGGTCGTCTCCTATCGCGATCTGCTGAAGACCTTCTTCGAGGAGCATGATCCGACCCAGGGCATGCGCCAGGGCAATGATGTCGGCACGACCTACCGTTCCGCCATCTACACCACGACGGAGCAGCAGGCCGCCGACGCGATCGCAGCGCAGACGGCCTTTCAGGACGCCCTCGACGCGGCGGGCAAGAAGGCCCGCATCACGACGGAGATCGCGCCTCTGGATATCTTCTACTACGCCGAGGATTACCATCAGCAGTATCTGGCCAAGAACCCCGGTGGCTACTGTGGCCTGAGGGGAACGGGCGTCAGCTGCCCAGCCGCCTGACGGAAACGGCGTTCGCCTGTTCATGCCGCGGATTTCATCGATCCGCGGCATGCTTTTGGGCAGTTGCACGGCGAGACCCGGATTTTTACCAGATGAAAAAAATCGGGTGAATTTTTCCATGACCCATGCAAAAGTGCGGGCAGCCGGTCTCTCGTGGGGAGGACCGGTGGCCGCAGATGCGCCTGGGATCAGGGATGCGGGAGACCCAGCTATCAACTTAAAAGAAAACAGGGCTGAACGATGAAAAGAACCCTTTTGACGCTCATGGCGATGGCCGCACTGTCGACGACGGCGCTGGCAGCCGAGATCAAGCCTGCACTGGTCTACGGAACGGGTGGCAAGTTCGACAAGTCCTTCAACGAGGCAGCCCACGCCGGCGCCGAACAGTTCAAGGCCGAGGCGGGGGTCGAATACCGGGATTTCGAGCCGACCAGCGACACGCAGGGCGAGCAGGCGATCCGCAATTTCGCAAGCCGCGGCTATAACCCCGTCGTTGCCGTGTCCTTCGCCTGGACATCGGCCATGGAAAAGGTCGCCGCCGAATTTCCCGACACCAAGTTCGTGATCGTCGATGCCGTCGTCGACCTGCCGAACGTGCGCTCCGTCGTCTACAACGAGGAGCAGGGCTCCTATCTCGTCGGTCTCCTCGCAGGCATGGCCTCCGAAACCGGTAAGGTCGGCTTCGTCGGCGGCATGGACATTCCGCTGATCCGCAAGTTCGGCTGCGGCTATGTTCAGGGCGTCAAGGCGGCCAACCCGGATGCGCAGGTCTTCCAGAACATGGTCGGCACCACGGGTGCGGCCTGGAACGATCCGGTGCGCGCCGGTGAGCTGACCAAGAACCAGATCGACCAGGGCGCGGACGTGGTCTACGCGGCTGCCGGCGCCAGCGGCCTCGGCGTCCTGCAGACGGCAGCCGACAACGACAAGCTCGGCATCGGTGTCGATTCCAACCAGAACCACCTGCATCCGGGCAAGGTGCTGACCTCCATGGTCAAGCGCGTCGACCTCGCGGTCTACAACGCCTTCAAGGACACCCAGGGCGATGCCTTCACGGCAGGCGTCCAGGCGCTCGGCGTGGAGCAGGATGGCGTCACCTTTGCGGTCGACGACAACAACAAGGACCTGATCACGCCGGAAATGACGGCGGCCGTCGAAAAGGCGAAGGCCGACATCATTGCCGGAACCGTCTCGGTCCACGACTACATGTCGGACAATTCCTGCCCGAAGTGATCTAGAATCCGGGCGCATGCGGAGAACCGCATGCGCCCTTTCCATGCCCGGATGCGAAAGGCGGACGCTTGAGCCTCGACCCTTCACCAGTGCCCGCCATCGAGCTCGTCGGAATCGACAAGAAGTTCGGGCCGGTGCACGCCAACAAGAACATCAACCTGACGGTCTCCAAGGGAACCATCCACGGGATCATCGGCGAAAACGGTGCGGGCAAGTCGACGCTGATGTCGATCCTCTACGGCTTCTACCAGGCCGATCAGGGTCAGATACGCATCCACGGCAAGCAGACCGTCATCCGCGACAGCCAGGCGGCCATTTCGCTCGGCATCGGCATGGTGCATCAGCACTTCATGCTGGTCGAGAACTTCTCCGTGCTGGAGAACATCATCCTCGGTGTCGAAGGCGGCATGTTGCTCGGGCGCAACTCGGACAATGCTCGGGCAGAACTCGAGCGGCTGCAGAAGGATTACGGCCTCGACGTCGATCTCGATGCGATCATCGAGGAACTGCCGGTCGGCCGGCAGCAGCGCGTCGAGATCCTCAAGGCCCTCTACCGTGGTGCCGACATCCTGATCCTCGACGAGCCGACCGGCGTCCTGACGCCCTCGGAAGCCGACCATCTCTTCGAGGTTCTCCGGGTCCTGCGCGCGCAGGGCAAGACGATCATCCTCATCACCCACAAGCTGCGCGAGATCATGTCGATCACCGACGAGGTCTCGGTGATGCGCCGCGGCGAGATGGTCGCGACGCGCACGACGGCGGAGACGACGGTCGAAGAACTGGCCGAACTGATGGTGGGCCGGCGCGTGCTCCTGCATGTAAGCAAGGAGGTGGCGCAACCGGGACCGGTGCTGCTGTCGGTGAAGAACCTCACCGTCAAGGACGGCCGCGGCGTCATCATGGTCGACAACGTCTCCTTCGACGTGCGGGCCGGAGAAATCGTCGGGATCGCAGGCGTCGCCGGCAACGGCCAGTCCGAGCTCCTGGAAGCGATCGCCGGCATCCGCAAGCCCTCATCCGGCGAGATCTTCATCGACGGCCAGCCGGTGGCAGGCCTTGATGCCGCCCGTCGGCGTGACCTCGGCCTGGCCCATATTCCCGAAGACCGCCACCACATGGGTCTGGTCCTGAAATTCGAGGAATACGAGAATTCCATCCTCGGCTATCATCGCGACGAGAAATACGGCCGCGGCGCCTTCCTCGACCTGGAGGCCATCCGCCGGGATGCCGAGGAGAAGATCGCCAAATACGATATCCGTCCGCCGAACCCGCGGTTGAAGACGGCGAATTTCTCCGGCGGCAACCAGCAGAAGATCGTCGTTGCCCGCGAAATCGAGCGTGATCCCAAGCTCCTGATCGTCGGCCAGCCGACCCGCGGAGTCGACGTCGGTGCCATCGAATTCATCCACCGCCGCATCATCGAGACCCGCGACGCCGGCAAGGCCGTCCTGCTCGTTTCTGTCGAGCTCGACGAGATCCGCTCCCTGTCGGATCGCATCCTGGTGATGTTTGCCGGCCGGATCGTCGGCGAAAAGACCAGCGATGCTGGCGAACAGACCCTCGGCCTGATGATGGCCGGTATCGCGGCGTGAGGCGCTCATGACCACTGCATCCGTGCCTCTCCCCAACTGGATCAGCTATGGCCTGATCCCGCTGATCAACCTCATGCTGGCATTTCTCCTGTCCGGCCTCGTCGTCTGGTCGATCGGCGAAAGCCCCTGGGAAGCCTTGAAGTTCCTGATCCAGGGCTCGCTCGGCCGTGGCGACGCGATCGGCTTCACGCTGTTCTACACGACGAGCTTCATCTTCACCGGCCTGTCGGTGGCCGTCGCCTTTCACGCCGGGCTCTTCAACATCGGCTCCGAAGGCCAGGCCTATGTCGGCGGACTGGGTGCCGCACTGGCGGCACTCGCGCTCGACCATTACGTGCCCTGGTACGTGACGATGCCCTTCGCGATCGCCGCTGCCGCCATCTTCGGAGGCGCCTGGGCTTTCATTCCCGCCTGGCTGCAGGCCAAGCGCGGCAGCCATATCGTCATCACCACGATCATGTTCAACTTCATTGCCGCGGCACTGATGGTGTACCTGCTGGTCAACGTTTTCATCGTGCCGGGCAGGATGGCACCGGAGACGCGTACCTTCCTGGACGGCGGGCAACTGCCGAAACTCGACTGGCTGATGGCGCTGTTCGGGCTGGATCTCGGTCCCGCCCCCTTCAACGTCTCCTTCCTGATCGCGCTGGTAATGTGCTTCCTCGTCTGGCTGCTGATCTGGCGCACCAAGTTCGGCTACGAGATGCGGACCCTCGGCATCAGCCCCTCGGCCGCCATCTATGCCGGCGTGCCCTATGTCCGCACCGTGATCATCGCCATGCTGATCTCCGGCGGTCTGGCCGGCATGATGGCGCTGAATGCCGTCAATGGCGCGGCGGCAAGGCTGCAGGTGGAATTCGTGGCAGGTGCCGGCTTCGTCGGCATCGCCGTCTCGCTGATGGGGCGAAGCCACCCGGTCGGCATCATCCTTGCGGCCCTGCTGTTCGGCATCCTCTATCAGGGCGGGGCCGACCTCTCCTTCGAAATGCCGACCATCACCCGCGACATGATCGTCGTGATCCAGGGACTGGTGATTCTGTTCGCCGGTGCTCTGGAGCACATGCTGCGACCGGCCGTCGTGCGCATCTATCAGCAATTCGCCAAGGCTTGAGGAGAGACGGATGGAGTTCTTCGATATCGTCGTCAGTATCCTCGGATCGACCGTCCGGCTGTCGATCCCGCTGTTGTTCACGGCGCTTGCCGGCCTGTTCTCCGAACGCGCCGGGATCTTCGACATCGGGCTCGAAGGCAAGATGCTGGCCGCGGCCTTCGCCTCTGCCGTCGCAGCCTATCTCACCGGATCGGCATGGCTTGGCCTGCTGGCCGGCATCGGCGTCTCCATCATGTTTTCGCTGGTGCATGGTTTTGCCTCCATTACGAACCGCGGCAACCAGATCGTTTCCGGCGTCGCGCTGAACTTCGTGGCGATCGGCCTGACGGTCGTCCTCGGCCAGGCCTGGTTCGGCCAGGGCGGACGCACACCGCAGATCTCTGGCGAGGCCCGCTTCCTGCCCATCATTTTGCCGGGCGCCGATGCCGTGCGCGAGGTGCCGATCCTGGGGCCGCTCTACGCCAACGTCATCTCCGGCAACAACATCCTCACCTACATGGCATTCGTGGCGGTGCCGATCGCCTGGTGGGTGCTGTTTCGCACCCGCTTCGGACTGCGTCTGCGGGCGGTCGGAGAAAATCCGGGCGCGGTCGACACGGCCGGCATTTCGGTCTCCTGGATGCGCTACCGGGCGGTGATCGTCGCCGGTCTCCTCTGCGGCTTTTCCGGGACCTATCTCGCGATCGCGCAGTCGGCCGCCTTCATCAACAACATGTCGGCCGGCAAGGGTTACATCGCGCTCGCCGCGCTGATCTTCGCCAAGTGGAAGCCGGTCCCGGTGATGTTCGCCTGCCTGCTGTTCGGCTTCCTCGATGCGGTTGCCAATTTCATGCAGGGCAAATCCGTGCCGCTGATCGGCGAGGTGCCGGTACAGATCTTCCAGGCGCTGCCCTATATCCTCACCTGCGTTCTGCTGGCCGGCTTCATCGGCGTCGCCCGTGCCCCCAAGGCCGGCGGTGCCCCTTACGTCAAGGAGCGATAATCGATGTCGCACGAACTTTTCGAAGCGGCCCGCGCCGCCATGGCGAAAGCCTACGCTCCCTATTCGAAGTTTCCGGTGGGAGCCGCCATCCGCGACGACGACGGCAAGATCCACGTCGGCGCCAATATCGAGAACATCTCCTTTCCCCAAGGCTGGTGCGCCGAGCCGAGCGCCATCAGCGCCATGATCATGGCAGGCGGGCGCCGCATCCAGGAGATTGCCGTAATCGCCGAAAAGCTGCCGCTCTGCACGCCCTGCGGCGGTTGTCGCCAGAAGATTGCAGAGTTCGCCTCGGCGGAGACGCGGATCTACCTTTGCGATGATCTGGGCGTTCAGAAGACGGTCACCATGGGTGAGCTCTTGCCCTATGCCTTCGAGACGGATCTGCTCGGATGAGGGATGTCGCGGACCTGCTCATCGATCGGCTGCATGGGATGATGCCGAGGTCGGCCGTCGTCCTCGGTTCGGGACTTGGTTCTCTCGTGGGGGAGATCGCGGATCCGATCCGCATCCCCTACAGCGAACTGCCGGGTTTTCCGGTCAGCGGCGTGACCGGGCATGCGGGCGAACTCGTCGCCGGCCACCTCGGCCGCGAACCGGTCATCATGCTCTCCGGCCGCGCCCACTACTACGAGAAGGGCGATGCCCGGGCGATGCGCTTCCCGATCGAAGTGCTGAAGGGCCTCGGCGTCCAGTCGCTGATCCTGACCAATGCCGCCGGCTCGCTGCGCCAGGACATGCCGCCCGGGTCGGTGATGCAGATCACCGATCATATCAACTATTCCGGCATGAACCCGCTGATCGGCGAAGAGGGTGACGGACGCTTCGTCGGAATGACTAGTGCCTATGATGCCGATCTGGCGATGGGCATGCGCAACGCCGCGATCCGCTGCGGCATTCCGCTGTTCTCCGGCGTCTACATGTGGTTCTCCGGCCCGAGCTTCGAAACCCCGGCCGAAATCCGCATGGCGCGGACGCTGGGTGCCGATGCCGTCGGCATGTCGACCGTTCCCGAAGTCATCCTCGCCCGCTATTACGGTTTGCGTGTCGCGGCCGCTTCCGTCATCACCAATTATGGAGCCGGGATGACCGGCGGCGAGTTGAGCCACGAGGAAACCAAGGACATGGCACCGATCGGCGGCAAGCGGCTGGCAGCCATTCTGCAGGACATGCTGTCGGAACACGGTGACCGGATCCGGGTTTCGGAACAGGCCAGGTAACACGGACACCGGTGTTGAATTGCGTCTTGCCTCGGATCACAGGAAGACCGACTATGACGCCACCAAACGAGGAGGTACCAGCCATGGAGACGAACACTCCGCGGGCGGCGGCAAGCCTCGCGCTTTCCCTGCTCGACCTGACCAATTTGCGCGATGACTGCAACGCAGCCGCAATCGAGGTCCTCTGCCAGAAAGCGCGGACGCCGAACGGATCTGCCGCAGCCATCTGCATCTGGCCGCGCTTCGTCACCCAGGCCCGTGACATCCTTGGCGCAGGCAGCGCCGTGCGCATCGCGACCGTCGTCAACTTCCCGTCGGGCGACCTGCCGATTCCGGCGGTGGTCGAGGAGACGCGGCAGGCAGTCGCAGACGGCGCGGACGAGATCGATCTGGTGATCCCCTACAGAGCATTCCTGGCAGGCGACGAATCGGCGGTGACCGACATGGTCGTTGCCGTACGGGAAGCCTGCCCGCACGCCTGCCTGAAGGTCATCATCGAGGCCGGCGAGCTCAAGGACAGCAGCCTCATCCGCCGCGCCTCCGAACTGGCGATCGAGGCGGGCGCCGACTTCATCAAGACCTCGACCGGCAAGGTCGCCGTCAACGCCACGCTGGAGGCGGCCGACATCATGCTGCGGACGATTCGGGATTCGCGTAAGCGGATCGGTTTCAAGCCAGCCGGCGGTATCGGTACCGTTGCCGATGCCGATCTCTACCTGCGGCTGGCGGAAACGATCATGGGATCGAACTGGATCATGCCGTCGACCTTCCGCTTCGGCGCCTCGAGCCTGCTCGATGACATTACCGCGGTCTTGACGGGCCAGCCGTCATCGCTGGCGGCAAGCGGCTACTGAGCGCACCATGATCCCGCAGGAGATCATCAGGCGCAAACGCGACGGCAAGGTGCTCTCCCGGGAGGAGATCGCCGCCTTCATCGATGGCTTGAGCGGCGGAACGATCACCGACGGCCAGGCGGCCGCCTTCGCCATGGCCGTCTTCTTCCGTGGCATGTCGCGCGACGAGACGATCGCCCTGACGCTGGCCATGCGTGACAGCGGTGAGATCATGACCT
>JBKBXP010000104.1:0-11007 GCA_046314035.1 Pseudorhizobium sp. | reverse complement strand
ATCGAGGCGATGATGCCCCAGAACAGTGCCGGCTGCTCGGTCGCAACGTTCGGCCCCGGGACGATGCCCTGGATGATCATCGCGCCGATCATCAGCGCCATGACCGGGTTCGCCGGAATGCCGAGGGTCAGGAGCGGGATGAACGAGGTCTGAGCGCCGGCATTGTTGGCCGACTCGGGCCCTGCAACGCCGGCGATCGCGCCGTGGCCAAACTCTTCCGGGTTCTTCGACATCCGCTTTTCGACGGTATAGGACGCAAACGAGGCCAGGATTGCACCGCCGCCCGGCAGAATGCCGAGAGCGGAGCCGATGACCGTGCCGCGGAGCACAGGTGCCACCATCTGCCTGAAGTCGTCTCTGGTGGGCAGCAGTCCGCTGACCTTTGCCATCAGCAGCGACCGCGTTTTCTCGCTCTCGAGGTTGCGGAGGATTTCCGCGATCCCGAAGACGCCGACGGCCACGGCGACGAAGTTCAAGCCGTCGGAATACTCGCGGATGCCCAGCGTGAAGCGTGGCGTGCCGGTGTAGATATCGGTACCGACCAGCCCCAGCAGAAGCCCGAGCGAGACCATGGCGAGCGCCTTGATGATCGACCCATGCGCCAGCGCAATGGATGAGACCAGACCGACGACCATCAGCGAGAAGTATTCGGCTGCGCCGAACTGCAAGGCAACCGCGGTCAGCGGCGGCGCGAAGACGGCCACGAGGAGTGTCGAGACCGTTCCGGCGAAGAAAGAGCCGATCGCGGCAATGGAGAGTGCTGCGCCTGCCCTGCCCTTGCGCGCCATCTGGTATCCGTCGATGGCCGTCACGGCCGACGAGGATTCACCAGGCATGTTGATGAGGATGGCGGTCGTCGAGCCACCATACTGGGCACCATAGTAGATACCCGACAGCATGATCAGCGACGACACCGGCTCCAGTTGAAAGGTGATCGGCAGGAGCATGGCGATGGTGGCGGTAGCGCCGATGCCGGGAAGCACGCCGATCAGCGTGCCGAGAAGCACACCGACCAGGCAGAAGAACAGGTTCTCGATCGACGAGGCCGTCGCGAAACCCAATGCTAAATTGCTGAAAAAATCCATCTGCCCCTCCTAGAAGCCGAGCCAGGGTCCGAAACGGCGGAACGGCAGGCCGAGCCCGTAGCTGAACACGAGGACTGAAAAAATCGTCAGGAAGAACGAGAGCACCACTGCGGTCAGCGGTTTCATCTTCGATGATGCAAACGATGCGATGAGAGCGGTCAGGAACAATGACGGCACGAAGCCAAGTCCGCGCACGGTGAGGCCGAAAAAGATCGGAGCGGGCAGGATGAGAAGCATTCCACGCCAGGCGATCGGGCCGATCGCGTCCCCTTCGATGCGCAACGACTGCACGAGAATGATGCCCCCGAACAGGATGAGCGCGCAGGCAAGGATCAACGGGAAATAGCCGGGCCCCATCCGGAATGCCGTGCCGAGGTCGAGCGTCAGGGACTGAATGGCGAAGAACAGGCCAAGGCCGATGAACAGCAGGCCGCAGAAAAAGTTCGTGGTGTCAATTTTCGAGGATTTCATGGTCGCTCCGGACTTGGAGGGGCGCAGCAGGTGCGTGCGCCAAGAAGGGATCCCCTCCCGACACAGGGAGAGGATCTTCAACAGCATGGTCTGCTCAGTCGGCGTATTCGCCGGCCGCTTCGATGACGGGCTTCCAGCGGGCAATCTCGCCTTCAAGCTTTGCCTTCAATGCTTCCGGAGTGGCGTCAGCCTCTGGCGACGGTTCCGTGCCGAGTTCGGCAAACCGGGCAGCCACGTTCGGATCGACCAGCGCCACCTTCAACGCTGCCGACAGACGCTCGACGGCTTCGGCCGGCGTGCCCTTCGGCGCGTAGACACCGTGCCAGATGCCCACCTGGAAGTCGGACAGGCCACCTTCGGCAGCCGTCGGGACGTCCTTGAGAACCTCCAGACGCTCGGGCGAGGTCACGGCATAGGCCTTGATCGTGCCGCCCTGGATCTGCTTGGTGGTGTTGGTCGTCTGGTCGCACATGATATCGACCTGGCCGCCGAGAAGATCGGTCATGGCCGGGCCTGTTCCCTTGTAGGGCACGGTGACGAGCGGTGTCTCGATGGCGCTCATGAACAGCATGCCGCAGAGATGTGAGGCGGCACCGATGCCAGCGTTGGCGACAGTAACGGTATCCTGGTTTGCCTTGGCATATTCGATCAGGCCAGCAAGATCTGCCGGCTCGAGATCCTTGCGGGCGACGATGGTCATCGGCACCTCGGTGACCAGGCCGACATATTCGAAAGCGTTGAGCGTTTCGTACGGCAACTGACGGTAGAGCGTGTCGCTGGTTGCCATGCCGATATGGTGCAGAAGCAGCGTGTAGCCGTCGGCGTCGGCATTGGCCACGCGTCCGGCACCCAGGGTACCGCCGGCACCACCGACGTTTTCGATGATCACCTGCTCGCCCAGATCCTTGGACATGGCTTCGGCAACGAGGCGCGCGACGGTGTCGGTCGGACCGCCGGCAGCGAACGGAACGACCATGGTGATGGTGCGCTCCGGATAGGTCTGCGCACCGGCAGACACGGACATGAGAGATGCAGTCGCAAGAGCGGTGGCGCCAAGAATGGCGTTCAGAGTTTTCATCGAGCTCCTCCAGGATGAACTATCTTTGAGCCGGCGCAAGTTCCTCCGGCGCCAAGCCTGCCGGATGTTGATATCCGCAGCGCAAGAGTCGCAATCATCCTTCACCTGCTGAAGAGTGGTTTGTCGCTCCTTGCGCCGCAGCATGGGTGGAAAAGGAAACAACAGGGCAAATTGATGGGTGGAAATCCACCCATCGGCGTCTGTCTCTGGGAAAGGCTACAGGTCGCGCTCCTCGTCGAAACCCTGGTCCGGGCCGAGAATGCGCCGATCCAGCCCGTATTTCTGCATCTTCTCGTAGAGCGTCTTGCGGGAGATACCGAGCGTTTCGTAGACCGGCCGCAGAGCCCCGCGGTGCGCGGCGATCGCACTGGCGATGATGTTCCTCTCGAAGGCGGCGACCTTTTCGGCCAAGCGTCCGTTGACCTCCCGGCCGGACCCGACGTCGACCGTCGCGGCTTCGAGCCCGAGCACCAGCCGGTCGGCGGCATTGCGCATCTCACGGACGTTGCCTGGCCAGTCCCTCTGCGCCACGGAGGAGATCACGTCCGGCGGCACCTCCATGTCGTCGCGGCCAAAGCGTGCAGCAGCCTCCCTCACGAGATGGAGGAAGAGGAGCGGAACGTCGGCGCGGCGCTGGTCGAGCGACGGCACATGGATGGTGGCGACATTGAGCCGGTAGAGCAGGTCGGCGCGGAAACGGCCCGCCGCCACCTCCGCCTCGAGATCCACCTTGCTGGTGGCAATGAAGCGGACATCGAGCGGCACGAGTTCGTTGGACCCGAGCCGGGTGATCACCCTCTCCTGCAGCACCCGCAGGAACTTCGCCTGCAGGTCGAAGGGCAGCGAGCTGATTTCGTCGAGCAGGATCGTTCCGCCCCTTCCATGCTCGAACTTGCCGAAACGTGCCCGGATCGCTCCGGGGAAGGCCCCTGCTTCGTGACCGAACAGCTCGCTTTCGATCAGGTTTTCGGGAAGTGCTGCACAGTTGATCGCAATGAAGGGACGGCTGGCGCGGGGACTGATGTCGTGGAGCGCCCGCGCCACCACCTCCTTGCCAGCACCGGTGTCACCGATGATCAGCGTATCCGCATCCGTCGCCCCGATGGCGCGGATCCGGTAGCGCAGGTCGACCATGATCTGCGTCCGGCCCGGCAGCCGCGCCTCCAGATCGTCGCGCTTGCCGGCCACGGCCCGCAGCCGGCGGTTCTCCAGCACGAGCCCGCGGCGATCGAGCGCCCGGCGGATGACGCCGGCAAGATGCTGCGGCGTGAACGGCTTCTCCAGGAAGTCATAGGCGCCCTCGCGCATTGCCTTGACGGCCAGTTGCACGTCGCCATGCCCGGTCACCAGGATCACCGGGATCTCGGGATCCAGCTCGCGGATGCGATGCATAAGCGTCATGCCGTCGATCCCCGGCATCCGGATGTCGGTCACCACAACCCCGTCGAAACTGAAGCCGATCAACTCCAGAACCGGGTCGGCGGTGGAAAATGTCTGCACCGACAGTCCGAACAGCTCGAGCGCCTGCGCCGTCGACCGGCGCAATTCCTCCTCGTCATCGACCAGCAGAACCCTCTGGTCGGTCATTCCGCAGCCTCGAGCGCATTCTCGCTGGCGGCATCGAGTTCGATCCGGAAGACCGCGCCGCCCTCGGCAGCATCGGTGACAGTCAGGCTGCCTCCAAAATCCTTGACGATGTTGTAGGAGATGGAGAGCCCGAGGCCGAGCCCCTTGCCGACGCCCTTCGTGGTGAAGAAGGGATCGAAGATCCTCTCCCGTATCGCGGCGACGACGCCTGGCCCGTGATCTCGAACCAGGACGACGACCTTGCCCCCTTCCACCGTGGCCATAAGGCTGATCTCCCGGTTCTCCAGTCCCTCCACTGCGTCAGCGGCATTGGTGATGATGTTGACCAGCACCTGCTGCAGCCGCACCGCCCCGGCACTGACGTGAGGAAGGCCTGCACCAACCGTCACAACCAGCTTTGCGTCCGCGGCTTTCAACCGAGCATCGACGATCTCCAGCGTGTCCCGCACCACCTCGTCGAGCGAGACGGCGCCGAGCTTCTCCTTCGGCTTGCGGGCGAAATTGCGCAAATGGCGGCTGATCGACGCCATCCTGTCGATCAAGGCGGAGATCCGCCGCACATTGTCGCTCGCCTCCTCGGTGCGACCGCGTGCAATCAGGACGGCGGCACTTTCGGCATAGGTCTTGGCCGCCGCCAGCGGCTGGTTGAACTCGTGCGAAAGTGCCGCCGACATCTGCCCAAGACCCGCAAGCTTGCCGGCCTGGATCAGGTCCGCCTGCGTCTGTCGCAGGCGTTTCTCCGTCAGCCGGCGTTCCGCGATTTCCTTTTCGATCCGGCTGTTGACGCGGGCGAGATCCGCCGTGCGTTCATCTACCCGTCTCTCCAGTTCTTCCTTTGCCTCCGCCTGCATCTGCATTCTCTCGTTGAGGCGGGCTCTGCGCTGCAGGATGACGGCCAGGAAAAGACCCGCAAGGCACAGGAACAGCAGGATGGCGATGATCGTGGTCTTCGCCTGCGCGCGGACGGTTCCGGTGTCGATGAGGACGTTCACGGTCCAGCCGGCGTCCGGCATCTGCGCCGAGGCAACCAGGTATTCCCGGTCGGCCGTCCCGTCCGAGATCGTCATGCTGTCGTGTCCGGCATAGGTGCCGCGCTTGACCGGAAGTTCGCGCAACCATGCGTCCGCATAGCGCCGCGAAACCTCCGTTCGCGCCAGGCGTTCCGGCGTCAGCGGCTCTATGGCGGAATAGAGCCATTCCGGCGAGCCCGTCATGAAGATGATGCCTTCCGGATCGGAGACGAAGATGCGGCTGTCGCCACCGCTCCAGGATCGCTCGATGGCATCGATATCGACCTTGAAGACGATCACCCCGAGGATCTCGCCCCGAACATCGATCGGCGAGCCGAAGTAGTAGCCGCGCTTCAAGGAGGTGGTCCCGAGTGCATAGAAACGCGATTGCCGACCCTGGGCAGCCTCCTGGAAATAGGGGCGATAGCTGAAGTTCTCGCCCACGAAGCTCAGGGGCCCATCGTAATTGCTGGCGGCAACGGTCTCGCCATCCATGGTCATCACGTAGATGTCGGAGGATGTCAGCAGTCCGTTGATGTCCTTCAGGTAAGCATTGGCGACCGTCCTCAGCTGGGCATCGCCTGGTCGCTGCACGAGTGCCTCGATGTTCTCCTGATCTGCAATCAGCGCCGGCAAGGCCTCATAACGCTTGAGATGTCCCTCCAGGGCCGCGACGGCAAGCCGGAGCGTTGTCTGCGCCTGCGCGGCGGTTTCCTCCAGATAGCTGCGGGAGGCAATGGTTCCGCCACCGAAGACGACGGACACCAGGACGACGACGCAGGCGATCGACGCGATCAGGACACAATGAGGCAAATGGATCCGGCTCCTCCCAGCAAGAGGCTGCGATCATACGGAGAGACCACATCATTTGCTACAGAATGTTGCCGGTGCACAGAGAGCGACACCGCTGCCGATCAAGCTTCACTTGACTCCTGCCGGCGGCGTGGTTGGATCACGCACAGCAAGCTCCCCTCGCCGCCGGAAAGGGCCCGAGATGATCTACCGCCTCGCTCTTCTGATCGGCGTCGTCGCTGGCTCGCGGGCACTTGCCCTGACGGGCACCTGGCTGCCCTTCCCGGGCTCCATCTTGGCCGTGGTGATCCTCACCGTTCTGGCGGTCGCCGATACGCCCGCAGGCCTCGTCGAAGATGCGGGCGCGATCATCGGTGCCTGGCTCGTCATCAATGCCGTGCCCATGGCGGTGCTCTCGTGAGAACTTTCGACGCGATCATCATCGGCACCGGCCAGGCCGGCCCTCCGCTCGCCGGGCGACTGGCGGCCGCCGGAAAGACGGTTGCCATCATCGAACGCCAGCATGTCGGCGGTACCTGCGTCAACACCGGCTGCATGCCGACGAAGGCGCTGGTGGCAAGTGCCTATGCGGCGCACCTGGCGCGCCGCGTCGAAGACTACGGTCTTTCCTTCGACGGTCCCCTGCAGGTCCGGATGGCAAAGGTCATGCAGCGCTCGCATCAGGTGACGCTCAATGCCCGAACCAACAACGAGACTTGGTTGGGCGGCATGGAGAATTGCACGCTGATCCGCGGCCACGCGCGCTTCGAGGGACCCGACAGCGTGAGGGTCGGCGACGAACTGCTGCAGGCCCCGCAGATCTTCATCAATGTCGGCGGACGGGCGGTGGTGCCCGATCTTCCGGGGATCGAGGACATCGACTACCTCACCAACAGCAGCATCATCATGCTCGACCGCGTGCCGCGCCATCTCGTGATTGTCGGCGGAAGTTATATCGGGCTGGAATTTGCCCAGATGTATCGCCGCTTCGGGGCTGAGGTTACCGTCGTCGAGCAGGGCGACAGGCTGATCCGTCGAGAAGATCCGGACGTTTCCCAGGCCATCCGCGAGATCCTGGAGAGCGAGGGCATAGCGGTTCGCACCGGCGCCGAGTGCATCCGCTTCCGCCGCCACGACGAGGGTGTCGCCGTCGGCCTGGAGTGCAGCGAAGGCGAGCCGGAGATTATCGGCTCGGACGTTCTGCTCGCCACCGGCAGGCGCCCGAACACCGATGATCTCGGGCTGGAGACGGCAGGTGTCGAACTGGACGGGCGCGGCTACATCAAGGTGGATGACGGTCTCTCCACCACTGTCGACGGCATCTGGGCACTTGGCGACTGCAACGGCAAAGGCGCCTTCACCCACACCGCCTACAACGACTTCGAGATCGTCGCCGCCAATCTGCTGGACGGCGAGAACCGCAAGGTCTCCGACCGCCTGCTCGGCTATGCCCTCTACATCGACCCACCGCTCGGGCGGGTGGGGATGACGGAGTCTCAGGCAAAGGAAGCGGGACACAGGGTGCTCGTCGGCACAAGGCCCATGAGCCGTGTCGGACGCGCCATCGAGAAAGGCGAGACACAGGGCTTCATGAAGATCATTGCCGATGCCGACAGCCGCAAGATCCTGGGCGCGGCACTCCTCGGCACCGGCGGCGACGAGGCCATTCACGGCGTGCTCGACATGATGAACGCCGGCGCCACCGTCGATCAACTCCGGTGGGCCGTGCCGATCCACCCGACCGTCTCGGAACTGTGGCCGACCGTCATCCTGGGCATGGAGCCAGCTTAACCGCCGGTTTCGCGCCTTTGCCTCAGTTGACCCGGTGCCGAGCGGGTTAACCGCTGCTGCACTTTCTGCGCTTACGTTCAGGGAATTACAGGTCGGATCGGAAGAAAATGTGCGGATTTGCGGGCTTCGTCGGAGAGGTTGATTTGGCCGATGGGCCGGAGCCTCTGCTGCAATCCATGGCGCAGGCGATCGCGCACCGCGGCCCCGATGGCCGAGGAACCTTCGCCGCACCAGGGGTGGGCCTTGCCCATGTCCGCCTGTCGATCGTCGGCCTCGGCGACAGCCATCAGCCGATGGCAAGCGAGGACGGAGACCTGATGATCGCCTTCAACGGCGAGATCTTCAACTATGTGGAACTGCGCCAGGACCTGATCGCCCGCGGCTGCCGCTTTCGCACCGGCGGTGATACCGAGGTCCTGCTCCAGCTCTATGCGCACTACGGTGACGACTGCCTGTCGCGCCTGAACGGCGATTTCGCCTTCGCGATCTGGGACCGGCGGCGGGGCCGCATGCTGCTGGCCCGCGATCGCATGGGCGTGCGCCCGCTGTTCTATACGGAAAGACGCGGCGTCATCTACTTCGGCTCCGAGGTGAAGGCGCTTTTGACCGTGCCCGGCATCGAGGCGGAACTGGATCCTTTCGCCCTCGACCAGATCTTCACGCTCTGGGCGCCGATCGCCCCGCGCACGGCCTTCAAGAACATTTCCGAACTTGAGCCCGGCACGTCTCTGGTCATCGAAAACGGCCGCGCAAGGGTCACACCCTACTGGCGTCTCGACTATCCTGATCTCGCCGACCTGCGGCCGGTACAAGACGAAGGCGAGGCCGAGGAGGAACTGCGGGCGCTGCTGCTGGATGCGACGCGATTGCGGATGCGTGCCGATGTGCCGGTCGGCTCCTACCTCTCCGGCGGACTGGATTCGTCGCTGATCGCAGCGCTCGCGGCGCCCATGGCACCCGGCGGACTGAACACCTTCTCCGTCACCTTCGACAGTGCCGAGCACGACGAGAGCGCGTTCCAGCGGCAGGTCGCGGAAAGCCTCGGTACCCATCACCGATCAGTAGCATGCGGCCCCGAAGACATTGCCGGCAGCTTCCCGAACGTCATCCGCTTCACCGAGCGCCCGGTCCTGCGCACGGCGCCGGCGCCCCTCTTCCAGCTCTCCGGGCTGGTGCGGCAATCCGGCATGAAGGTGGTGTTGACCGGCGAGGGTGCCGACGAGGTCTTTGCCGGCTACGACATCTTTCGGGAAGCGCGGGTCCGGCGCTTCTGCGCGCGCCAGCCCGGCTCGCGGATCCGCCCGCATCTGTTCCGCAAGCTCTATCCCTACCTGCCCGGGTTGAAGCAGCAGTCGACCGAATATCTGGCAGCCTTCTTCGGTGCCAACAAGGACGCGCCGGATGATCCGCTGTTCTCGCATCGGCCGCGCTTCCGCAGCACCGCCGCGGCAAAGATCTTCTATTCGGACGACCTGCGGTCGACGCTTCAGGGATACGACGCCGCCGAGGATCTGGCGTCCCGACTGCCGTCCGAATTTCCTCGCTGGCACCCCCTTCACCAGGCGCAGTACCTGGAGGCACGTTTCCTCCTGCCGGGCTACATCCTCTCCAGCCAGGGCGACCGCATGGCCATGGCGCATGGCATCGAGGGCCGCTTCCCCTTCCTCGACCACCGGCTGGTGGAATTCGCCAACCGGCTTCATCCGGATGCGAAACTGAAGGGGTTGAGCGAGAAGGACATCCTGCGACGGGTCGCCGGGGATCTCCTGCCCGAGACCGTGGTGCGGCGTCCGAAACAGCCCTACCGGGCACCGGACAGCGCATCGTTCTTCTCACCCGAACCGGATTACCTTCGCGATCTGCTCCGCCCGCAGGCAATTGCGGACAGCGGGCTGTTTGCTCCAGAAGCGGTCGCCCGGCTTCACCAGAAATGCCGGGCAAGACCCGTCAGCGGGTTCAGGGACAACGCCGCCTTCGTCGGTATACTGTCGACGCAGATCTGGCTGCAATCCTTCGCCGCTTCGCCGGATGTCGATCCGGTCAGGCAGAGGCACCTGCAGCGCGAAATCGCGCCGTTGACAATCAGCGGGATCGCTCAATGACGGAAGGAGTAACGTCTCCGTGAGATGTGCGACGAAGCCTGTCTCCTCTCTCCCTCACGCTTGCACCAGGCGGCGTTCCGAGTAGGATGAACCCATCCTCAGGGATAATTGTCGGGTCTTGCATGATGCAGAGTACCTCGGCTCCGGATTAACGGAGGCATGACATGACGCAGATTTCGCATGCTACTTTCGAGCCGCAAGAACTGGCCCTTCTCCAAAGATGCTACATCGACATCTACAGCAAGCGGCGGGTTGCGGGAGGCCAGGACGCAGCAAACCGGCTTGCCGCACAAATCCTCGAACTTTATCAGGCGGGTGTTCGTGACGAGAGCGAGCTCCGGGCACGGCTGGCAGATCCTGCGACCCACATCAATTAGCGCCAGCTTGCTCTCAGGCTCCCACTAGCGTTTAGCCTGAAGTTCGCGCTCGTCTCTCATCAGGAAGAGCCGCGTCGTGTCGGCAAGGTTGTCTTGTAACCAGGCCGCCATCGCCATCTCTTCTTCCAGGATGCGCTCGAAAACCGCCTGAGCCTCCGTCTCCCCCAGTTCGTCGGCAGCCGCGATCAGCACGCGATAGGTGGCGATCTCCACGTGCTCGAAGGCGTAGGCGGCCATGGCTCCTTTAACGACCTCATCCGGGGTCAGTGCGCCTCCTAGCACCTGCAGGGTCGCCGTCAATCGGCCGGTGACATCCTTCAGCAACGACATGCGCCGGTTCGGCAATTTGTCGAGCAGGGTCTGGAGTGCCGCGACCTGCTCTTTCGTTTCGGCAAGATGCTGCTCGATCCGCGCCTTGAGTAGCGGATAGTTCTCGATCCGCTTTGCCTGCGCCGTCAGCATGGTCACCGCCTGCTCCTCCATGGCGTGAGCATCGCGAAGCCAGTTTGCGAAATGATCCTGTGTATGAGCCACTCTATCCTCCTTCGACATCGAACCGTGCTTCCGCAAACGAACGGCCAGCAACAGCAGCCGGTTCCGCTCAAGCCATGATGTCGGCATCTACTATGTCAGAAGAAGGTGTCGCGAGGGAGTGCTCTTGGAACCAATGGAGGCGCTTGGGGGTTGGATCATTCAATCGCATTGGGAGCTATT
>JBKBXP010000103.1:0-11010 GCA_046314035.1 Pseudorhizobium sp. | reverse complement strand
ATGAGCGCACCATGAGTGCGGAGACGCCGCATACGGCGGCGGACCTGGCCATGGTCAAGGCCATCGAGGACCTGACCGGCCAGCAGACAGGCATCGACGAGGACGCCCTCGACAGCGTGCGCGTCGACGCCGTGCATTCGGCCGTCAAGGCGGAGGCGCTGTGATGCGCTTTGCCGTCACCTACCGCATCTTCGCCGCAAGCGAGGCCGAGGCGCGCCAGCGCGCCGAGGCCATCGCGCTTGAGCAGACCGTGGAAGTCCCCCGCGATGTGGTGCCGGAAGGCTATATCGCCGACGAGATCCTCGGCCAGATCGAGGAGGTCGGACGCGAGAGCGAGGTCACGTTCCGGGCCGTCATCAGCTACAGCCCGGACAGCGCCGGTTTCGAGATCGCCCAGTTCTTCAACGTGATCTTCGGCAATTCCTCCATCCAGCGCGGACTGAAGGTGATCGACATTGCCCTCGGCGCGACGATGCAGGCCCGCCATCCCGGGCCACGCTTCGGCATCGAGGGCATCCGCCGGCTCGCCGGGCGGCCGAAGGGCGGTCTGATCGCTCCGGTGCTGAAGCCGCAGGGGCTCGGGGCCGACGCGCTGGCCCGCATCGCCTATCTCTGCGCCAAGGGCGGGGCCGATATCGTCAAGGAAGACCACGGCATCATGGACCAGCCGATGGCCCCCTTCCGCGAGCGCGTCGAGAAGACGGCCGCAGCCCTGGCGCGGGCTCAGGAGGAAACCGGCCGCAAGGCGCTGTACTTTCCTTCGCTGGCCGGCGAACCGCAGGAGCTGGATGCCAACGTCCGCTTTGCCCGGGATACCGGCGCCGACGGCATCCTGATCATGCCGGGTCTGCTCGGCTTCGGCATCGCCGCACGCATCGCCGCCGACGAGCGGCTCGCCATGCCGGTGATGACGCATCCGAGTTTCCTCGGACCCTATGTCCTGTCGCCCGACACCGGCTTCACCCATGCCATGATGTTCGGCACGCTGCAGCGCATCGCCGGCTCGGATATTTCCGTGTTCCCCAATGTCGGCGGCCGCTTCGGCTTCACTGTCGCCGAATGCCAGTCGATCGCCGATGCCTGCCGCGCTGCGGACGGCCCCGGCCGGGCGATGCTGCCGAGCCCCGGCGGCGGCATGAGCGTGGAACGCGCCGGTGAAATGGCCCGGATGTACGGCAGCGACGTGGTCTATCTCCTCGGCGGCAGCCTCCTGCGCCTTGGCGACGACATCGGCGCCGGCATCACCGCCATGCGCAAGGCGTTGGACGAGGTCGAGCGGGAACACGATTGAAGCCAAACAGCCTGCTGCAACACTCAGAAGCCGGGGTGGGTGACCGCTCCGGCTTTCGTGTATTTGGGGAGGTCGCTGGTGTCACCCTGGACGCAGCGAAGCTGAGATCCGGAGCCTACTCGTTTCCAGAGCCGACGACATGCTTGCGGCACCGCAAAATGCCGCTGCGATTGCGGATTTCCGTCGAACTCGCGGCATTGCCCGCATCACCGCTCTGGAAGCGAGTTGGCCCCGGCTCGGCGCTGCGCTTGGCCGGGGTGACCCGGAGGGATGATGGGCCTTCCGAGCGTTCGTCAGCAGCAAAAAGCCGGAGCGGTCACCCGCTCCGGCTTTTCCTTTGGTCTACCCGCGCAAAACTCAGCGCTTCGGCAGGGGCATCCAGGCCGGAACGGCGACATCGGCATGGGCGAAGGCGGGCAGCTTGGCGCCCAGTTCTTCCATGTTCTTGATGTCGAGTTCGTTCAGCATCTTCTGGGTGATCAGGGTCGGCGGCACGATGACGCTGCGGCCCGGATCTTCACCGGCGAGGAGCTGTGCGAGCGCGCGGACGGAAACTTCGCCCACGACGGCCGGGTTGGTGGCGGCAGTGGCCTTCCAGGCAGAACCGGCCTCGCGCATGGCGGCGATGTCCGAGGTGGACACGTCCGCCGAGTAGATCGAGACCTGACCGGACATGCCGGCTTCATCGACGGCGATCTTCACGCCCTTGGCGAATTCGTCGTAAGGGGCGAAGACAACGTTGATACCCGGGTTGGCCGACAGCACCGAACGGGCCTGATTGGCGACCGAGTTGGCAATCGGATTGTCGAGCGTGCCGAACTCGGCGACCTGCTTGATGCCCGGGTTTGCCGCCTTGACAGCCTTCCAGGTCTCGTCGCGGCGGTCGAGCGGGGCGATGCCCGGGACATAGACGTAGCCTGCGGTCCAGGTCGTGCCGTTGTCGGCCACGGCCTGCTCCAGAGCAAGACGGGCAAGGTCACGGTCGGACTGCTCGATCTGCGGGATCTTCGGGTTCTCGACGTTCACATCGAAGGCAACGACCTTGATGCCGGCATCGACCGCGCGCTGTGCGGCGGCCTGCATGGATTCCGTCAGGCCGTGCTGGATGATGATGCCATCGACACCCAGAGCAATCGCCTGATCGACCATGTCGGCCTGCAGCGCGGCATCCTGGCGGCTGTCGAAGACGCGCAGGTCAACGCCAAGCGCGGCAGCCTGCTTCTCGACGCCGGACAGATAGGCCTGGAAGAAATCGCCGGTGGAGAGATAGCGCACCAGCGCGATCTTGACCTCGGCCGGCTTGTCGAAGGGCTTCGGCATCTCGGCGGCAAAGGCGAGACCCGGGACCATCGCCACGGTGGCGGCAAGGGCCGTGAAGAGACGTCTGGTAATCATGATTCCTCCCGTTGCTGTTTTATACAGTCCACGTCAGCCGCGCGCCCGTCCGCCTCGGCCGGACAGCGCGAAAGTGAAGACAAGGGCGATGACAAGCACGCCGCCCTTGATGAAGTCCTGGGTGTAATAGGGCGCATTCATCATCGTCAGGCCCTGCAAGAGGATGCCGACGAAGAGCGCGCCGATGGCGGTGCCGAAGGCATTCGGCTTGGAGGCGCCGAGCACGGCAAAGCCGATGAGCGCGGCCGCGACGGAATCGAGCAGCAGGTTGTTGCCCGAGGCCACGTCACCACGGCCGAGACGGGCGGCCAGCAGGACGCCGCCGAAGGAAGCGAGCGTGCCGGAGATCATGTAGGCGGCCACCTTGTAGCCGTTGACATTGGCCCCGGCGAGACCGGCGGCCTTGGCGTTGGAGCCGATGGCATACATCAGCCGCCCGTGACGGGTCAGTTCCAGGAACACCCAGACGCCGATGGCGATGAGCACGAGGAACACCACCGACAGCGGCACGAGATTGGGCAGGATGAAATCGAGCCGGTGCCGGCCGAGCATCAGGAAGCCTTCCGAGAAGACGCCGCTGGCCGTGGAGCCGTCCGGCAGGGTCATGCCGGTGGAGATGGAACGGCCTTCGGTCGGGATACGCTGCAGGCCGACCAGCAGGAACATCATGCCGAGCGTCGCCAGGAGGTCCGGCACCTTCATCTTGACGATGAGAAGGCCGTTCACGAGGCCGACGAGCAGGCCCATGGCGAGGCAGAGCGCCACGGCAGACACGGCATCCAGCTGCCAGACGACCATGGCATAGGACGACAGCATCAGGGCGGAGGTCGCGACCGCGCCGATCGACAGGTCGAAGCCGCCGACGACCAGCGTGGCGGTGACGCCCAGCGCCAGGATGCCCGTGATCGCCACCGACTGCAGGATGAAGACGGCGCTGTGCGGCGACAGGAAGCCTTCCGCCATGACACCAAAGAAGACGATCAGCCCGGCCATCAGCACCAGGAAGCCATATTTGATGGCCAGATCGATCGCGTTCGGGGAACCACTCTGCATCTTACTGTCCTGCTGCGCTCGGAAGCGATGCATCGACCACCTGGGCCATGATCGCGGAGACGTCGATGTTTTCGTTGCGGTGCTCGCCAACGATGGAATGTTCGCTCATCACCAGCACCCGGTCGGCAATCTCCAGCGCTTCGTCCAGTTCGGCGACGAAAACAATGGTGGCGCGGGTGGCGGCGGTTTCGCGGATCTTGTGGCCGATGTCGCGCCTTGCCTGGATGTCGACACCCTGGAACGGTTCATCGAGCAACAGGAGCCGCGAGGCCTCGGCCATCCAGCGGGCAACCATCACCTTCTGCTGGTTGCCACCCGACAGGGTGCCGATGCCGTCGGTGGGCGATTGGCAGACGACGCCCATCTCGGAAATCATCCGCCGGGTCGTGGCAAGCTCGGACGCGCCGCGCACGAACTGGGCCGTGCTGTGGCGCTTCAGGAACGGCAGCGTCAGATTGCGCAGGATGTCGAAGTCGGCAACGACGGCGTTGACCGGCCGGTCCTTGGGCGACAGGAACACGCCGGCATCGATGGCCGCGCGAGGACTTGCCGGGCGATGCAGCTTGCCATCCAGCCGAACCTCGCCGGAGACGGCCTCCCCGGTGCCGAACAGCACGGAGGCAAACTCCGACTTGCCGGCGCCGACCAGACCCGTGATCGCCACAACCTCATTGGCATGGCAGGTCAGGGAGAACGGCCTTGCCCCCGGCCGCAGCACCAGATCGCGCACCTCGAGCACGGGCAGACCGGGTTGAGGAATGGTGATGTCGACCTCGGTGATCTCGTGACCGAGCATTGCCCGCACGGCACCGGAATAGTCCAGTTCCGGACCTTCAAAGACACCGGAAATGCGGCCATCGCGCATCGACACGATCCGGTCGGCGAGACGGCGAATGTCAGACATGCGGTGCGAGATGTAGAGAATGGCGACGCCCCGGGCGCGCAGGCTGTCGATCAGATCGAACAGCCGCGAGGCCTCGGCGGCGGACAGCGACGAGGTCGGCTCGTCAAGGATCAGAAGGCGCGGCTGATGTGCCATGGCGCGGGCGATGGAGACCAGCTGCCGGTCCGCCAGTGACAGGCCGGCAACCGGACGGCTGACGTCAATGGTCAGACCGACGGCTGCAGCGATCTCGCGCGCCCGGGCCCGCATCTTGCGGCCATTGAGGAAGACACCACCACCGCTGGCCAGACCGTCCAGCAGCAGGTTGGAGGCCACATCCAGATCCGGCACGACGCCGTCATTGATGTTCTGGTGGACCGTGACGATACCGGCCCTGAGCGCCTCGGACGGCGTCTCGGGCTTGAAGGGTTGGCCAGCAAGGGTCACGCTGCCGCTGTCGGCCGCATGCACCCCGCACAAGATCTTCACGAGCGTCGATTTTCCGGCCCCGTTCGCTCCCATCAGAACGGTCACCTGTCCACCGGACAGGTCCAGATCAACGCCGCGCAACACCTGGTTCCGGCCGAACGCTTTGCACAGGCCAGCCAGGCGGATTGCCTGATCACTCACAGTGTATTCTCCTCCACTGGGAACAGGCTACGTCCGGAAGCTTTCATATGTCAATATGATTTGACAATTGCATTGGAAGCCGATTTCCTGCATCGCATCAAACACTCACGCGGCCAGTCCGCAGTGCCATATCACGCAAGTCGCACAAGGGAGGAGACCTGTGACGGACAGCACCTACAAGGCCCTGGAGCCAGCGACCCTAGCCGACCGGCTGGGCAGCATTCCCGCCATTCGCGAACGCACCGGCGATCCGGCACGGTGGTCCGTGCGGGAGGTCGGCGACGGCAACCTGAACCTCGTCTTCATCATCGACGGGCCCGACGGCAGCCTGATCGTCAAGCAGGCGCTTCCTTACGTGCGCCTCGTGGGGGAAAGCTGGCCGCTGCCGCTGAAGCGCGCCTTCTTCGAGTACAACGCCCTGATCCGTCAGGCGGAACGTGACCCGGGGAGCGTGCCGGAGATCTATCATTTCGATGAGGCGCAGGCGCTGATCGTGATGGAGTTCCTGACCCCGCACGTCATCCTGCGCAAGAGTCTGATGGAGGGGCGAACGCATCCCGATCTCGGCAAGGTGCTCGGCGAATTCTGCGCCCGCACCCTGTTCCGGGGCTCGGACCTGTCGATGCCGACCGCCCGGCGCAAGGCGGATCTGGCGCTGTTTGCCGGCAATGTCGAGCTCTGCGACATCACCGAGAACCTCGTCTTTTCCGATCCCTATTTCGCCGCCCCGCTCAACCGCCACACCCCGGCGCTGGATCCGGTGGTGGCCATGCTCAGAGCCGACACGGATCTGAAGATCACCGCGCAGCATCTCAAGATGGCCTTTGCCAACAACGCCGAGACGCTGCTGCATGGTGACCTGCACACCGGCTCGGTGATGGTGTCGGACAGCCAGACCCGGGTGATCGATCCGGAGTTTGCCACCTATGGCCCGATGGGCTTCGACATCGGCATGCTGATTGCCAACTTCCTGATGGCCTATTTCGCCCAGGACGGCCACGCCGAGGCCCCCGGCGCCCGCGCGCAGTACAAGGAATGGATCCTGTCCGTCGTCGACGCGATCTGGAGCCATTTCAGCGCCGAGTTTACCCGGCTGTGGCGGACGGAGCGCAGCGGCATCCTCTATCAGGCGAGCCTGTTCGAGGATCAGGGCCACGCGCTTGCCGCCGAGAAGGCGCGTCTGGAGCGGCTGGCCGCCATCTGGCGCGACACGCTGGGCTTCTGCGGCATCGAGATGCACCGCCGCACGCTGGGGCTCGCCCACATCGCCGAATATGACCGCATCGAGGACGAAGCGCTGCGCGCCGCCTGCGAGGCCAGGGGCCTGATGCTTGGCCGCGTGCTGGCCGTCGGCCGGGCAGAGATCACCTCCATGGCCGAGGTTCTGGATCTGGCGCGCAAGATCAACGGAGAGGATTACCTATGAAAATCGACGGCACCCATTACCGCTCGATCTGGCGCGAGCCGTCGGGCGAGATCCGCATCATCGACCAGCGCTGGCTGCCGCATGACCTCAGGATCGTGCCGCTGACCAACCGGGCGGAGTTCGCCGTTGCCATTCGCGACATGTGGGTGCGCGGCGCGCCGCTGATCGGCGCAACGGCGGCCTATGGCGTTGCGGTGCAGATGGCGGCGGATCCGTCCGACGCTTCGCTTGGCGAGACCTATGACATTCTCAACGAGACCCGCCCCACCGCCATCAACCTGCGCTGGGCGCTGGACGAGATGATGAAGGTGCTGAAGCCGCTGAGCCCGGCGGACCGTGCTGCGGCCGCCTTTGCCCGCGCGGCCGAGATAAGCGACGAGGACGTGGAGATGAACCGGCAGATCGGCCTCAACGGGCTCGAGATCATCCGCGACATCTCGCGCCGGAAAGGCGGCAAGCGCGTCAACGTGCTCACCCACTGCAACGCCGGCTGGCCGGCGACCGTGGACTGGGGCACCGCCACCTCGCCGATCTATCACGCGGTCGAGGACGGCATCGACATCCATGTCTTCGTGGACGAGACGCGGCCGCGCAACCAGGGCGCCCAGCTGACCAGCTGGGAACTGAACAGCCACGGCGTGTCGCATGACCTCATCGTCGACAACGCCGGCGGCCATCTGATGCAGCATGGCGAGGTCGATCTCGTCATCGTCGGCACCGACCGCACCACGGCGCGCGGCGATGTCTGCAACAAGATCGGCACCTATCTGAAGGCGCTGGCGGCCAAGGCCAATGGCGTGCCCTTCTACGTCGCCCTGCCCTCCCCGACCATCGACTGGACCGTCGTCGACGGCGTGAAGGAGATCCCGATCGAGGAGCGCAGCGGCGTGGAAGTGACCCACGTGCAGGGCCGCAGCGAGGACGGGCGCATCCTGTCGGTGCAGATCTCGCCGACCGGCACACCGGCCCGCAACCCGGCCTTCGACGTGACGCCGGCCGAACTCGTCACCGGCCTCATCACCGAACGCGGCATCTGCCCGGCAACGACAGAAGGCCTCGCGGCCATGTTCCCGGACCGGGCGGGCCGGCGCTGAGATAAATCTCCACGCTGTCCCGGCCTTGTGCCGGGACCTGTTGGTCTTGCACCACGCATCGCGGGTTAGACCGAGCAGACGCAGACCAGGTCCCGGCTCAAGGCCGGGACAGCGCGGTAAGAATTGCAGCGCCGCTCGTCTCCTGCCCACGACGGCGAGACGAGTGGAGCACACGCACTTCGCGAACGCTCAGCATGACCGGACTGACGCAGGCAGGCTTCCCCTACTCCGCCAGCAAAGCCTCCGCGACGCCGACGCTGGTGACGATGTGGGTGGCGTAGCCGCCGCGGATGGCGGCGCGGGTGGCGTCGACCTTGTCGAGGCCGGGGGTGACCAGGATGCCCATGTCCAGTCCCGCGAGCCGGTTGACCGGAATGCCGATGACGCGGGCGTCGAGCGGCCCCGGAATGGGCTTGCCGTCCGCATCGATGAAGCGGCCGCACAGGACCGCCGTCGCCCCTTGCGCGATGTACCAGTCCAGCTCGGTGAGCGTTGCGACGCCCGAGCCGACGATGTGGCTGGACGGCAGGCAGGTGCCAACCGAATAGAGGAACTTGTTGCAGGTGAGCAGGCGCGCGAGCTGGTCGCGGATGATCGGCTCGGCCCGCAGCTGCGCCGCGATGTCGCCATTGGTGAGGACGGCCGGCGCATGCAGGTTGAGGCAGAGCGCGCCAAGACGCTGGGCAAGGCGGGTGGAACAGGCTTCCGCCGTGAAGCCATAGGGTGTGGCCATGGAGCCGACGAGCTGCAGCACCGTGAGGTCCTCGATGCGGGTGTCGTCGCTGGCCTGCGCCAGTTCATAGATGGTGCGGCCCCAGGCAACGCCGAGCCGGTCGCCCTTTTCCAGAAGCTTCGGCAGCCATTCCGCCGCCCCGCGCACGACGCGCTGGAAGGTGGTCTCGTCATCGGCGCCCTCGTCCGGGATGACATAGGCCGCGGTCAGGCCAAAGCGGCCGCAGAGATCGACTGCCAGCCGGTGCCGCGTGAAGGCATCGGAATTGAGCGAGATGCGGATGATGCCGCGCTCGCGCGCGTCCTGCAGGTAGTTGACGACGGTGGCGCGCGAGATGCCCAGCCGGTCGGCGATCTCCTTCTGGTTCAGGCCCTCGTGGTAATACATCCAGGCCACCTCGATCACCACGTTCTCGCCGCTGATCTGTCCCGTCGTCCGCCGCTTCACACCCGCCATTCGCCCCACCATTTTATTTATGACAGCATGTTCTGACTTTTGTATAAATGCTGCCGAAGATCAAGCTGATCCAGGCGCCACGTGCCAAGAGGCAGATGCTTGCGCGGGGATCATGTACGGGAGGATAGGAATGATCGCAAACCGGTGGCAAGACAGCGAAGCGACGGCCTTTCAGGATGCGGCCGGTCAGGACCCGGCTGCGCGCGAACTGGCGCTGCGCGTTTACACCTCCCGTCTCATCGGCATGGACCCGGATCTGGTCATGCATGGCGGTGGCAACACCTCGGTCAAGCTGAAGGCGCGCGACATCTTCGGCGAGGAGCTGGACGTCATCCACATCAAGGGCTCTGGCTGGGATCTGGAGACAATCAAGGCTGCTGGCCTGCCGGCCGTGCGCATGGCCCCGCTGATGCGCCTGCGCGAGCTGGAAGCCCTCTCCGACGAGGACATGGTCAACATCCAGCGCTCCAACCTGATGGATTCGACCGCACCCAATCCGTCCGTGGAAACGCTGCTGCACGCCTACATCCCGCACGCCTATGTCGACCACACCCACGCCACCGCCTTCCTGACGCTCGCCAACCTGCCGGAAGTGGCGGAAGCGACCCGCGAGATCTTCGGCAGCAAGCTGGCGCTGGTGCCCTATGTCATGCCGGGCTTCGCCCTCGCCAAGCTTGCCGCCGAGACCTATGAGGCCCATCCGGGGATCGAGGGCCTCTTGCTCGTCAACCACGGCCATTTCGCCTGGGGGCCGACGGCCAAGGCGTCCTATGACAAGATCATCGAGCACACCAACCAGGTCGAGGAGTGGCTGGCCAGCCGCCGCCCGGGCAAGCTGGTGGCCGTGGCGCGGCCGCAGACCGCCAGCGTCGCCGAGACGCTTTCCGCGCTGCGCGGGGCCATTGCCCGCCACCTGCCCGAAAGCGCAGCGATGCCGGTCTTCGACCTGCGCGACGGCGACGCAGTGCTGGACTTCCTGGAGCGCAAGGACCTGGCGTCACTGGCCACGCGCGGCGTTGCCACGCCGGATCACGTGATCCGCACCAAGGGCCATCCGCTGCATCTCACCCGCGCCGACGTCGCGCGGGGGCCGGAGGCGATCAGCGCGGTGGTGGACCGGTTCGTGGCCGACTACATCGCCTATTTCGAGCGCAATGCGCCGCGCATCGGCGGGGCCAAGACCATGCTGTCGCCGGTGCCGAACCTCGCCTGGATCGAAGGGATCGGCCTTGTCGGCATGGGCGCGACCGCAACGGCGGCGCGCATTGCCGCCGACATCGGCGAGCAGACGCTGCGCATCATGGCAGATGGCGAGGCGCGCGGCGGGTTCTATCCGATCCGCGAGGCCGACCTGTTCGACATGGAATACTGGTCGCTGGAACAGGCAAAGCTCGCTGGCGCCAAGCCAAAACCATTTACCGGCCAGGTTGCCGTGGTCACCGGTGGAGCCGGTGCCATCGGTGCAGCCATCGTCAAGGCATTTGCAGCCGAAGGCGCGCATGTCGTGGCGCTCGATCTCGACGGTGACAAGGCGGCGGCGACAGCCAGGTCCGCTGGAAACAGCTCGATTGGCATCGCTTGCGACATCACCGACCCTGTCTCAGTGCGCGCGGCCTTCGACAAGACGGTCGCCACCTTCGGGGGCGCCGACATTGTCGTATCGAATGCCGGTGCGGCCTGGGAAAGTGCGATCGCCACCATGGACGATGCACTGCTGCGCCGGAGCTTCGAGCTGAACTTCTTCGCCCACCAGACCGTGGCGCAGAATGCGGTGCGTATCATGAAGGCGCAGCAGACAGGGGGTGCGCTTCTGTTCAACGCCTCCAAGCAGGCGGTCAATCCGGGCGCCAAATTCGGCGCATACGGCCTGCCGAAGGCAGCCACCCTGTTCCTGTCGCGCCAATACGCGCTGGAGCATGGAGCGGATAACATCCGGGTGAACGCCGTGAATGCGGATCGCATCCGCTCTGGTCTGCTCAACGACGAGATGATCGCCAACCGCGCTGCCGCCCGAGGCCTTTCCGTCAAGGAATACATGGGCGGCAACCT